>DASYLY010000059.1:0-4318 GCA_036009365.1 Solirubrobacterales bacterium
GACCTGCTCGGTGCGGGTGTGGACGACCATGCCGTCGCGGACCGGGGTCGAGCAGGAGGTCTGCAGTTTCGGGATCCCCTCGATCTCGACCAGGCACATCCGGCAGGCGCCGACCGGGTCGCCGAGCTTCGGGTCGTAACAGAAGACCGGGATCTCGACGTCGCCCTCGCGGGCCGCGTCGTGGAGCATCTGCCCTTCGGTCGCGGCGATCTCGCGCCCGTCGACGACGATCGTCACCTCTTTGCCGGCACTCATACCGATGCTCCCAGGGTCTCGGCCGGGCCTCGCACGACCGCGTAGGGGTCGCCGGCGCCTTCGATCACTGCCTCGAACTCGGGGCGGAACTTGCGCACCATCGCGCTGACCGGCATCGCCATCGAGTCGCCCAGCACGCAGAGGCAGTGGCCCATGATGTTCTCCTGGACCGAGCTGATGATGTCGAGGTCCATCGGCGTCGCCTCCCCGCGGACGACCCGCTCCAGCATCTTCACCGTCCAGTTGGTGCCCTCGCGGCAGGGGGTGCACTTGCCGCAGGACTCGTGGTGGTAGAAGCGCGCCGTGCGCAGCGCCATGTGCGGGATCGAGACGCTGTCGTCGGCGACGATGATCGAGCCGGAGCCCAGCATCGAGCCCGCTTCGGCCATCGCCTCGAAGCTGTAGGGGAGGTCGAGTCCCTCCTCGGCGGTGAGGACCGGGGAGGAGGAGCCGCCGGGGTAGAGGGCCTTGACCTCGCGCCCCTGCAGCGGGCCGCCGGCGAGGCCGTAGATCAGCTCCCGCGTCGGGATCCCCAGCTCGACCTCGTAGTTGCCGGGGCGGCGCACGCCGCCGGAGATCGAGACCACCTTGGTGCCGGGCGACTGCTCGGTGCCGAAGCCCTTGAACCACTCGGCGCCGTTGGCGACGATCTTCGGCACATTGGAGAGCGTCTCGACGTTGTTGATCAGCGTTGGTCCGCCGTAGAGGCCTTGCACCGCCGGGAACGGTGGCTTCAGGCGCGGGTTGCCGCGCTTGCCTTCGAGCGCGTCGAGCAGCGCCGTCTCCTCGCCGCAGATGTAGGCGCCGGCGCCGCGGTGGACGACCAGCTCGAGGTCGCGGTGACAGCCGAGGATGTCCTTGCCGAGGTAGCCCGCCTCGTAGGCTTCGGCGACGGCGGCGTCGAGGATGTCGGCCTGCTCGGCGTACTCGCCGCGGATGAAGATGAAGGCGTGGCCGGCGTCGGCGGCGAGGGCGGCGATCGCGATCCCCTCGATCAGCTGGTGCGGGTTGCGCTGCATCAGCTCGCGGTCCTTGAAGGCCCCCGGCTCGGACTCGTCGGCGTTGCAGCAGAGGTACTTGGCCATCTCGCCGCGCGGCAGGAAGGAGGCCTTTTTGCCCATCGAGAAGCCGGCGCCGCCGCGGCCGCGCAGGCCCGAGTCTTCGAGCTCCTTGAGGACCTCGTCCTGCTCCAGCTCCCGGTAGGCCTTCTCCTGGGTGGTGTAGCCGCCGACCAGACGCTTGTAGCCGTCGATCGTCCGCAGCGCCGGGTCCTCGGCGTGCTCGAGTAGGACGCGGGTCTCGCGCGGGTCAGACATCGGGACCGCCTCCGTTGGAGCCGCTCGCCGGCCGCGGCGAGTCGCCGGCCAGCCCGCGCTCGGAAAGCGCCTTCTCGGGCAGAACTTCGGCGCCGGCCTTGAGTTGCTCGATCGCCGTCATCGCCTCGGCCGCCTCCAGCGGCCCGTAGTAGCGCTGGTCGATCGAGGCCATCGGGGCGATGTCGCAGGCGCCCAGGCACTCGAACCCGGTGACGAAAAAGCTCTCATCGTCGCCCGCGGCAGCCGCCCGGAAGGCATCGAGCAGCCCGTCGCCGCCGCGCATCCAGCAGCTGATGTTGGTGCAGACCTCGATCCGGTGCGTGCCCACCGGATCGGTGTGCAGCAGGTCGTAGAAGCTCGCCACCGACTCCAAATAAGCCGGGGTCACCCGCATCACCGCCGCCGCCTGCCGGATCCCCTCCGGCGTGCACCAGCCGTAGCGCTCCTGCACTGCCCAGAGGGCGGGAATGGAGGCAGATTTCCGGTCGGGATAACGCCCCATCAGCTCCTCGATCCGCTCCCGCAGCTCGGCGGGACAGTCGACTTCATGAAGCTCGGGGATCTCCTCGTGGTGCCTGTCCGGCACCCGGCCCTCGACCAGCGCCTTGTCGATCGGCAGCTCAGCCATCAGCGATCCACCCCGCCGAGAATCGGATCCAGCATCCCGAGGCTGCAGATCATGTCGGCGATGTAGGTGTCCACCGACATGTCGCGGAAGGACTGCAGGTTGACGAAGGACGGGTCGCGGAAGTGGACCCGGGCCGGCTTCGCGGAGCCGTCGGCGAGGACGAAGCAGCCGAGCTCGCCGCGCGGCGACTCGATCCCGTAGTAGACCTCGCCCGGCGCCACCCGGAAGCCCTCGGTGACGAGCTTGAAGTGATGGATCAGCGACTCCATCGAGGTTGAGAGCTCCGAGCGCGGCGGCAGCACGTACTTGCGGTCATCGGCGATGAACGGGCCCTCCGGCAGGGCGTCGAGGCACTGCCCGACGATCCGCGTCGACTCGACCATCTCCGCCACCCGCACCCGGTAGCGGTCGTAGTTGTCGCCGACCGTGCCGACCGGGATCTGGAAGTCCATCTCCGGGTAGACGAGGTAGTCGAAGGCCTTGCGCAGGTCCCAGGGCTCGCCGGCGGCGCGCAGCAGGGGCCCGGTCACGCCCAGCTCCAGCAGCCGCTCGCGGTCGACGATGCCGACCCCTTTGGTCCGCTGCAGGAAGACCTCGTTGCGGTCCAGCAGCGCCTGGTACTGGCCGACTCGCACCGGCATGTCCTCGACGAAGGAGCGCAGCTTCGCCTCGAAGCCGAGCGGGATGTCCTCGATCACGCCGCCGACCTGGAAGTAGCGGGTGTGCATCCGCTGCCCGGCCGCCATCTCGAAGAGGTCGAGGATGCGGTCGCGCTCGCGGAAGCAGTACCAGAGCATCGAGATCGCGCCCAGGTCCAGTGCCGTCGTCCCCAGCCAGACCAGGTGCGAGTGGATCCGGTTTAGCTCCAGGAAGATCGTCCGCAGGTACTTCGCCCGCGGCGGTATCTCCAGCCCGATCAGCCGCTCGACCGCGCCGCAGTAAGCCTCCATCTGGAAGAAGTAGGAGACGTAGTCCATCCGCTCGACGAAGGGGATGACCTTCCAGTAGCTCTTGTCCTCGCAGGACTTTTCGATCCCGGTGTGGACGTAGCCGATCACCGGCCTGACCTCGCGCACGAGCTCGCCTTCGAGGTCGACGACCAGCCGCAGCACGCCGTGCGTGGCCGGGTGGTGCGGGCCGATGTTGACGGTCATCACCTCGGTGGTGCGGTCCTCCGTCAGCTCAGCCATGGGCGCGCTCGTTGTAGGTGAAGATGACCGGCTCGCCGCCGACCGGGAAGTCGCGCCGCTGCGGCCAGCCGACGTAGTCGTCGGGCAGCAGGATCCGGGTCAGGTCGGGGTGGCCGCGGAAGACGATCCCGAAGAAGTCGAAGACTTCGCGCTCCTGGAAGTTCGCGGTGGGGAAGAGGGAGACGCAGGAGTCGATCTCCGGGAGGGCCGGGCCCGCGGGTCCTGTCGTCGCGGCATCCCCCACGGTGCTCGGATGCTGCGCATCCTCCGCGCCGCGGGGGACCCCCGCCACGACGCCACCCGCGGGAGGAGCGTCTCCCAGCATCGTTTTCACGCGTAGGCGCTCGACCCGGTCGCGGTTCAGGAGCTCGTAGTGGATGCCGAAGCGTGGTTGGGACGGGAGGTAGTCCGCTGCGTGGAGGCTGGAGAGGAAGCGGTAGCGGTGCGCCGGCGCGTCGCGGAGCCAGGTGAGCACGCTGAGGATCTGGGCGGGGTCGACGTTCAGGGCCGCCTGGCCGCGGTCGAAGGAGGTATCGAGGACGGCGCCGGGGTGGTCGCGCTCGATCTCCCCCCGGATCAGCTCCAGGCCGGGGGCGTCAGGCACCGACGGGCTCCGTGGTGGGCGGTTCTTCGATCGTCTGCCTAGCGGCCTCGTAGGCCTCCATCTCCAGTGCGCTCGGTTCGCTGCGGGGACCGCCGCGCGCCCACTCCTCGGTGCCGGCGGCGTTGTAGCGCTGCCGCCAGCCCGGGTCGGGGTTGCCCTGGATCTTGCGCTGCAGTTTGGTGAAGCCGTAGAGGACCGCCTCCGGCCGCGGCGGGCAGCCGGGGATGTGGAGGTCGATCGGCATGAACTTGTCGGCGCCCTGGACGACGGCGTAGTTGGAGAACATGCCGCCGCTGGAGGAGCAGGCGCCCATCGAGATCGCCCA
>DASYLY010000060.1:0-42019 GCA_036009365.1 Solirubrobacterales bacterium
CCTGCCCCGGAGGCCGTTGCGCAGCAGATCGTTGGGCGTGATTTTCGGCGTCGGCTCTTGAGCCTCCGGGGCAGGGACACCCCTCGGCCCCAGCGCTCAGTCGGCTCCGCCGGTGGCGCTGTCGGTGTGGTCCTAGCTTCAAAAATTTCAGCCCAACCACCCCGCCCCTTTGCGCATCGCCGTGATGCGGCGGAACTCCGCGATGTCCTCCCGTAACGCCGCTGGAGCTGGGGCCGGTAAGAACCTGGCGGGGAGGGGGGACTCGGAGACTCCTGATCCGTTGGTGCTGACGCGGTAGGCGCGGGCGCCGCGGCGGGCGGTGAGGGCGGAGGGGGAGCCCTCGCCTTCCCAGAGGAGGCCGGCGTAGTCGTCGAGGCCGTAGCCGCCTGGCATGCCGGAGCCGACGGCGTCGAGGTAGGCGGCGCGGCGCTCGGGCTCGTTGTTGTAGTGGACGCAGAGGCTGCCGTGCAGGAGACCGAGGCCGGCGGCGGCGAGGGGCTTGCCGGACGATTTGGTGATCCCGGCCTCGAACCAGCACATCGCCCCGGCGCTCTGGCCGGCGAGGACGATTCCCTGCCGCCAGGCGAGGCTGACGATGGCGCCGATCTCGTGCGCGTCCCAGACCGCGAGCAGGTTGACGAGACTGCCGCCGCCGACGTAGATCAAGTCCTGTTCGAGCAGGTGGTCGCGCAGCACCATCGGCCGCCGGCCGAGGCGGAAGAGGGAGAGGTCGGAGGGCTCGCAGGGGCGCTCTCCGAACGAGGCGTAGAAGCGGCCGATCTGCTCGGAGGGGTCGCCGCTGGCGGTCGGCAGGAGGCAGATCTTCGGCCGGCCGCCGGCGCGCTCGGTCGCCAGGCGCAGCAGCAGCTCGGCGACGGCGCGGTCGGGCGGGCGCGAGCTGAAGTCGTGGCCGCCGAGGGCGAGGATGCGCCTAATCATCAGGCGGCGACCGCGGTGGAGAGCGCCTCCGGTAGCGGCACGGTGGCCGTCGGCGCGCTCTCCCCGAGGTAGGTGGTGGCGATCCGCATCTCCACCACCCGCCGGCCGGCAACGTCGAGCCGGTAGCCGCGCGCCGCCGGCCGCGAGGCGACCACGCGGCTCAGTTCGGTGCCGGTGAAGTGCAGGGCGGCGCCGTCCTCGGCCGCGTACCCGGGGCGCATCCCCTCGCGCAGGAACGAGAGGTAGGAGGTGCGGCGCTTGGAGTCGCGCTCGTAGTGGACGCAGTTGCTGAATGGCAGCAGCCCCAGGCCCTCGACCCGCTGCGGCTCGCCGTGGAAGCCGGTGACGGCGTCGGCGAACCAGCAGAGCGATCCGGCGGAGAGGCCGCAGAGAACCACCCCGGCCCCCCAGGCTTCGCGGAGGATCGTGTCGATCCCATGCGCCCGCCAGACCCCGAGCAAACTGATCACGCTGCCGCCGCCGACGTAGATCAAGTCCTGAGAGAGCAGGTGGCGACGCAGGTCGGTCGGCCCCTGCTCGCGGCGGAAGAGCGAGATGTGGCTGGCCTCGCAGCGGTCGGCGGAGAAGGCGCGGTAGAAGCGGACGATGTAGTGGTCGGCGTCGCCGCTAGCCGAAGGCAGGAAGCAGACGCGGGGGCGCTCGGCGCGGCTGAGGCCAAGCACGTAGTCGTCGAGCAGCGGGTTCCCGGACTCCATCGAGAAGCCACCACCTCCGAACGCGACGATCTGCCGGGGCACGGTCTTCATCACCGAATAATCGACCGCTGCCGCCGGGGCGGGCTTGTACAGCGGTCCGAAGTTCGGGCCGGCGCCATCGCCCCCTGTACAGGCGGGGGCGTGGCATTCCAGGCGGGTTCCCAGTCCGCCACTCGAATATTAATTCGGTACTGCAATGTCCACAGAAGCACGGTGGGGTGTACAATTGCGTTTACCTAAACACGGCTGTCTGACTTAGGAGCCACCTCGTGCCCGCCAATGGAGCCAAATCCGACGTTCCGCAGGACGATCTCGGCAGGGTCATAGAGCAGGAGCGACTGCCCAGCGGGCGCAAGGACCTGCCGGAGCCCGTACTCGCCCACTCCCAGCGCGAGCGGCTCCTCAACTCGATGGCCGCGGTCTGCGCCAGGAAGGGATACGGGGCAGCGACGATTGCTGACATCGTCGACTCGGCAGGCGTCTCCCGCGCCACCTTCTACGAGCTCTTCAGCGACAAGGAGGACTGCTTCAACGCGGCGATGGAGCTCGCTCTTGCCGATGCGATGGGACGGGTCGTCGAGGCCTACTCGCCGGACAAGCCCTGGGCGACGATGGTCCGCGACGCCGCCGCCGCCTTCCTCGACCTGCTGGCCCGGCGCCCGGACGTGGCGCGGATGGCGCTGATCGAGGCGCCGGCCTCCGGCGAGCGCGGGATGCAGCTCTATGCCTCCGGCAAGCGGGTGCTGCAGGCCCTCCTGGACCGCGGCCGCGAGGACCCGCTCGAGGAGGAAGCGATCCCCTCCAGCGCCGGCCGCGGCGCCCTTGCGGCGGCCGAGTCGCTGATCGTCGGCCAGATCCTCGCCGGTAACGCCGAGCGGCTGCGCGAGCTGCTGCCGGACATCGTCTACATCGTCACCATTCCCTACCTCGGCCAGGACGAGGCGCTGCGGCAGACCCGCGAAGCGGAGAAGCTCGTCCGCGCCCAGATCGCCTGAGCCGGTGGCGGCGGCGCGGGACAACGAACCTTGGCGACCGCCGCGCGGACGGCACCGGCTGCCGCGCGAGGTGATCAGCCGCTCGCAGCGGGAGCGACTGCTGGAGGCGACGATGCAGGTCGTCGCGAGCAAGGGCTACGCAGCGACGACGGTGGGCGACCTGACCCGCGAGGCGGGCATCTCCCGCACCACCTTCTACGAGTTCTTCGAGGACAAGCAAGCCTGCTTCCTCGCCGCCTACGACAGTGCCGTCGAGCGCCTGGTGCGGCGGATCTCGGGCGCCTATGAAAGCGAGGAACGCTGGCCCGACCGCGCCCGCGCCGGCCTGGCGGCGCTGCTGGAAGCGCTTGCCGAGGACCCCCTGCTGGCCCGCCTCGCCTTCGTCGATGTCGCCGCCGCCGGACCGGCGGCCCAGCGGCGCCAGCGGGCGGCAGTGCAGCGGTTGACGCCCTTCTTCGATGAGGGCCGCGACTTCGCCCCTGGCGGCCGGGCACTGCCAGCCAACACTTCGCGGATGGCGGCCGGCGCCGTGGTCGGCCTGATCTCCGAGGATCTTGTCTCAGGAAAAACCAAGCAAACGCCGGGTTTGCTTTCTGACCTTCTATTTGCCACGCTAGTTCCCTATCTGGGACCGGTAGCGGCAGCACGGGAGGTGGTCGGAGAGATCAGATAAACACCTTCGTACATGATGCCGCTATGATGAACGTACCGAGCAGTTCATTCCCTATTACGGGCGGGCCGATGTCGACTACTGAATCGCGGCGTCAACTGATCCTGGCGGCCATGGTTCGCGTGGTCGGCGACAAAGGCTACAAAGACACCTCGGTGGCCGATGTGATCGAGGAGGCCGAAACCTCCCGCACCACCTTCTACAAGTACTTCGAGGACAAGCACGACTGCTTCCTCGCCTCCTACGAGATGCTGGTCGAGCAGGTCTTCGCAGAGATCCTCGCCAACTGCGATGGCGGCCAGCCGTGGCTGACGCGGGTGACCACAGGGCTGAGCACGATCGTCGACCTCTTCGCGGTCGACCCGGCACTGGCGCGGACCGCCGTGGTCGAGGTCGCGGCCGCCGGCTCCGAAGCCCGCCAGTTGCACTGGGACGCGATCGCCCGGCTGACCAAGTACCTCGACCCGGGCCGCGAATTGGCACCGGGCAAAGAACTGCCGGAGAACATCTCGCTGATGTCCGCCGGGGCCGTCTCCGGGCTGATCTTCGACGAGCTGCTGGCCGGGCGTGCGGCCGAGCTGCCGGCTCGGCTGCCCGATCTGCTCTTCGCGATGCTGGTCCCCTACATGGGCCCACAGGCCGCCGCGGCGGAGATGCGCAAAGCCTCCGCCGCTCAGCGTGGCACGTAGATACGCCGCAGCTTGTCGCGGGCGCGGTGCAGGCGAACCTTGACCGTCCCTTCTGGGATCCCCAGCTTGTCGGCGATCGCGGCCTGGGTGAGATCCTCGGTGTAGCGCAGCTCGAGCAGCTGGCGGTCGCGAAGGCTGAGGTGCTCGAGGGCGGCGTACAGGTCGGCGGTCTCGACCGTGGCGAGGACGCGCTCGTCCTCCTCCCCCTCATGGGCCTCGATCGTGGCGATCGGATCGGGGCGGATGCGGGCGTGCTGGCGGAAGGCCTCGTTGCGGACGATCGTCGCCAGCCACTGCTTGCGGCGCTCGGGCTCGCGCAGGGTCGAACGCCGTCGCCAGGCACGGAGCACTGCGTCCTGGGCAATATCCTCGGCCTCGCTCGGATTGCTCGCGTAGCGATATGCCAGCCGAAGGCAAACCCTGTGCGCCTCGCTCCAATCCCAGCCGTCGTCGGTCCCTCGACTTTGACCTTTTGAAGTGCTGATAAAACGAACTTACTAAGCGGTTCTCTATGCGAGAAAACTTAAATACTGGAACTCTGCTGAGCGCCGATCGAATGGCTCGAGCCCGGGTCTCGCCAGTGCAGGGGAAACGATGGCACAGCCTCAGAAATGGGGCCCGATGCTTTCGTGAAAAAGTCGAGGCAGTAGCGATCACCAGCCCAGGCTGGGACATTTCTTGCCTAGCGACGTAGGATCGGCAGCCATGAGCGAGCCCCTTATCACCGGCGTCGACTTCGTCACCCTCCCGACCGAGGATTTCGAGGCAGCCACCGACTTCTACGGCAACGTCCTCGGCCTCCCCTGCTCAGCCCGCTACGGCAAGATGCCCGGCGCTGAGTTCGAGACCGGCACCCTGACCATCGCCATCCTCGAGTCCAAAGCTTTCGGCATCGAGTTCCGTTCCCACGGCCACCCCATCGCCCTCCACGTCGAAGACGTCGAAGCAGCCCGCCAGGAGCTCGAAGCCAAGGGCATCGCCTTCGCCGCCGAGACGATGGACAGCGGCGTCTGCCACATGGCGCACTTCAGGGACCCAGATGGGAATGCGCTGATGCTGCACTGCCGGTACGCCCCGCGTAGCGGCGACTAGATGCAGACAGAAGGAGCGGGAGCGACGGGACTCGAACCCGCGACCTCCGGCGTGACAGGCCGGCGCTCTAACCAGCTGAGCTACGCCCCCTGGGGCTTCCGGGTCGGGGCTTGGGGCGCCGGCCCGGTCGCCAAAGCTAGCGCATCTGGGGCTGGTGGCTCGGGGTTGTTGATCTAGGGTGGCGGCATGAGGCTGGTCAGCTATGAAGCGGATGCGGAAGCCCGGGCAGGAGTCCTGCGTGACGAGGAGGTCGTCGATGCTTGGGCGGCGCTCGGGGAGCCGGATCGCTCTTCGCTGCGGGAGCTGATCGGCAAGGGTCGGGTCGAGGAGCTGCGGGGGGCGCTGGGCAACGCGGGGGCGCCGTCGCACCCGCTCGCCGATGTCTCGCTGCTGCCCCCCATACCCGACCCCGACAAGATCATCTGCATCGGGCTCAACTACCGCGACCACGCCGCCGAGGCTTCGATCGAGGCGCCGCCGAGCCCAGCCATCTTCGGCAAGTACCGCAACGCGCTTGCTCCGGCCGGGGCCATGGTCCAGCTCCCCGCCGCCAGCCGCAAGGTCGACTACGAGGCGGAGGTCGCCTTCGTCGTCGGCCGCCGCGCCAGCCGGGTCGCGGAGGACGAGGCGCTCGACCACATAGCCGGCTACACGCTGCTCAACGACCTCTCGGCCCGCGACCTGCAGTTCTCCACCCCCCAGTGGATGTCGGGCAAGGTCTTCGACGGCTCCGCCCCCTGCGGACCCTGGCTCGTCACTCCCGACGAGGCCGGGCCGCACGACGGGATCGAGATCTCGCTGAGTCTGAACGGCGAACAGATGCAGGGCGACTCGACCGCGTCGCTGATCTTCGGCATCCCGCAGTTGCTCTCCCACCTCTCCGAGTTGATGACGCTCGAGCCTGGCGACATCGTCTCGACCGGGACGCCCGCCGGAGTGGGCAGCGTGCGCGAGCCGCGTGTCTGGCTCGCCAATGGCGACGAGATCGTCATCGAGTCGCCCACCCTGGGCCGGCTGGAAACGCGGATCTCGGCATAACCTGAGCGTGCCGCGCGGGCCCAATCGCGCGGCACACCGCCTGCCGCTCAGGGCCTCCTAATCGTTAGCCGGTAGGGCGTACCGGCCCCTCCCGTAGGTCTGATCGCCACCCGCAGCCGCGACTCGCCGCAAGCCGTGTAGTCGATGCGGTTGCGGGACGCGACATGGCGCGACGTGCGCAGCACCTTGCCCGCCTGGCTGCGCAGGATCAGCTCATAGCCCAGGTGCGGACTGCCCACCGGGCCGATGCTGACCAGGCCGTCGAGCGGTGTCGGGAACTGCCGCACGACGACTCCGTTCGGCGGCACCAGGCCCGAGAGGACATGGCCGCTGCGTCCTCGCCAGGGATCGAGCGTGTCGCGGCGAATCGCCCGGAAGGCGCCGACGTCGGGCCGCAGGACCGGCGTCCACCCCCATTTAACGGTGTCGCTGGGAAAGCGCTGGTAGGCGAAGGACTCGGCGAACGCCTCGCCGGGATCCTCGTAATAGTGACCGCCCTCGTCACCGGGGAAGAAGGCGCCGGCGCGGTGGCCTTGGCAAACGCGCTCGTAGCTGGACCAATGCTCTGGCCCCCAGTCGATCGCCGCCGGGAACGGCAGCGGAATCTGGCGATGGGCGGCGACGTGGTGTCCGTACTCGTGGGCGAGCACGAACTCGCGGCTGGCCCCGTCCGGCCCGAGGCTGGCGTCGCCGCTGAGGACGATCCTGTTTTCGCTGCTGAAGTAGCAGGCCTGGGCGGCGTAGCCGCAGTCGAAGGAGAGCTGGAATGGCGTGTCGAGCTGAACCGTCACCAGCTCGACCTCGGGGCCGTGGATGAAGGCGCCGACGGTGCGGGCGATCGCCGCCGGATCGGCCGCGTTGCAGGACTCCTGGCAGGCGGCGGTGACGTTGACCGCGATCGTCGCGCCGCTGCCGTCTTCGATCGGGTAGCGGTCGCTCGTCGACGCCGCCGAAGTGGTGGCGGAGATCCGGGCGGAGACGACGCTCGCCCGCCCGACGACGACGTCGCGCGGCGGCACCGCCGGCCGCGGCACCGCGAACAGTGCCGCCCGCGAGGGCTCCGGCGAGCGCGTTGCCGCCCCTGCCGGAGCAGCGAGGAGAAGGATCATGGCCATGCCCGCAAGCGCCCCCGCCGGGCGCTTGCTCAAGGGGCCGGACCTGGGGTTATCTCGTAGGCAACGGCGGGCAGCGACGCCGAGAGTGGGCGTCGCGGCGGTGCGAGGCGACCGGCGGCCGCGCCTCCAGCGCGTGCCGTGCTCGTACCGCCAGCCCAGGGCATCCGGTAGGGCGTGAACTTGGTTAGTGCTTGCCAGGTGGTGGTGCCGATCTCGCCGTCCGCCGGCAGCCCCTGGGCAACCTGGAAGGAGCGGACGGCGCCGAAGGTGGTTTTGCCGAAGACGCCGGTGACCGGGACCTGGGTCTGGCCGGCGCCGATCAGGTGCTGCTGGGCCCAGACGACGAGGTCGCCGCGACTGCCGCGCTTCAGCAGCGGGTGGGCGACCACTGGGCTGTAGCCGGTGACCGGGCGGGCGGCGCTGGCGGCGCCGAGGGCGCCCCACTCATGGCCGCTCGTCTCTTGCCAGCTCCACCAGCTCGGTGCCAGCCCGCCGAAGCTGGCGGCGAAGCGGCGGAAGAGCTTCAGCTCGCCGTTGCTGGGACCTTCGTAGGTCTGGCCGATCGGGTAGATCGGGTGCCCCCAGAGGCGGTTGTAGAGGTAGCTGTGTTCGTAGACCGAGCGCACCGAGGTTTCGATTGACCGCCAGTACATCTGCGGCTGGTTGTAGGTCGCCCCACCCGGCCCGAAGAAGACCGAGTAGGGGAAGGACGGGTGGTAGTCGACGTAGGGGAAGGCCGCCAGCGAGAGCGGAAAATCGGGGCCGATCGCGGCGCGCAGGGTGCGAACGTAGCGGTCGGCCGAGGCGTACTTGCCCTCGTACTCGGCCTCGGCGTCGATCACCAGGCAGTCGGCGCCCCGCCTGACCGCGACGGCGCCGACCTTCGCCTCGGCCACGGGGCTGTCGCCGTAGACGTACTGCCAGGCACAGACGTTGAGGCCGCCCTCGTGAAGCGCCTTCACGAGGGCGCGGTTGAACTGGTTCCAGACGTCGTCGCCGTCGCCCGACTTGATGTAGACGGTGCCGATCCCGGCGCGCTTGGCACGGGCGACGATCGCCGGGACGCTGCCGCCCTCGGAGCGCGAGACGTACCAGATCCACATCCCCTGACGATCGAACGGAGTGCTCCCGAGGGCGGGCTGTTCTTCCACCTGCCCGGCCCCGCCGGTCTCGGCGGTGGCGACAGTTGGCGATTGCGTAGTTGAGGCCATCACGAACAAGATCGCCATCAGCACCAGGGGTCGCCTCCCTGGCCTCGAAGTGCGTCTGGCCTTCACGTCGGGTCTCAACAAAGGTAGCTCGAATGGCGCCGCATATGGGAAAAGTCGTCGCCCGCCGCGGTACCGGAAGAAATCGAGGCACGGGGAAGCCCGGCGCCTATGCACAGCTTCTTCGATCCGGCGAGGCGAAACCCGCCTTGCGGGGCGTATCGCAAGCGACCGTGCAGCGGCCGCGCCAACCGCTCGATGCAACCGATTGAGCCTCGCCTTCGTTGTTCCAGGCGATGAGGATCGCAATCGTCGGAACCGGCATCTCCGGGCTGATGGCCGCCCACCTGCTGCACCGCGAGCACGAGATCGTCGTCTACGAGGCGGGCGACCGGCTCGGCGGCCACACCCACACCGTGCCGGTCGAGGACGGCGAGGAGACGCACTGGATCGACACCGGCTTCATCGTCTTCAACGACCGCAACTATCCCAACTTCGAACGGCTGCTGGAGGAGCTGGAGGTGCCGAGCCAACGCTCCCACATGAGCTTCTCGGTCTCCGACGGGCGCGGCGGCTTCGAGTACTCCGGAACCCCCTGGGGGCTCTTCGCCCGCCCCTCCCACCTCCTCAGCCTCTCCTTCCTGGGGATGCTGCGGGACTGGCGCCGCTTCAACCGCGAGGCGCGGGCGCTGATCGGGATGAACGGCACCGCGCCGTCGCTCGGCGCCTGGCTCGAGGAGCAGGGCTTCTCGAGCCACTTCGTCGAGCGGCTGATCGTCCCGCAGGCCGCCGCAGTCTGGTCGGCGGACCCGGAGCAGATGTGGAGCTTCCCGGCCAGCTTCATGGCCGAGTTCTTCGACAACCACGGCATGTACAGCCTGCGCGACCGGCCACAGTGGCGGACCGTCAGCGGCGGCTCATCTCGCTATGTCGAGGCGATCGCGGCGCCGTGGCGGCAACGGGTAAGGCTGCGGGCACCGGTGCGGCAGATCGAGCGGCTACCCGACCGGGTGCGGATCGCCGCCGAGGGCTGCGAGAGCGAAGACTTCGACGAGATCGTGATCGCCACCCACTCCGACCAGGCGCTGGCGATGCTGGCCGACCCCAGCGAGCCCGAGCGCGAGATCCTCGGCGCCATCCCCTACCGGCGCAACGAAGCGGTCCTGCACACCGACACCTCGCTGCTGCCGCGCCGCCGCACCGCCTGGTCGAGCTGGAACTTCCATCTGACCGACCTGTCGGTCAAGTCCGACGCCGCCGACCAGGCGGCCCAGGGCAGCACCGTCACCTACTGGATGAACCACCTGCAGCGGCTGCGAGCGGACCACGAGTACCTGGTGACGCTCAACCGCGGCGAGGAAATCGACGCGGAGAAGGTGCTGCGCCGCTTCGAGTACGACCACCCTGTCTACACCCGCGAGGGCGTCGCCGCCCAGGCCCGCCACGAAGAGATCAGCGGCGTGCGGCGCACCCACTACTGCGGCGCCTACTGGGGCTGGGGATTCCACGAGGACGGCGTCCTCAGCGCCATCCGCGTCTGCGAGCGAATCGCCCCCACCTCGACCCCCGCGAGGGGGGTGTCTGAGGTTAGGGGTCATATAGGCCCCCTTAGCTCAGACACGTCGGGGAAGGCGCTCTCCCGGCGGCGGTCGGCTCTATGCGTTCCCCCGGGATCTTCGACGGCCTCGCTTTGCTCGGCCTCTCAATCTCAGGAGAACAAGGGGGAGGTTGTCCTATGAGCGCTTCGGCCGTCTACGAGGGCTGGGTCCGCCACCGGCGCTTCGAGCCGGTCGAGCACGAGTTCCGCTACCGGCTCTTCCTCCTGTATCTCGATCTCGGCGAGCTACCGGGGCTGCTCGACCGCTACCCGCTGTTCTCAGCCCGGCGGCCGGCGCCGGCGCGCTTCCGCCGCGAGGACTTCATGGGCGACCCGGCGCGACCGCTGGCCGAGTGCGCTCGCGACGCGGTCGAGGCGGAGACAGGCAGCCGCCCCGCCGGCCCGGTCCGCCTGCTGGCCGGGCTGCGCTACTTCGGCCACTCCTTCAACCCGGTCAGCTTCTACTACTGCTTCGACGCCGGCGGCGAGCGGGTCGAGGCCGTCGTCGCCGACGTTCACAACCTCCCCTGGGGAGAGCGTCATGCTTATGTCCTCGCCCGCGGAGATCGAGAGGGACCTGTGTTGGCCGACGAGCTCGACAAGGCGCTGCACGTATCGCCCCTGTTGGGCATGGGTCAGACCTATGCCTTCCGGGCCGGCGAACCCGGACCGCGCCTCGCCGTCCATATCGAGTCGAGGCCCACGGCGGGCGGGCGGGCGGGCCGGGATCGCCCGGCGAACGGGCGCCCGGCCAAGTCCTTCGACGCGACGCTCTCACTGCGCCGTCGCGAGCTCAGCGGTCGGCGCCTGGCCGGCATGCTCGCCCGCTACCCGGCGATGTCGCTGCAGACGGTGGCGAAGATCTACGCCCAGTCGCTGCGGCTGAAGCTGAAGGGCGCCCGCTACTTCCCCCACCCCGAGGGCAGCAAGCCGAAGGGGTTCGTCTCGCCATGAGAGACCAGCTCGCACGGGTTGCCGTCTCGACCGCGATGGGGCGGATCGGCTCGGGGCGGATCGAGGTGATCGAGGGCAGCCGGGCGCGCAGCTTCGGCCCCGCCGATGCCGACCTCAGTGCCACCGTCATCGTCCGCGACCCAGCCGCCTGGCGCGCGCCGCTGCACGGCAGCGTCGGACTGGGCGAGGGCTACGTCGACGGCCTCTGGGAGACCGACGACCTGGTCTCGCTGATCCGCATCGCCGCCCGTGAGCTGCGCGACCTCGACGGGCTGCGCGGCGCGGTCGCCCGGCCGCGGGGACTGCTGCACCGGCTTCGGCACCTCGTCCCCGAGAACACCCGCCGCGGCGCCCGCCAGAACATCTCCGCCCATTACGACCTCGGCAACGACCTCTTCGCCTCCTTCCTCGACGAGCGGATGATGTACAGCTGCGCCTACTTCCCCCGCGACGGCGCCAGCCTCGAGGAGGCGCAGCTGGCGAAGCTCGACCGCATCTGCGAGCGGCTCCGCCTCGGGCCCGACAACCACCTGCTGGAGATCGGCGCCGGCTGGGGCGGGCTCGCCGTCCACGCCGCCCGCGAGCGCGGCTGCCGGGTGACGACGACGACGATCTCCCGCCGACAGCACGAGCTCGCCTGCCACCGGGTGCAGGAGGCCGACCTCGGGGACCGGGTGACCGTCCTGCTCGAGGACTACCGCGACCTGCACGGCCGCTACGACCGCCTCGTCTCGGTCGAGATGATCGAGGCGGTCGGCTGGCAGTACTTCGACGACTTCTTCCGCCGCTGCGACGAGCTGCTCAGCTCCGACGGGCTGATGCTGCTGCAGGCGATCACGATCGACGACGAGATCTACGAGGCCGAGAAGGCCGCACGCAGCTTCGCCAACACCCATGTCTTCCCCGGCGGCTGCCTGCCCTCCACAGAGAAGATCGCCGACTGTCTCAACCGCGTCACCAGCATGCGCCAGGTCTGGGCCGACGACATCACCACTCACTACCCGCCCACCCTCGCCGCCTGGCGCCAGCGCTTCCTCGGCGCCTGGGAGCGGCTGCGACCGCGCGGCTACGACGAGCGCTTCCGCCGCCTCTGGGACTTCTACCTCTGCTCCTCGGAGGCGGGTTTCCGCGAGCGCCGAATCGGCGACATCCAGGCCCTGTTCGCGAAGCCGGGATGGCACTGAGGCGGGGCAGCGGCGAGCCGCTGCTGCTGATCCACGGGCTCGGTGGCTCGGCGCTGGTCTGGGAGCCGGCGGTCGACCTGCTGGCGGCGGAGCGCGAAGTCGTCGTCCTCGACATGGCGGGCTTCGGCGACGCCCCGCCTCTGCCCGACGGCGTCGAGCCGACCGCGGCCAACCTGGCGGCGGCTCTCCACGAGCAGTGCCTGGAGCTGGGGATCGAGCGCCCGCACGTCGCCGGCAACTCGCTCGGCGGCTGGGCGGCGCTGGAGATGGGCCGCGCCGGCTGGGCGGCCTCGGTGACGGCGATCTCCCCGGCCGGCCTCTGGCGCCGCCCGCTCGGCCCGCGCCGCCGCGACCCGCGGCGCTGGGCCCAGCGGCTGCGACCGCTCGCCGACCTCGCCCTGCGCGCTCCCGGCCTCCGCCGCAGGGCGCTCGCCACCTTCGCGGCGAAGCCGGAGCGGATCCCGGCCGCCACCGGCCGCGAGCTCGTCCTCGGCTGGATCGACGCCGACGGCTACGACGGCGCCAACCGGGCGATGCGGTCGCACGTCTTCGATCCGGCCGGCTACCCCGACGACATGCCGGTGACGATCGCCTGGTGCGAACTCGACCGTCTGGTCGCGCCACCGCGGCCCGAGCGCTGCCCTGCCGGCGCCCGCCTCATCGTCCTCCCCGGCGTCGGCCACACGCCGACCTGGGACGACCCGGAGCTGGTTGCCGCCGCCCTCCTGCAGGGCAGCGCGCTTCCCGCCGCCGCGCGACGTGTCTGAGCTTTCGGGGTCATAGAACCCCCTAAGCTCAGACACGTCGATTTGGGAGAGCTAGCGAAGGAGGAGCGTTGATCGTCGAGAGGACCGAGAACCCGCAATGGCTGTCGAACGCCTACCTGGTCGCCGACCCCGCGCGCGGCGCCGGCGTGCTGATCGACGGCAACGATGATCTGGAGCCGCTGGCGAAGCTGGCCGAGGAGAGCGGCATCGAGATCACCCACATCCTCCTCACCCACCCCCACCCCGACCACGTCGCCGGCATCGACAAGGTGCGGCACCGGCTCGGCGACGCGCCCCTGGTCGCCCATGCGGAGACCGCGGCCGAGCTCGACGAGGAGGTGGCGATCACCCTCGCCGACGGCGACCGGCTCGAGGCGGGCGGGCTGGAGATCGAGGCGATGCTCACCCCCGGCCATGCCGCCGGCCACCTCGCCTTCCTGATCAACGGCAGCGATGTCTTCACCGCCGACGTCCTCTTCAAGGGCACCGTCGGCGGCACGATGGCGCCGGGTGCCAGCGGCTTCGCCGACCTGCAGGCCTCGGTGATGCGACTGATGGAGCTGCCGCCGCAGACGGTCGTCCACCCCGGCCACCGCGAGCCGACGACGATTGGCGCCGAGTGGGAAGGCAACCCCTTCGTGCGGATCTGGCGTGGGCTCGACGCGACCGGCGAGGAGCAGGTGACGGTCTGGGGGCGCGAGGCAACCCTGAAGCTGTGGGCTCCTGACTACGACGGCGGCAACAAGGCCTGGGTCGTCTTCGCGGACAGCAACGAGGACGCGATCGTCGGCGGCTCCCAGGTCGAACGCGGCTGACGAGTCTGCTCCAGTGTCCGCATAGCGGACACAACTGCAATCTCGTCGCAAACGAGGCCCCGCCGGAGCGGGGCCTCGCGCTAGCCAGGGAGGTACGTGCGCCGGGGGCTACTTGATGACGGCTTCCATGAGGATCCAGCAGCCGTCGTCGCCAGTCGCCGGGCGGAAGCTGCCGCCGGAGAGCAGCGGCGGGGTGTAGATCAGAGTGTTGTCGCCACCCGAGGAGCAGCGGATCATCGAGGTGATATTGCCGCGCAGGGCGAGCTGCTGGCCCTTCTTCACCGGCACGTTGACGTTGAACGACTCGACCGTGTAGCTGTCACTTTCGAAGCTGGCGTCGGTCTGGCCCTGGTAGGAGATCCGCGGACCGTTGGCGACGACTTTGGCCTCGTTGGTGCCGTGCAAGGTGGAGCGCTTCACCTTGGCGACCTGCAGCCTGAAGCTGCCGGGGCCGCCGGCGATCAGCCGGATCTTCTTGATCGTGCCCGTCTTCGGCGCCAGCTCGCCGCCGTCGGGGCGGCCATAGGCTTCGTTCTGAATCATCGTGCAGGCCGTGCCGGGGGCCTGCTGGTCGCACATCAGGCCGGGCAGCGAGTTGGACGGCTGCACCGTCGGGTCGAGCTCGGCGCCGAACTTGACCGGGGCGGCCATGCCGGAGGCCGGCGCGACCATCAGGGCGAGGCTGGCGACAGCGGCGGCGAGACCGGAGAAGCGGGCGAGCTTGCGGGCGGTGGTGTCGGTGCGGGTCATCGGGGGCTCCTTGTTCGAAGTGGTTGCGGCTGATTGCCGTGGATCCACTCTCGCCCCGATCGAGTCCCCCGCCCAGACGCCCAAGGGGTGGTCTCGCTCACCCCTTCCGGTCCTCTTTATTCCCGGATAGCGGGACTAAGGAGGACTGCGATCAGAGATCGCGCTTGCTGACGATGCCGGTCTGCAACGCCCGTTCGGCGACCGCGACCCGTTTCTGGTTCTGCGGGAGGTCGCCGACCTCGAGCTTCTCGAAGAGGGCACGCATGTGGGTCTTGACCGCGTCTACGCCGAGGTGCAGCTCGGAGGCGATGTCCTGGTTGGTCGCGGGGGTGGCGAAATCGGCGCCGTCCTTATATGGGCGACAGAGGGCGACCAGGACCCGGCGCTGCGCCGGCGAGACGCCGGCTGCCACCACCGCCTCCGCCGCGACCACGGTCGCTTCGGGTGCCCCGTCCCCCGGCCGCCGGTAGAGCACCGGAGTCCGCCCGAAGCGGATCGTGTCGCCGTCGCGCAGGTGCTTGCGCCCGTGGACGCGCTGCTCATTGACGAAGGAGCCGTTGCGGGAGAGGCCGTCGTCGAGCAGGGTGCACTCGTCGCGCACCACCTCGATCTGGGCATGCAGCGCCGAGACCTCCTCGTCCCAGCCCAGCCGCACGTCGGCGGCGTCGCCACGGCCGACCCAGAGCTCGGTCGCACCCGATTCGACGGTGACGATCCGCTGTTCTCCCTCGCCGTCACGGAAGACCAAAAAGGGCCTTCCCGCCCGTTCTGCCTCGATCTGGGCCTTCAACTCCGGAGCGCTTGAGCCGTGGGCTTTAATTATTCGTGGCCTTTTTGGACATATGTGTGAATGAAATCTGGGAGCAGAACCCCCACACTCCCCGAACGCTCGCCGAGCGAACTTGATTATGCATCTGACCTACGCGCTGACGACGCTCGACATCCAAGAATTCTTTTTCAACTGGTACCCCGTCTTCGGGGTCATCTTCTCCGGCTGCCTGATCGTCATCTTCCTCAAACTGCTGCGGACGACGGTCGGATCGACCAAGCCGGAAACGGTCAAGGCGAGCAAGACCGAGCCCGTTCTCTGGGACGAAGTCCAGGGAGTCGACGCCGCCAAGGACGAGCTGATGGACGTCGCCGCCTGGCTGCGGGAACCGGAGCGCTTCGCCGGGCTCGGCGCCAGAGCGCCCCGCGGAGTCCTGCTCTACGGCCCTCCCGGCACGGGCAAGACGATGCTCGCGCGCGCTGTCGCCGCCCAGGCCGGGGTCGACTTCTTCGCCGCCTCCGGCTCGAACTTCGTCGAGATGTTCGTCGGCCGCGGCGCGGCGCGGATCCGTCGTCTGTTCAAGGAGGCGCGTAAGTCCGGCCGCGCCGTGATCTTCATCGACGAGATCGACGCCGTCGGCGGTGCTCGCGGCAGCGGCAACGCCGGCTCCAGCGAGCAGGAGCAGACGCTGAACCAGCTGCTGGTCGAGCTCGACGGCTTCGAGAAAGACCCGGGAATGGTGATCGTGATCGCCGCCTCCAACTTCGTCGACAAGCTCGACGAGGCGCTGCTGCGGCCGGGCCGGTTCGACCGCCAGGTCCTGGTGGCGCCGCCCGATCGCGACGGCCGCGAGGCGATCCTGCGTGCCCACGCCAAGGGCAAACCGCTCGCCGCCGACCTCGACCTCGCCGACGTCGCCCGCAAAACGACCGGGATGACCGGCGCCCAGCTGGCCAACGCGCTCAACGAGGGCGCAATCATCGCCGGCCGCGCGGAGCGCAAGGAGATGGGGCGCGAGGATCTCGACGAGGCGCTGCTGCGCCAGCTGGTCGGCTCCCAGCAGGCCCATCGCCTCAACGACCGCGAGAAGGAGATCATCGCCTACCACGAGGCGGGCCACGCCCTCTGCCGCAAGCTGGTCGCGCCGAACCCGCCCGAGATTCTCAGCATCGTCCCGCGCGGTCGCTCCCTCGGCTTCGTCGCCTCGACTCCCGAGGAGGACACCTACCTGATGTCGCGCGAAGAGCTGCTCGGCAACGTCGTCTCCTTGCTCGGCGGTCGCGCCGCCGAGGAAGAGGTGGTCGGCGAGCCCTTCTCCGGAGCCAGCGGCGACCTCGACTCCGTGCACCGGATCTGCAAGCAGATGGTCACCGAATTCGGTATGGGCGTGGCGGTGGACGCCGACGGCCCGCCGCCGATCGCGATGCCGGTCGACAGCTACGCGGTCTCTGACGAGACCCGACGCGAGGTTGACCTGGCGGCGATGACGCTGGCCCGCGAGGCATACCGCCGAGCCCGGGCGCTGCTGGCGGCCAACCGCGCCTGCCTCGACGACCTTGCCGAGAAAGCGATCGAGCGCGAGACGCTGACCCGGGAGGAACTCGACGAGATCTTCGCTTCACACCAGTTGCGTGGGCTGGTCGAGCCACGGGGCAGCGGTGCCGCCCTGGTCGCGCTTGCGCGCGGGCATCGCCGGTAAGCACCAGACTCGCCGGTACCATCCAAGGTCGGCTATGGCCGAATCTGGAGGAGACCGCTACTACTTTCCACCCGGTCACTCGATGGCACGGCGCGTGCACGGCGAGCGCTCGGTCGGCCTCCTCTACGGGCAGCGGGCGCTGCTGATCGGGGCGCTGGAACCGCTCACCTACACCGGCACGATGCTGAGCACGAAGGCCTCCGACCGCCCGTTCGAGCGGCTCGCCCGCACCGCCAAGATCCAGGAGACGGTGCTGCTCGGCACTCGCGCCGAAGCGGACGAGGCACTGGCCAGAGTGCACCGTCTGCACGAACGGATCAAGGGGACGCTGCCCGAAGACGCCGGCGCCCACCCCGCCGGCCGCGCCTACTCCGCCCTGGACCCGGAGCTGATGCTGTGGACCCTGGCGGTAATCGCCGACTCCGGCCGGGAGATGTACGAGACGATGGTGCGGCCGCTGAACGAAGGCGAGCGCGACGCCCTCTGGCAGGACTACGTCCGCTTCGGCGAGCTGTTCGGGCTGCCGCGCAGCGAAGTGCCGACGAGCTACCGCCGATTTCACACCTGGTGGGAGGAAAAACTCGCCTCACCCGACCTGTACGCGACCCCGCATGCCCTGGAGGTGGCGCCACTGGTCGCCTTCGAGCAGCCGGTGCCGGTGACGGCGCGCGGCAACCTCGCCATCCAGAATCTGATCATCAAGGGAACGCTGCCACCACGGGTGCGGGAGATCTTCGGCATCTACTGGAGCGGCACCCACGAGCGCGCCTTCCGCTCGGTAACCGCCGGTCATCGACGCGGCCGGCACCTCCTCCCTCACCTGATTCGCCGCGGTCGCAACGACGTCTTCTTCGACGTCGTGCTCGAGGAGGAGCGCCGTCGCGGCGGCACCGCGACGCCGGATCTGCGCACCCATGCGGCCTAGTACGGCATGTACTGAACGCCGAACTCGCAGCTGATCGGCTTGGCGCCGCCGGCGCCGCCGTAACAGCGATCCGGCTTCCCCGGGCCGCCGTTGAGAACGTCGAAGTCGGCGCCGCCGAAGAGGCGGTCTATGCCGGGGCCGCCCAGCAGCTTGTCCGCGCCGGTACCGCCGAAGCCGAAGTCGTTGCCGGGGCCAAGCGAGGCGAAGTCCGCGCCGGGGCCACCGTAGAAGTGGTTGACGCCAGGGCCGAAAAACGCGCGATCGTCGCCGCCGTTGCCGGTGAAGGTGCCAGTGCCGGGCCCGAAGACCGCCACATCTGCACCGGGCCCGCCGGTGAACTTGCTGGCGCCGCTGCCGAAACTGACGTTGTTCGTCCCGTCGGTGGCGGTGACCTGGCTGTTGCCGGGGCCGACCGTGACGCTGTTCACACCACCGGCGAGTTCGACCTTGCTGTTGCCGGCGCCGACCGCAATCGTGTTCGTCCCCGCAGCGACGGCGAGCTTGGCGCTGCCGTCACCGAAGACGACTTTGTTGGCGCCGGGACCGACGACGGCTCCGTCGTTTCCGCCGCCCATGTCGATGGAGCGCTTGGCCAACGCCGCGGCCGGCGGCAGGGTCGGCGGCGCCACCGTGATCTCCTGGTATTTGTCGTTCCCGGTTCCCATCAGGATCACTACTTCGAGCAGGTCGGGCGGGTACCAGATCCCTTCCTGGTTGAGGTTCGTGTAGACCATGTCTTCGAGGCGAAACGTGTCGGAGTCGTTGCCGGTATCGACGACGATCAACCCGATTCCTTTCGCCGGGCAGCGCAGCAGCTTGTAAGGAGGCCCGTTGCCTTCGAAGTGGCAACCCGGCGGGGCGCTGAGGATGTCGTGGGTGATCACGTACTCGTCCGCGACCGGGTCGTATTTGATCGTGACCAGGTCGGTCGTTTTGCCTGCGTCGCCGGTGATGCGCAGGGTGCCGTTCTCAATCGTCACGTTCTGAAAGGCCGGGGCGATTGCCGGTGCCCCCAGTAGGGCCGCGAAGGCAACGACTGCGGCACAGGCGAGCTTGATGGCGGCGGACTTCACCGCTCGACGCTAACCATCCCGAGCAGCGCGGTCAACCCCTGCCCGTGCTTCCACCGGCCGGCTTCCGGGTAGGACGAATGCGATGATCGGGCCGATGCAGACCTCCCTCCGGACCGCCGCCATCTCCGTGCTCGCCCTGGCGCTGCTGGTGCCGGCCGTGGCAAACGCGGCCGAACGCACTGTCTCGGTCAGCGGCAGCGCCACCCGCAAGGTGGCGAACGACACCGCCGGCCTCGGCTTCTCGGTCAGCCTCGAACGGAAGACCCGTGGCGCTGCGCTGCGTGCCACCTCGGCCCAACTGCGCAAGGTGATCGCCGCCGTGCAGACGATTCCGGGAGTTGGCGAGGGCGACATCACCACCGGCCGCATCTCCGTCAACAAGATCTACCGCGATGAACGGCCCCTCTACCGGGCGAGCGAGGGGATCAGCGTCGTCCTGCACCAGCCCGCCGAAGCAGGCAACCTCGTCGCCGCCGCGATCGCCGCCGGCGCCACCGGCACCCGCGGCCCGAACTTCTTCCTCGGCGACCCCGAAGCCGCCTACAACGCCGCGCTCGCGGCGGCCTTCGACCAGGCCAAGGTGCGGGCGGCTGCCCTTGCCGCGCAGGCGGGTGCCACCCTGGGTCCGGCGATCAGCATCGCCGAAGGGGGCGGCATCGAAGCCTCGCCCTACGACGCCGCCGCGCCCACCCAGAAGGGCGCCTGCGCAGCAGCCCCCACGCCCGCTCCGGTCACCACGACCAAGCGCTGCGCCGCCACGCCGCCCGTCAAGCCCGGCACCTCCACGGTCACCGCGACCGTGCAGGTCGTCTTCGCGCTGCAGTAGCCGTGGCCGCCTTCGACTGCCTCACCCCGGAACAGGCCCGCGAGTTCGCAGCGCGGTGGCTACCGGCCTGGACGGGCAACGAGCCCGAGCGGCTGGCGGCCTTCTACGCCGAGGACGGCTTCTACGCCGACCCGGCGATCCCGGCCGGAGTCAGCGGCCGGGACGCGATCACCGCCTACTTCAGCCGCCTTCTGGCCGGCTTCCCGGACTGGGTCTGGACCCAGACTGCGGCGACGCCGATGGACGGCGGCTTCCTGAACCACTGGCACGCCGAGATCCCGGTCGGCGGCGAGGCGCTCGGCATCGACGGCGTCTGCACCGTCCGCCTCCGCGACGGCCTGATCGAGCGCAACGAGGTTTTCTTCGACCGCTCCCCCTTACTGGCGGCGATGCGAGCAGCCCGGAGTGCCCAAGCGCCACAATAGATGGGCCGTACTGGTCTCGAACCAGTGACCTCCTGCGTGTAAAGCAGGCGCTCTCCCAACTGAGCTAACGGCCCGGGCTTTCGATTATGGCCACAAGCGTTGAACCTTGTCCACCCTGCGTCCGTAGACCGAGGCGATGACGGCGCTTCTCGGCTCACAGCGGGGGTGCAGGACGGTCGGAGGGGCGATCGTCCTGCTCGGGCTCCTGTTCCTGTTGCTTGGCCCAGGCGGCGATGCCGCAAGCGCCGGCGGCGATGCCCAGGCGAGCGCCGCCAAGACCGTCAGCATCCGCGACTTCGCCTTCCGCCCCGGCACGCTGACCGTCGCCAAGGGCTCCCAGGTCACTTTCTCCAACTCCGACGGCGTCGCCCACACCGCCACCGACAAAGGCGCCTTCGACACCGGCCGGATCAAAGCCGGCAAGTCCGCCACGGTCCGCTTCAAGCAGAAGGGCACCTTCGCCTACCACTGCAAGATCCACACCTACATGCGCGGCAAGGTCATCGTCGACTAACAGCTAGTTTCCCGCGAGATGGACACCGCGATCCTCTGGCGCGCCGCCCTCCTACAGCTGATCGCCGTCGCCCTCCTCTCCCTGGCCCTAGGCCTCGCCCTCCCCCACGACTTCTTCGTCGACTGGGGCTGGCTCGCCGGCCCCGGCTCCTGGATGCTCTGCGCCGCCTTCACGGCCACTGTCCTCAAGCTGCCCCTCGTCCCGACTCTGACCGGCGCCGTCCTCGCCGGTCTCCCCAGCCTGCTCGCCGTCCTCTTCGCCCTGCACTGGCTAGGCGCGATAGTCGCCGTCGGTCTCTTCGCCATCTGGTGCGCTCGGCTGCCTAGGGATAGTCCCCGCCGCGCCCACTGAGCCAGTTGGCGGGCCGGTAGCGAGGATCGAGAAGCTCCAGATTGCACCTCTCTTGAGATTGACCACTCAGTGTCTATACTGCCCCCATGAACGGTGGCGGATCCACTAATGCGCCCGTAGACTCGAAGTCTTAACCGGGTACAGGTTTTAGTCGGGGGCCTGCGGCATCTTGAGCTGACTCCGCGAGCGCAGAGATATGCTGCAATCACTCAAGGATGCCTACGGTGTAATTGTCGGCAGCGCAGCCGGGCTTGCGACTGCGCTCCTGGGCCTAGCTGGTGCTGTCGTTGGAACCTTCATAGATCCGGTCGCTGGGGCCGTGGCCTCTGCTGCGCTCTTGGTTGCCCTAGTTGCCGTCTTCGTATTCGCACTCAGGCAACGTGCTCTTTTTACTGGGCCATACAGAGTGCTGGAGGAGACGATCACTTGGGAGTTCGCCGACCCCCAAGGACACGCAGCCATCCTCACCAAGCAACAGGAGGTGCGTTTCAACTATCTCGCGATTGCTCTAATCGAGCTGGCCTCGGGGGACGGTGACTTATTCGCCGACTTCTCCTGTGGCTACGGCTCCGTCATCAAAGGCGATGGCGTCCCTAGCGCGGATGAGAAGGGAGTCTTGACATTTGCCGATGAGAAGGGAGTTTTGATACTCCTTGATCCCCGGCGCACTCGGGACGAGGTGGCTACCCTCAAATCTACGCGAACAGTTCAGGACGGCTTTACGGAGCCACAGCAGTGGATTGCACATCGATCTGTAGTGCCCAGCGAGAAGACTGAGCTAATCCTCCAGTTTCCTAGCAACCATGACGTGAAGAATGTGCGGATCGCCGGCCCGAAAGGTCATGGAGACCGACCTGCGAAGGGCAGCGAGCTAAAGAAAGAGGGCAGCCGACAGGTTCTCCGCCTCAAGTCCCGCGCTTACCGTGAGAACCAGATGGTCAAAGTTACCTGGCACTGGTAGCTGCCCCCGGCCATTTCGCACGCCCCTTTGCGCAGTCAGTCCTAGGGGTTTCCGAGCCGGCCGCAACTCAGATCGGAATTCCGGTCCTGGCGCCGATAGGCCCTATCGTCCGGGCATGGAGCTGAGCAATCAGCAGGCTGGAGCAGTAGAAGCTAACGCCGGCCTGACACCGGAGCCGGCCGTCGTGCCCGAGCCGCCGACGGCCGAGGAGCTGGACAAGGAGCACAACCGGTCGCGACTCAAGAAGTTCGGTGCGTTCCTGATCCCGGTCGTCCTCCTTGCCAGCAAGGGCAAGTTCCTCTTCTTGGCCTTGATCAAGGTCAAGGCAGTGACGACGCTCGGGACGATGTTTATCTCGATCGGCGCCTACGCCTTGGCTTTCGGCTGGCCTTTCGCCGTCGGCTTCGTCCTGCTGCTCTTCGTCCACGAGATGGGGCACGTCATCCAGCTGCGCCGCGAGGGAGTCGAGGCCTCGGCCCCCATCTTCATCCCCTTCGTCGGCGCGGTGATTGCGGTCGAGTCTCTGGGCAGGGACGCCGCAGCAGAGGCCCGTGTCGGGCTGGCTGGCCCAATCCTCGGCACTATCGGGACTCTGATCCCGCTCGCTATCTGGCTGGCGACCGGCAGCGACCTCTGGCGCGCCCTGGCCTACGTCGGCTTCTTCATCAACCTGATCAACCTGCTGCCGGTACTGCCGCTCGACGGTGGACGGGCGATGGCTGTACTCGGCCCCATGGTCTGGATTGCCGGGATCCTTATAGCCGTCGCCGCCACCGTCATGTTCCTTGGCCCGTTCATGCTTCTGTTCGTACTCTTGCTGGGTGGGCCCGAGCTCTACCACCGCTTCAAGAATCGGCACTCGGAGGAGAGCCGCGAGTTTCACTCGGTGCCGACGAGGACCAAGTTCGCCGTTGCCGCCGTCTATCTGAGCCTCACCGTTCTACTCATCGTCGGGGTCGCTGAGACCTATGTCTCTCGCACGCTCTAACCGTAATCTGCGGAGGCGGAATGCGCCCGACGGGAGTCGAACCCGCGACCCTCGGGCTTAAAGGACGGATGCCGCCCCCCGGGAAGCGAGATTGCGGCAGTGATATGACCGGGATGTGACCCGCAGCGCTCGTCATTCGCGCCTGTGGCCTCCCCAACTAGAGTTCGCCTCTTGCTGAGGCTCTTCCGCAAAACACTCCTGCTGTTTGGGATTTACGCGACTGCGCTTGCAGCCGTTGTGGTCGCGGGGTTCCTGGGTGGCGCGATCGGTATCTGGGCATCGATCCTGTGGGGAGTGGGGGTTCTTGCCGGCCTAGCTCTCTACGCGCGCCGGCACATCGTCAGGCAGCGCCTAAATCCTCACCAGGCTTCAACTCCTCCAAGAGAGTGATGATCTGCGTCCGTACAGCCGGAAGCTCCGAGGCGACGATGTCCCAGACGAGATCGAGATCGACGCGCTTCGCGGCCTCCCCGACAATCTCCAGGTTTCGCATAACTGCGTCCTGAATCATCGAAGCGGCAAAGAACTCCTCTCGGCCCGACTCGGTATAGGCGAGCGCCCGATCAATGACGTCGCGAATGTGGAGCAGGTAACCCGCTCGTCCGCTCAGAGCACTACCGCCTCGGCCAAGATCCGATCCCGGAGGTAGGAGATGCTTTGTCGCTTGTCGGCTATAAGGACAATCGTGCGCCGAAGGGCACCCGGATTCGCAGGAGTCCGATCTCTGAACACCCCTGGGCAAGAATGGCGGAGGGATGTCGGCCACAGCCCAGATAGTTCCCTGCCTAAGCACCTCGCGGCCTTGGTGGCTAACGGCGAGGTTCGCCCCGGCGATGGCTCTCGCTTTTCCCCGAGCCTGTAAAAGCTCGAAACGCGCCAAGACCGCCGCGGACTACGTGGCAGAGAGCCGATGCTAAGCCGTATTGGCAGGCCACCGCCAAGCGACCTGGCAAGCGAAGTTCCTCCAGATTGCTTTTCTGGTTCTTCTCTCGCGCACAAGGGCGCACCGGTGGTCACGGCTCGGGAGTCGATCAAATTCGGCTTCACCGCCACTCCTTAGCGGCCGTCTGAGCTGTTGGACCGGGACCCACCGCGACTTTGGAGCGTGACGATCCGAGGCCGATCAAGGTAGTCGAGCAGCACTTGCATTGCCGTCGGACTGATCGCCTGGATAGCAGGAATCCCGTCGGCCGGTACCTCAGTCCCTTGCATCACTGAGGAGAGGGACGTCCACCACGCCGTCGTGCTGAATGGCAGCGAAGGAGGCTGCGCCGCCGACCCAACTGAGCAGTCCGCTCCCTGAAATCTCGCGTCACGTCGTGGCTCAGCAGTGGTTGACGAGAGGCTGTCAGGCTACCGCCTCAAGGGCCGCTAGAGTCGGCTTTGTAGGGAGCTGTGTCCCAAGCGCCCCTTCCCGGAGAACTAGATATGACCACTGCGAACCGCAACCTCCAAGACGCCAAGAAGGCGAAGAAGGACGAGTTTTACACGCAGCTAAGCGACATCGAGCGCGAGCTGCGCCACTACAAGTCCAACTTCAAGGACAAGGTCGTCTATTGCAATTGCGACGATCCTCGCGTGAGCAACTTCTTCCATTACTTCTCATATAACTTTGAGAAGCTAGGACTCAGGAAGCTCATTACTACTTGCTACAAGAGCCGCAACGCAGATCACCTTAGCCAGAACGACTCTGAGCAGGCCATCTATCTCGAATACGAGGGGGACAGGGACGGCAACAACGTTCCCGATCCCAAGGAGATTGGCATCAAGCCTCTGCAGGGCGACGGCGACTTCCGAAGCACGGAGACCATCGAACTTCTAGAGCAGGCCGACATTGTGGTGACGAACCCGCCGTTCTCTCTCTTCCGTGAGTACGTTGCGCAGCTGGTCGAGTATGACAAGAGGTTCCTGATCATCGGCAATCAGAACGCCATGAAGTACAAGGGAATCTTCCCGCTGATCAAGAACAACAAGGTCTGGTATGGGCCGAGCATTCAAAGTGGGGACCGAGAGTTTGGGGTTCCAGACAGCTATCCGCTGAACGCCGCCAGTTCCAGGATTGACGAAGATGGTCGGAAGTACATCCGGGTCAAGGGAGTGCGGTGGTTTACCAATCTCGAGTACCCGCAGCGTCACGAAGACCTCATTCTTTACAAGAAGTACAACCCGGACGACTACCCTACTTACGACAACTACAATGCGATTGAGGTCAGCACCACCAAGGAAATACCTTTGGACTATGACGGCGCGATGGGTGTGCCGATCACGTTTCTGGACAAGCACAATCCGGACCAGTTCGAGATCTTGGGAATCACGGACAGGGACAACAATTCAGGCCTCAAGACCCGGGTCTACGCTCAACAGGACGTGCCGAACCCCGGGGACCTGAATAGGTGTGCCGCGATTCGTGAGGGCGACGAATACAGGTCCGTCTACATGAGGCTCTTGATTAAGAACAAGCGCCTATGAAGATCGAGCTCAAGGAAATGAAGGTCCGCGACCTCACCGATGGTTACGAAGACAACGACGAGGCAGGCGTCGTCAGCTACTTGGGCAAGCTAGATATTCGTCCCCCGTATCAGCGCGAGTTCATCTATAAGGATGAGCAGCGCGATGCGGTCATCGAGACCATTACGCGGGATTTCCCCCTCAACGTCATGTACTGGGCTGTGCGGGAGGACGGTGACTATGAGGTTATCGACGGGCAGCAGCGCACTATCTCCATTTGTCAGTACGTCGAGGGAGACTTCGCCTTCAAGGATCGCTACTTCCACAATCTTCAACCGGATGAGAAGGAGCAGATCCTTGACTACAAGCTGACGGTCTATCTATGTAGCGGTACTGACAGCGAAAAGCTGGAGTGGTTTAAAACCATCAACATCGCAGGCGAGAGGCTCACCGATCAGGAGCTGCGTAACGCAGTGTACGCGGGTTCATGGGTGTCTGACGCCAAGCGCTACTTCAGCAAGACCGGCTGTCCCGCCTACGGCGTCGGTAGCGATTACATGCAAGGCACGCCCATCCGTCAGGACTACTTGGAGACGGTCATCAAGTGGATAAACAGTGGCAACATCGAGGGCTACATGGCCAAGCAGCAGCACAAGCCCAATGCGAACGAGCTTTGGCTCTACTTTCAGAATGTGATGGCGTGGGTGACGGCCACCTTCCCGAAGTACCGCAAGGAGATGAAAGCTGTCCATTGGGGCGAGCTTTTCAACGAGTTTGAGGACACGGAGCTGGACTCGGCGATGCTTGAGGAGCAAGTCGCGACGCTGATGGCCGACGAGGATGTAACCAACAAGCGGGGCATCTACTCCTACGTGCTCAATGGGCAAGAGAAGCGCTTGAACATCAGGGCGTTCAGTCCGAACCAGAAGCGTGAGGCCTATGAGCGTCAAGGAGGTGCCTGCCCCGTATGTGGAAAACGCTTCGAGCTCGAGGAAATGGAGGGCGACCACATCACCCCCTGGCATGACGGTGGCAGGACGGAGGCTGCGAACTGTCAGATGTTGTGCCGCGACGACAACCGCAGGAAGGGTGGCGTCTAGCGCCATGAATGGCGGTTGGGTGCAGGCTCGCCGTTCCAACGCCGCTTGTGACTAACTCACGACCCATGCTAGACCCATGCCGGAGTTCTCGGTTGATCACCCCGACCCACGACCGTGCTCAGGCGATGATCGAAGTGAAGCCGCATATTTCCTACGAGGCGGCAACCTCGGCGGTCGAGAAGATCGACCGCCTGCTCGACGAGAAGCGCACCTGTTCGGACAGCGCGTCGATCGCGTCTCGCTACGCGAAGTCGGCCGCCCCAACACTGACCTCCTGGATTAGTTCCGACAGCCGTAGGTGCGTGGGGTAAAGCGTCAGGATCTGGATCAGGACGCTGCCCTGGTCGCGAAGATCGGGAGGCTAGAAGGGATATATCCCTTGGTAGCTGCGCCGTAGCGTATTGCCCGCGTGTCTGAGATTGGGCGTTATCAAATGAAGCGCTCTTCCCGACCTCAACCAGCTATCGGCGCCGCGATTCGTGCGCTGTCGGAAAAGCGTGGCGTGACCCAGGAAACCCTGGCCTCCGACGCTGAGCACCCTCTCGGTGATCGAGCGGGGCTTGGCCAACCCAACCTGGGCAACGGTGCGCGATATCGCCACTGCCCTGGGGGTCTCAATAGGCGAGCTGGCGAAGCTCTCCGAGAAGCATGAATAAACCAAGGAACAGCAGCGAATGCGCCCGACGGGAGTCGAACCCGCGACCTTCGGCTTGAAAGACCGACGCTCTTTGGCCCCCCGAAAGGAGCCGTTGACCACTGAGCTACGGGCGCCCGCTGGGAACTCTACCCGCGCAGCGGGGTTTGAGCATTGCTGGGCTGGGGGTTGAGCGTTTAGGTTGGCGGACATGGATCTGGGGCTCGACGGCAGGGTGGCGTTGGTGATGGGCGCGAGCCGGGGGATCGGGCGGGCTGTTGCGGTGGCGCTGGCTCGGGAGGGCGCTCGGGTTGCGGTGGTCAGCCGCTCGGCAGAGCGGCTTGAGGAGGTCGTGGCGGAGATCGGCTCGTCGGCTACGGCGTTCGTTGCTGACGCCGCTGACAGCGAGCGGCTCTCCGCCCTTCCTGGCGAGGTCGAAGCGGCGCTCGGCGCGATCGAGATCCTCGTCGCCAACACCGGCGGGCCGCCGCTCGGCGGTGCCCTCAACCACGATCTCGACGAATGGGAATCGGCCTATCGCTCGCTGGTGCTGGCCCCGCGGGTGCTGGCCGGAGCGGTGGTGCCAGGCATGCGCGAGCGGGGCTGGGGGCGGATCGTCAACGTCGGCTCCACCACCACCCGAGAGCCAAACCCCGCGCTCAACCTCTCCAACTCACACCGGATGGCCACGGTCGGCTTCCTGAAGACGCTCTCCCGCGAGGTTGCCGCCGACGGGATCACCGTCAACACGGTCGCCACGGGGCGCTTCGCCACCGACCGGCTCGCCGACAACTACGGCTCCCTGGAGAATGCCGAGGAGGCCGCGCGCCGGGAAGTCCCCGCCGCCCGGCTCGGTCGCCCCGGGGAGTACGGCGACCTCGTCGCCTTCCTCTGCTCCGACCGCGCCGCGTACCTGACCGGAACGGTGATTCCGATCGACGGCGGCCTTCTTAAATCCGCCTTCTGAAGTCGTAGGACCAAGCGAGGGGGTGCCGGCGGCGAAGCGACAGTGCTTCGCACGGCGCGAAGCCGACGGTGCGGCCTCGCGCAGAGTCCTACGGCTTCAGCTCGCGCATGGCGGGAAAAATGATCACGTCGCGCAGGGTTGTCGACCCCGTCAGGATCATCATCAGGCGGTCGATCCCTAGCCCACAGCCGCTGGCGATCGGTAGGCCGTATTCCATCGCCCGCACGTACTCTTCGTCGTGGGGATGGGGGTCCTCCTCCGCGCCGGACTCCTGGCGTTCGCGCTGTTTGATGAAGCGCTTGCGCTGCTCGATCGGGTCGTTGAGGTCGGTGCCGCCGCCGACGATCTCCATCCCGGCGACGATGCCGTCGAAGGCCTCGCAGATCTTCCGGTCGTCGGCGTGGACCTTGACCAGGGGCCAGATGTCGATCGGCAGGTCGATCAGGTAGGTCGGCTGGATCAGCTTCGGCTCGATCAGCTTGCCCTGCAGGGTGTCGACCAGGCCGGCCCAGTCGTCGTTGGGGCCCGCGTCGTCGCCCGCCACCTCAGCCAGCTCGTCGCGGCTGGAGGTGAGGATGTCGACCCCGGTCTCCTTCAGGATCGCGTCGCGGACGGTGATCCGCGGCCAGGGCGCGGCGAAGTCGATCGTCTCGCCGTCGCGCTCGACCTTTGTCGACCCGGTCACCCGCTGCACCACGTCGGAGACCAGCTCCTCGATGAAGCGCATCACGCCTTCGTAGTCGGCGCCGGCGAGGAACATCTCCAGCATCGTGAACTCGGGGTTGTGGTGGGGCGACATCCCCTCGTTGCGGAAGAACTTGCCGAACTCGTAGACGTTCTCGAAGCCGCCGACGATCACCCGCTTCAGATAGAGCTCAGTAGCCGTCCGCAGGAAGAGGTCGCGGTCGAGCGCGTTGTGGTGGGTGACGAAGGGCCGCGCCGCGGCGCCGCCGGTCAGCCGCTGCAGGATCGGCGTTTCCAGCTCGACGAAGTCGCGCGCCTGCATGTGCTCGCGGATCGCCGCCACGACCTTGTTGCGCAGCTTGAAGACCTCGCGCGATTTCTCGTTCGCCATCAGGTCGAGCTCACGCTGGCGGTAGCGCGTCTCGACGTCGGAGATGCCGTGGAAGAGGTCGGGCGGGTCGCGCAGCGCCTTCGCCAGCAGTACGCACTCGCGGACGCCGATCGCCAGCTGCCCGCGCTTGGTCACGTGCAGGACGCCGTCGATGCCGACCAGGTCGCCGATGTCGAGTTCCTCGACCCTCCCGAAGGCCTCCTCGCCGAGCTCGTCGCGACGAGCGTAGGCCTGGATCGTGCCAGTGATGTCGCGGATGTCGAGGAAAGCCGTCTTACCGTGGCCGCGCTTGCCGGTCACCCGGCCCCAGACCCGGTAGGTGAACTCGCCGTGCTCGCCCTCGCCCAGCGCCTCCGGATCGTGGGCGGCAAGGACGTCGGCGATCTTGGTCCGCCCTTCGAAGGCGTGTGGGTAGGGATCGACCCCCGCCTCGCGCAGGCGCTCGACCTTCGCCCGGCGCTGGTCCTCGGTCGAGCCGCCCGCCGGCTCAGCCGTCGGCTCGGTCCCCGCTGGGGTCTCGCTCATCGCATCGAGTCGTGCTTCATGGAGCGAAGCCGACAGTCACCCGGTCGTCACCTTCATAGTCCTGAAGGGTAGTCGCGTCACGCAGAAGCTCGCGCATCGTCGCGCCGTGGTGGGTGTCGTGCTCCATCACCAATCGCCAGCCCGAGGGCGTTTCCTCGATCAGGCCGCGGATAACCCCGAGGCCGTCGTCGCCACAGTCGCCGGTGACGGCGATCCTCGGCTCCTTCTGGATCTCCGGCGAGCGCTCGAAGATGGTCGTGTCGGTGACGTAGGGGAGGTTGGCGATCACCAGGTCGACCGCTTCGGCTTCGACCGAGTCGGGCAACCCTGTGGCGACGCTGACCTCGAGCTCGAGGCCGAGCCGCGCGGCATTCTCGCGGGCGGCTTCGACCGCCTCCGGCGAAAGGTCGGAGGCGGTGACCTTGAGGTCCGGCCGCTCGGCGATCAGCGCCAGGGCGATCGCCCCGGAGCCAGTGCCGACCTCGTGCACGCGAGCCCCCTCGGGCAGTTCGGTGGCGGCGACCTCGACCAGCAGCTCGGTCTCGCGGCGCGGCCAGAGGACCCGCTCGTCGACGGCGATCTCGAGCCCGCGGAACAGCGCCCGGCCAAGCACGTAGGCCATCGGCTCACGCTCAGCGCGGCGCTCCACCATCGCCTCGATCGCGGCGACGACGTCGGCCGGCACCTCGCCGGCGCTGTCGACCGAGAGCTCCTCGGGCTTGACGCCAAGCGCGTCGGCAACCAGGGCTTCGGCGTCGCCACGGGGGTTCTCGCATCCCGCCGCCGCCAGCTTCTCGGCCGCTGCGTCGAGCAATCCGCCCACCGTTCGGGCCGAGGGCTCCTCCTCACTTCTGATGTCCACAGCGTCCACTGCCGGCACTCCTCCCCTAGTCGACCGCTCTAAATAAGTTGCGCAAGAGTAACATCGCTCCGTTTGTCACGCCGAGGCCGCACTGTCGGCCGCCGGAGCGACATCGGGACGGGAAAGACTGCCATGTCGCCGCTTGACGACGGCGATCCAGACCAACCCGGCAAGCATCATCCCAGCGCTCTCCAGCTGTGCGGAGGTGAGACCCAGCGCCGCATCCTGGTTGCGGCGCAGGAACTCGACGAGGAAGCGCTCGGCCCCCGCGTAGAGCAGGTAGATGGCGAAGAGGATGCCGGTCCGCACCCTGTCGCGCAGCTGCCACAGCAACCAGGCGCAGAGGCCCATCGCCAGGGTCTCGTAGACCGGCGTCGGGTGCACGGCCTCGTCGGTGGGGACGGTGCCGTCGGGGTAGGCCATCGCCCAGGGACCGTCCCAGGCCTTGCCGTAGTCGCCGTCGCCGGAGAGCTGGCAGCCGCAGCGGCCGATCGCGTAGCCGAGGGCCAGCGCCGGCGCCGCCAGGTCGAGCAGGGTGAGACCAAGGAAGTTGCGGTACCAGGCCCAGGCGAGGACGGCCAGGGCGCCGCCGATCAGGCCGCCGTACCAGACCAGCCCGGCCCCGGAGAAGAGGTTGCCGAGCAGGTCGTCCCTGACGCTGTCGAAGTTCTGGACGAGGAAGTAGACGCGGGAGCCGACGACGCCGCCGGCCAGCGCCGCGAAGCCCATCTCGTAGGCCCAGTCGACCGGCTTGCCGAGCTCCTTCAGGCGCTTCGCCACCAGCGCCCCGGCGGCGAGGAAGGCGAAGGCGAACATCAGACCGAAGGTCTGCAGCTCCAGCGGGCCGACGTTGAAGTTCGGATACATACGAGAGGTGGCCTACGGGACCAGCAGCGTCTCGAGCAGCGCCTTCTGCGCGTGGAGGCGGTTCTCCGCCTGATCCCAGACGGCAGACGAATCAGAATAGAGAACGTCGGCGGTGATCTCTTCACCTGGGTGGGCGGGCAGACAGTGCAGGACGATTGCCCGCTCCTTCGCCGCCGCCAGCAGGTCGGCATCGAGGCGGAACGGCGCGAGGTCGGCGCGGCGGCGCTCCGCCTCCACCTCGTCGCCCATGCTGACCCAGACGTCGGCGTAGAGGGCGTCGGCACCTGCAGCGGCGGCGCGTGGGTCGGCGGTCAGCTTCACCTCGTGTCCCTCCTCCAGCTGGTAGCCGTCCGGCGCGGCGACGACCACCTCGACACCAGCGAGCTCGCCAAGCACCGCCAGCGAGCGGGCGACGTTGTTGCCGTCGCCGACGTAGGCGAGCCGCAGCCCGTCGAGCTCACCGAAGCGCTCGCGCAGGGTCAGCAGGTCGGCCAGCGCCTGGCAGGGGTGGTGCAGCGGCGTCAGCCCGTTGACGACCGGCACCGATGCCTCGGCGGCGAGCTCGGCGACCGCCTCGTGGGAACCGGAGCGGATCACGATCGCGTCGACGTAGCGCGAGAGGACGCGGGCGGTGTCGGCGATCGACTCGCCGCGCGAGAGCTGCATCTCGTCGCCGCGCAGGACCACCGGGTGCGCCCCCAGCTCCGCCACACCTACCTCGAAGGAGATCCGCGTCCGCGTCGAGGGCTTTTCGAAGATGAGGGCGATGCTGCGCCCGGCCAGCGCGTCGGCGCCGAGCCGCTCGCCGCGGCCGGCTTTCAGCTCCGCCGCCCGCTCGAGCAGCTTGCCGAGCTCGAAGGCGCCGAGCTCTTCGCCGGTGAGGAAGTCGCGCTTTTGCAAGCCGCGGATACTACGCCGCGTGCAATTCACCGCGATCAGCTGGAACCTCTTCCACGGGCGCGACTTCCCGCCCGACCCCGAGCTGCGCACCTGGCGCTCGCGGATCCTGCGCATCGACGAGCGCAACGAGACCCACCTGCAGGTCAACCGCGACCTCACCGCCGAGTTCGCTCAGCTGCTCGCCGAGGCTGAGTGGGACGTGGCGCTGCTGCAGGAGTGTCCGCCGCGCTTCGCCGTCCCGCTGGCCCGCGCCTGCGGTGCCGAGTACCACCGGGCGCTGACCTCGCGCAACTCGCTCGGCTTCTGGCGGGGGCTGCTGGCGCGCCAGAATCCCGACCTGATCGCCTCCGGCGAGGGTGGCTCCAACCTGACTCTTGTCCGCGTCCCCGGCCGCCTCGGTGGCATCGCCGAGCGGCGCGAAGTGGAAATCCATGCCGGCGCCCCGGAGCGACGCTCGATGGCGCTGACCCGCACCGCCTCCGGCTTCTGCCTCGCCAACCTGCACGCGACCAACGACCAGCCGCCGCTGGCGGTCGAGGACGTGCTGCTCGCCGCCCGCACCGCGACCGAGTTCGCCGGCCCGGCGCCGCTGCTCTTCGGCGGCGACCTCAACCTGCGCCCAGCCGAGGACCCCGAGGTCTTCGAGCGCCTGCACAAGGAGTTCGGCCTTGCCGCCCCCACCGCCCCGCGCGCGATCGACCATCTCCTCGCTCGCGGCCTGGAGACGATCGCGGCGCCGGAGCCCTGGCCGCCCGAGCGCCGCGAGCTGAAGGTCGACGGGTTGGCGCTACGGCTTTCCGACCACTCCCCCGTAGAAGCGAGGTTTGCGGTTCCCGATCTTGCGGAACTGAGATAGTCGCATTGCGCACTCCCGGTAAAAACCCCAGTCAGGAGACTCAAACGTATGGCAGAGAAAAAAGCGAGCGGCAAAGGGACCAAAAAACCCAAAGCCGCCGCGAAAGCCAAACAGGCCTCCACGAGCAAAACGAAAAAAGCACCGGCCAAGAAAACGGCAGCTAAGAAAGCGCCCGCGAAAAAAGCCGCGGCTAAAAATCCAGGCACGAAAAAAGCCGCCGCGAAAAAACCGAGCGCCAAAAAATCCAGCGCCAAAAAAGCGTCGGCGAAAAGCAACAGCAGCAAAGCGACGACGGGCCTCGACAAGAGCATCGCCCAGTTTCGCGAGAGCCTCGAGCAGAGCGTGACGCTAAGCCGCGACCGTCTGCAGGAGGTCGTCGACGACGCTGTCAAGCGCGGCCGCATCACCCGTGGCGACGCCGAGAAGATGCTGAGCGAACTCGTCAACCGCGGCCGCAAACAGACCGACTCGATGCTGCGCGAGCTGGAGCGGCTGGTCAAACAGGCCCGCAAAGAGGTCCACGGCGGCCTCGCCCCGGTCCGTAAACAGGCCACCCAGGCAGCTCGCCGGGCGCGGAAGAAGCTGGGTTAGAGGTCCGCCTCATGACGTCTCGTCGGAAATGACGGCCCCAGATCGCCACCAGTCTGCGTCCTCAGTCGCCCAAATGGCGCTGCCATTCGGGCTTCCTGCGTCCTTGACCGGAGCCGCCTGGACCTCGTCATTTCTCGACGCACGTCATAAGGCGGACCTCTAGTGGAGCAGGCCACCGGCGAGAAGCCGGCGGCCCGGCGGCACCGGGGCGAGCAACTCGAGGTGGAGATCGAGTCGCTCGCCTTCGGTGGCCGCGGCATCGCCCGCGCCGATGGCATGGTCGTCTTCGTCGCCGGCGCCCTGCCGGGCGACCGCGTACGGGCGGAGATCACCAAAGCGAAGCGGCGCTTCGCCGAGGCACGCACGGTCGAGCTGCTGCGCGCGGGAGCCGATCGCGTTGCCGACTCATGCGTTCACGGCGGCGAGCCCTGCCCCGGGGCGCCGCTGCAGGGCCTCCCCTACGAGCGCCAGCTCGCCTACAAGGAGGAGCAGGTCGGCGACGCCCTGCGGCGGATCGGCGGCCTCGAGGGCTTCGAGCTGGAGCCGATCGTGCCGGCGCTGGAACAGTGGCGCTACCGCAACAAGCTCGAATACTCCTTCGGTGAGGGCGAGGACGGCGAGCCGACGCTGGGCTTCCACGCCCGTGGCCGCTGGGACCTGATCGTCGACGTCGAGGACTGCATGCTCGCCTCCGAGCGCGGCAACGCCGCCCGCAACGAGGTGCGCGACTGGGCCCGGCTGGAGTCGGTCCCCGCATACGACAGCAGCGCCCGCCAGGGAGTGCTGCGCAACCTCGCCGTCCGCGAGGGACGCCGCACCGGCCAGATCCAGACCCGCCTCGTCACCACCACCTCCCGCTTCCCCCGGCCCCCGGTCGACCTGCACACGATGATCGACGGCGACTCCGGCAGCAGCGAGGGCCCGACCGGCGCCCTCGGCGAGGAACGCCTGCGCGAGGAACTCTGTGGGCTGAAGCTGGAGATGTCCCACAGTGCCTTCTTCCAGACCAACACCGAGATGGCGGAGCGCCTCTATGCGGTCGCGGCTGAGTTCGCCGGGCTGAGCGGCAGCGAGCGGGTCTTTGACCTCTTCTGCGGAATCGGCACGATCGGGCTGACGATGGCCGCCCAGGCCGGCGAGGTCTGGGGACTGGAGATCGTCCCCGAGGCGATCGCCGATGCCGAGCGCAACGCCAAGCGCAACAGCATCGGCAACGCCCGCTTCATGGTCGCCAACGCCCGCACCGGCGTGCGGCCGCTGGTCGAGAAGGCCGGCAAGCCCGACGTCGTCGTCGTCGACCCGCCGCGGGCCGGGCTCTCGCAGAAAATCGTCCGGCGGGTGCTGGAGTGCGAAGCGAAGCGGATCGTCTACGTCTCCTGCAACCCGACCACGCTCGCCCCCAACGCCGCCCAGCTTGCGGAGGCCGGTTATAGGCTGCGCCGCGTGAGGCCGGTCGACATGTTCCCCCAGACCCCCCACATCGAGTGCGTGGCGCTGTTCGAGCGGACCGCGGCAGCCGAGACCGGCGGGGGGAACAACGAGTGAGACGCGGCTTCGGAGTCGCCGCCGGCCTGCCCGCCGAGGTAGCGGGGCCGCTGGCAACCCGCTGTGCCGAGCTGGGCTATGGCTCGATGTGGTCCAACGACCATCCCGGTGCCAAAGGCCTGGAGACGCTGGCGCAGTTCGCCGAGGCGGCTCCGCGGGTTGACCTCGGCGTCGCCGTGATCGCCCTTGACCGCACGCCGCCGGAGACGATCGCCGCCGACATCGAGCGGACGGGCCTCGACCCGTCGCGGCTCTGGCTCGGCGTCGGTGCCGGCTTCTCCGAGAAGCCATTGACGAAGATGCGCGAGTCGCTGCCGGCGCTGCGCGAGTCGCTTCCCGGCATCCGCCTCGTCCTCGCCGCGATGGGGCCGAAGATGTGCGAACTGGCCGGGGCCGAGTTCGACGGCGTCTTCTTCAACTGGATGACCCCGGGCTTCGCCACCGGCGCCCGCGAGAAGGTCGAGGCCGGGGCCGCCGCGGCCGACCGCGACGCACCGCCGATCTTCGGCTACGTCCGCACCGCCGTCGGCCCCGACGCCGCCGAGCGCCTGGCCAAGGAGGAGTCCTTCTACCGCGACCTCCACGACGGCTACCGCAACCACTTCACCCGCCTCGGCGAGCCAGAGGGCACCGTCGGCATCGCCGCCGCCGACCGCGACGACGCCCAGTCCCAGCTATCCGCCTACGACGCCCTCGACACGATCGTCGTCCGCGGCCTCGCCAGCGCCAAGGTCGAGCCGATGAGCGCCGTCGCCGCAGCCGCGGCTCCCGGCCTCTGATTTGCCGAGTGGTGGGTTGCAGGGTCCATAGACCCCTTAAACGACCACTCGGCAGCTAGTAAGGCGGCAAATCCTCGTACCAAACCCCGAGCGTCTTGAAGCTGCGCCAGAAGCGCTGCTTGGCGCCCTCCTCGTCGAGCGAGTCGTCGATGTCGGGGACGTAGAGCGCGTCGATCGTCGGGGTGAAGGCTTGAATCTCTCCCTCGCGCGGCTCAATCGGCCGGGAGAGCGGGACTTCGAGCTTGTTGAGGACGTGCAGGGCCGGCTCGCCCATGATTACGACGATCTTCGGCTGCACGATTGCCATCTCCTCGACCAGGCGGCCGACGCAGTCGCTCGCCGCCAGGTCGGGGTCGGCGATCGGGCACTTGACGCAGAGGCTGCCGTAGACGACCAGCGGGTCGATCCCGAGGCGCTTGAAGCTTTTCATCAAGGCGTTGCCGGCGCGACCGTAGAAGGCGACGCCCTCCTCGATCTCCGAGGCGCCGGGCTCGTGCTTGAGCATGAAGATGTCGGCCTGCGGGTGGCCGGAGCCGAGTACCGGCATCAGCTTGCCGCGCGGGCAGTGGGGGCACTCCTGCAGATCGCGGGTCATCTGGTTGAGCTCGCGGATCGCTCGCTCCAGGTACTTCTCCTTGATCTCGTCGTCGGTGCCGCGCATCGCCGCTGAGTTCTTTGACGAGGCCGGCGCGGCTCCTCTCGCGCGATCCCGCTGCATCAGGACTTGCTCGCCGAGCGGCGCTTCGGCTTGCCGCCCCGGACCGGCTTGGCGTCGGGCACTCGCCGTTTCGGCGCCTTCGGCCGGCCGGTCGTCTGCAGCAGCTTCAGCGTCTGCACGTAGACCAGGTTCTTGTGCTTGCGGGTGATGTCGGCGTCCCGCATCGCCTCGAGGAACTCGGCCGGCCCGTCGAAGTCGTGGATCCGCGTCCGCACGCTGCCCAGGCCCTGGGCGACGTGGCTGTCGGAGCCGGCGCCGGGGACGATCCGGTACTTGCGGGCGAACCGCACCGCCTCCTCGTTGAACGCCGTTACCGCCACCCGCGGATTGAAGACCTCGAGGATGTCGATCTCCTCGACGATGTCGATCAGGTGCTCGTAGTCGGGCACCGAGTGGAAGCGGTCGAAGGGATGCGGCACGTAGACCAGCCCGCCCTGCTCGCGGATCGCGGCGATCGTCTCCGCCATCGTCAATCCCTTCGGGATCTTCTCCTCGAGGAAGAGGCCGATCACCTCGCCCTGCTCGGCCGTCTTCACCTCCTCGGCGACGATCACCTTGATGTCGTCCATCTCCTCGGCGATCCGCCGCGCCTCCAGCGCCCCGGAGACCTCGTTGTGGTCGGTGATCGCAATCGCCCCGAGGCCGCGGTCGCGGGCCGTCTGCAGCAGCACGTCGACCGGCGTCGCGCAGTCGCCGGAGTGGTCGGTGTGCATATGCAGGTCGACCTCGATCAGTGGCCGCGAGGAGATCCGCTCACGCACCTCCGGGTCGCCGGTCGGGTCGTGGCGTCGTGCCACCAGCCGCCGGTAAATCGCTTCCAGCTCATCGACAACCCGGCCCCAGTCGTCGGCCGCGGCCGCCGGCTCGACCAGCTCGTAAGAGCCGGGGAAGTAGCGCTCCAGCAACTCCCCCGTCTCGCGGCTGGTCACGGTGCGGGCGTCGATGCGGCCGAAGAAGAGCTCGACCAGGGGACGGGCGACCTGGGTCGAGAGCACCCGCTCCTGGGGAGCGTGGAAGGTGGCGACGTTGAGCGAGTAGGAGTGGCGCAGCGCCGCCGAGGAGACACTCGGCGCAAACGGCTCATGGACGTGGACGATGTCCAGCGGGGTCGACTTCAGCGTCCCCTTGACCCGGTCGCCGGTGAAGGCCCGCAGCACCTCGTGGCCGCGCCGCTCGAGCTCGGCCGAGACACGCTCGACGAACTCGGTGACCTGGTTCTCCACCCCTCGCCGGAAGGGGGAGACCTGGGCGATCGAGAGCAGCTCGGCCGGAGGCACAGGTGGCAGCATAAAAGCCCGCGCGAGGCGGGCTCTCAGCTCAGGCCTGGGTGGGGCTCGGCGACTCGGTCGCGGGCGCCGAAATCCCGGCGGCCGACTTCGCGTTGGCCGCGATGAACTCCTCGGTCTTCTCGCGCGCTTCGTCGTCGGGACGCTGGGTGTGCGGCGACTTCATCAGGTAGCTGGAGGGACCGTCGAGCTGGCCGGCGATGCCGTTGTTGAGCGCCAGCTTGATCGTCCGCACCGCGTCGATGACGACGCCGGCCGAGTTCGGCGAGTCCCAGACCTCGAGCTTCAGCTCGGCGGTCAGCGGCACGTCGCCGAAGGCTTTGCCCTCGAGCCGGATGTGAGCCCACTTGCGGTCGGTCAGCCAGGGGACGTAGTCGGAGGGGCCGACGTGGACGTTGTCCTCGGGCAGATCGTGGCCCATGATCGAGGTGACCGCGTTGGTCTTGGAGATCTTCTTCGAGTCCAGCCGCTCGCGCTCGAGCATGTTGAAGAAGTCCATGTTGCCGCCGACGTTGAGCTGGCTGGTCCGCTCCAGCCGCACGCCGCGGTCGTGGAAGAGGCGGGCCAGCTGGCGGTGGACGATCGTCGCCCCGACCTGGGACTTGATGTCGTCGCCGATGATCGGCAGCCCGGCCTCCTGGAAGCGCTTGTCCCAGTAGTCCTCGCGGGCGATGAAGACCGGCAGGCAGTTGACGAAGCCGACGCCGGCGGCCAGCGCCTGCTCGACGTACCACTTGGTCGCCTCCTCGGAGCCGACCGGCAGGTAGCAGACCAGGACGTCCGCCTTCGTCTCTTTGAGGATGCCGACGACGTCGGCGGTTTCGCCGGGAGCTTTGGTGATCTTCTGTTTCAGGTACTTGCCGAGGCCGTCGTGAGTCATGCCCCGCTGCACCTCGATGCCGAGGTTCGGCACGTCGGCGAACTTGATCGTCTCGTTCTGCCCCGACCAGATCGCCTCCGAGAGGTCCTTGCCGACCTTCTCGGTGTCGATGTCGAAGGCGGCGACGAACTCGATGTCGCGGACGTGGTAGCCGCCGAGGTCGACGTGCATCAGGCCCGGCACTTCGTCGCCCGGGTCGGCGTCCTTGTAGTACTGGACGCCCTGGATGAAGGAGTTGGCGCAGTTGCCGACGCCAACGATTGCCACGCGGACCTTCTCGTCCACCTGGGCGGCGCCGTTCGTGCTGCCGTTTACTCCGTTGCTATCGCTCATGAAATTCGAAGTCCTCCTGGATCGCGCTGGGTGGCTGAACACACCCGGCGGCTCTACTGGTTACAGCTCTCCCGCTCCCCCGGCCCCATCTCGGGCGCCGGTCGGCTCCTTGGAAAGCTCGTTGCGCACATGCCATACCCGCTGGATCGTGGTGACGATGGTCAGCGCCGCGATCACGTAGACCGCGGGAGCCAAAAGTTCGAAGTCGCCGAGCCCGGCCCCCTTGGCGAAGATCAATCCGATCGAGAGTATGACTACCCGGACGGGACGCGTCGCCAACCCGACCTTGCACTCGACCCCGAGGGCCTCCGCCCTGGCACGGGTATAGGAGACCATCAGCGAGCCGAGCACGGCGACCACGCACATCGCCGCCGCGAAATCTTCCCCTTGGGCAGCGAAGTAGCCGGCGACCGCGGCCAGCACGATCCCCTCCTCGATCCGGTCGAGGGTCGAGTCGAAGAAGGCGCCGAACAGCGTCCCCTTGCCCGACATCCGCGAGTAGCGGCCGTCGAGCGTGTCCATCAGCGAGCCGAGCACGAAGGCGACGCCGGCGAGGAAGAAGAGTCGCTGCGTGACCAGCCCGGCGGCGATCAGGTTCCCGATCAGCCCGGCAATCGAGATCGCGTTGGGGGTGAGGCGGGACTCGATCAGCCGGTCGCGAGCGTAGGCCCGAAGCTCCTGCCCGTTGCGGGCGGCCGGGCGGCCGTTGCGCTGACCGCCTGGGGCCCTGGGGGGCGCCGATGGTTCCATTGCCCTGAGGCTAGACGATCGAACGGAGGTGGGGGACCCGGCGGACTAGGCCTCAGCCTCGCGTGGCGAGCGCACGCGCCAGCTCCAGGCCTCGGGCCGGGCCCGGGCGAGCACCCGTGCTGCGATCAGGGCCGAGGCCCCGGCCACCATCCAGCCGAGCCCGATGTCGAGCCAGTAGTGGTTGCCGGTGACGACGACGACCCAGGCGACGAGCAGCGGCCAGCAGGCCCAGAAGGCTTTCGGGGCCCAGTGGCGGCAGACCTTGAACCCGGTCGCCCCGATCATCAAGGCAAAGGCGCAGTGCATGCTCGGCACCGCCGCGTAGGGGTTGATGAAGACTTTGACGAAGGCCGAGTCGTGGTTGACGTTGGAGAAGTCGTTGATCGTGTCGACGAAGCCGTACTGCGGGTAGAGCCGCGGCGGCGCGGTCGGGTAGAGCAGGTAGCCGACCAGGGCCAGACCCATCGCCACCGTGAACATGTTGCGGACGAAGTAGAAGGTCTCGTTGCGGAAGAAGTAGAGCCAGAAGAAGAAGCCGAGCACGACCGCGAACTGGCTGTTCATATAGACCTGGTTGGCGAAGTCGATCAGCCAGTTGGCGCCCGAGAAGAATTCCTGCATGGGGGGCTCGAAGAAGGTGTGGGTGCCGCGCTCGAGGTCGATGATCGCCTGGCCGTGGGCGAAGGCGGTGGCGCGCTGGCCGTCGGCGATGCCGCGGACGGTCTCGTAGGCGAGATCGACGACGAGCAGGATGGCGATCTGGCGACCGAGATCGCCCCAGCCCTTGGGCAGCTTGTCTCCTATGCGGGCGAGGACACGGAACACGGAACCGGCAATTGTAATCCGGTGGTTAACGGGGTGGTGGGGATCGGGGTGAGGCCCTCCCCCCGATCTGCCAGCGACTCTGGTTATGCGACGAATTTCAGGATGCGGTCTTTGGCTTGAGGTTGGTCGAGGAGGGGCCAGTGGCCGGCGTTGCTCAGGAGTTCGAGTTCGGCGTTGGGAAGGGACTCGGCGTAGGCCTGGCCGAATTTGGTTGGGAGATACGGGTCGCGGGCGCCCCAGAGGACTAGGGCGGGGCAAGTGAGGCTGCCGAGACTCTTGCCGGCTTGGGCGAGGCGGGCGGGGTCGGCGTGGCGGTAGAGGGCCAGGGTCGCGTCGTGGGTTCCCTTGTCCAGGTGGTCCCAGATCAGGTCGATGAACTCCGGTGGCATGGCGCTGCGGTCGCCGCGGGCCTGTCGCAAGGTCAGGCTCATCGAGGCCTTGGTCGCGGTCGCGTTGACGATCTCGCCGAGCGGGCGGCGGCGCCAGAGCTGGGCGACCCAGTGCCAGCGGTAGCCGGGCAGCAGCGGCACCGCGTTGACGACCACCAGCTTCTCGACCAACTCCGGCCGCCGCTGAGCCCCGATCAGAGCGAGGCTGCCCCAGTCGTGCACCACCAGCTTGCGCCGCCCCACCCCAAGCTCATCGAGACAGCGCTCGAGAAAAGCCGAGAGCCCATACATCGAGTAGTCGAACCGCGCTGGATCGGGGCGGCTGGAGCGCCCCCACCCCGGCATGTCAATCGCAATCGCCGGCCCACCCCGCTCCATCAGCGGCACCCATTCCTCGCCATGCGTCGGGTTGCCATGGCAATAGACCACCGGCGTCCCGTCCCCCGGAACCCGCCGGTAGAAAGCCTCGACGCCGCCGACCCGCACACGGCCCTCTTCGACAAGCCCCATGGGCCAGACCCTACGTCGCTGAGGAGGCGGGATGCCCCTCTCCAGGAGGCTTTGGGAGCGGCTTCCTCCCGCAGCGGCACTTCTGCCGGCCGTACGGTCTCCTGGAGAGGGGCATCCCG
>DASYLY010000061.1:0-12168 GCA_036009365.1 Solirubrobacterales bacterium
GGCACCTCGATGTCGGCTCGTCGCATCCTGGGGCTGGAGTAGGTCCCAAGGGTTGGGCTGTTCGCCCATTAAAGCGGTACGCGAGCTGGGTTCAGAACGTCGTGAGACAGTTCGGTCCCTATCTTCCGTGGGCGTTGGAGAGTTGAGAGGAGTCATCCCTAGTACGAGAGGACCGGGATGAACGTGCCTCTGGTGTATCTGTTGTCCTGCCAAGGGCATCGCAGATTAGCTACGCACGGAACGGATAACCGCTGAAAGCATCTAAGCGGGAAGCCGTCCTCGAGATGAACTCTCCCATCCCCTTTGAGGGAGTAAGACCCCTGGTAGACCACCAGGTTGATAGGCCGGCGGTGTAAGCGCAGCAATGTGCTCAGCTGACCGGTACTAATGGGTCGAGGGCTTGACGGATATTTTGATTTCTTACCCATTGAGGTCTGTGCAGTTTTCAAGCTCCACCGGGGGCGGTCTCGCAATATTTCCGGTGGCGCATAGCGAAAGGGAAACACCTCTTCCCATTCCGAACAGAGCAGTTAAGCCTTTCAGCGCCGATGGTACTTGGGGGGCAACCCCCTGGGAGAGTAGGTCGCCGCCGGTTTCTTCTTAGACGTCAGGCCGCCCCTTGCGGGGCGGCCTTTTGTCGTTCGGGGCGCCCTCCCAGGGCCCGGCCTTGTCAGGGGCGCAGCGCGAGGCCGCGATCGTCGGCCCGCCGCCGCTGGCTCGTCCGGGTGGAGGAGGCGCGGTGGCGGGTCTCGCAGCTCGGCGTCGTTCTCCCAACGGGCTCCAGCCCGTACTCGCCGAGCGTGGCGAAGTCGATCAACAGGTCGACGGCGTCGGTTAGCCGTCCGGTGAAAGTTGTCTTTGAGTCGAACATGAGTTCGTAAGCTACGCCGGTCTCCGGACGGCAACCGCGGTCTGCAACCGGACTTGCATTTCGTGCCTGTGAACCCGCTTACTGGGCGGAAAAGCGTTCAAGGAGAGCTGCGGTCAGGGCCGGCTTCTCGACGTTGGGCGAGTGGCCGGAGCCCTCGATCAGGTGCGTCTCGACCGCCGGCACGGTGCCCCTGTATTCGGCCAGGGCAGCGGCGGGGTCTTCGATGATCTGCTCCTCGGCGCCCATGATCACCATCAACGGCAGGCCGGTCTCCCGCATGCGCTGGTCCAGCGGTTCCTCGTTGACGAAATCCTCGGATTGGCTGGGCGATTCGTCGTAGGCGGTGAAGGTCATCCGGTTGACATCGTCTACGAACGCATCGGGAACGTCGAAGCCCGGTGCGAAGGCGACCTGGAGGCCGTCGCGGACGGCGAAGTCGGGCTTGATCCTCCACAGTGCCTCGCCGATGACCGGCTGGAAGGCGAGCCCGGCGATGAGGCCGAGGCTGCTTCTGGAGTGGTCGGGAGCGGTGTCGATGATCACCACGCGGTCGGCCAGTCTCGGCGTTCGCTGGGCCAGCGCCACAGCGATGGTGCCACCCAGGGAGTGGCCGACGATCTCGGCTTTGCGCACTCCCAGGCGCTGCAGCGCGGCCGCCATCAGGTCGGCCTGGTCGGGGATGGAGTAGCCAGAGCCGGGCTTTTCCGAGCCGCCATGGCCGAGCAGGTCGATCGCGACCACGCGGTGGTTGCGCGCCAGCAACGGCATCGCCGCGTCCCACCAGTCGATCGCACAGGTGAAGCAGTGGATGAGGACGATCGGGTCGGCATCGTGGGGGCCGCGATCGACGACCTGGACCTCGCCACCGGGAAGATCGAGGAGTCTGCCTCCGGGCACGGTTACCTCGGCCGGCTTGGTCTTACCGTCCACCAGAATGGCGTTCAGCGCGAGCAGGCCGAGCAGCACGATCGCTACCCCGATGCCGATCTTCCAGCCTCTCCCCATGACGGTCGTTACCCTAGCCCAGGCTGATGGAGAAATTCGTAATCCAAGGTGGCGCACCGCTCTCCGGAGAGCTGACCGCCGCCGGTAACAAGAACGCCGCTTTGCCGATCCTCGCCGCCTGCCTGCTGAGCGAGGAGGAGCTGCTGCTGCACCGGCTGCCGCGGATCCGCGACACCGAAGCGCAGATCGCGATCCTCGAGCAGCTGGGGGTCGAGGTGGCCTGGGTGGGTGACAACAGCCTCAGGCTCTGCGCCTCGAACGTCGCCGGCGTCTCCCTCGACGAGGAGCTCTCCAGCAAGATCAGGGCCTCGTTCCTGCTCGGCGGCCCGCTGCTGGCCCGCTTCGGCGAAGCGAGGATGCCGCCACCGGGGGGCGATTTCATCGGCCGCCGCCGCCTCGACGCTCACCTCGACGCTTTCATCGATCTCGGCGCAGCCGTCGACGGCGATCGCTGGATCGAGCTGAAGGCGCCGGCTGAGGGTCTGCGCGCCTGCGAAATCTTCATGGACGAGCCCTCGGTGATGGGCACCGAGAACGCGCTGATGGCGGCCGCCCTTACCCCGGGCCCGACGACGATCGCCAACGCCGCCTCGGAGCCGCACGTACAGGATCTGGCGCGACTGCTTTGCAAGATGGGGGCGAAGGTCGACGGGATCGGCTCCAACGTGATGACCGTTCACGGTCGCGACAAGCTCGGTGGGGCGGAGCACACGATCTGCCCCGACCACATCGAGGTCGGCAGCTTCATGGCGCTCGCCGCCGCGACCGGCGGCGAGCTGCGAATTCGCGAAACCGAGCCCGCCGACCTGCTGATGGTCCGCCGCCAGTTCCGCCGCCTCGGCCTCAAGTCCGAGCTGGAGGGATCCGACGTGGTCGTGCCCCCTGGGCAGAAGCTGGAAGTCCGCACCGACCTCGGCGACGCGATCCCGAAGATCGAGGACGGGCCCTGGCCCGCCTTTCCGGCCGATCTCACCTCGATCGCTCTCGCCCTCGCCACCCAGGCCGAGGGCGAGATCCTGATCTTCGAGAAGATGTTCGAGAACCGCCTCTTCTTCGTCGACAAGCTGGTCGCGATGGGCGCTCGGATCACGCTGTGCGATCCTCACAGGGCGATCGTCAGCGGTCCGAGCCGGCTTCACGGCGAGCGCGTCGAGAGCCCTGACATCCGCGCCGGGATGGCGATCCTCATCGCCGCGCTGGCGGCCGACGGGACGTCGGAGATCGGCAACATCCGCCAGATCGACCGCGGCTACGAGCAGATCGACGAGCGCCTGCGCGGGCTTGGCGCCCAGATCGAACGGGTCTCGGCAGAGGTCGCGGCTTAGCAGGGCTTTCCCGCCCGCTCTCGTAAGGTCCGTTCGATGATCCATCCGATCCCAGCGGGGACGCGCGACATCCTGCCCGACGAGATGCGGGAGCTGCGCAGCCTGCACCGCGCCCTGGTCGAGACCTTCGAAGCACGCGGCTACGGCGAGGTCTCGACGCCGGCGATCGAGTACGACGAGGTGCTGGCGCGTGGCGACGGCCGTACCGCCGGCAGCGCCTATCGCTTCTTCGACGAGAGCGGTGAGGTGCTCGCCCTGCGCTCGGAAATGACGGTGCCGATTGCGCGCCTGGTGGCCAGTCGCTACGCCAACGCCAAGCTGCCGCTGCGGTTCTGTTATCTGGCAAACGCCTACCGGGCCGTACGGCCCCAGCGCGGGCAGATGCGCGAGTTCGCCCAGGCCGGGGTCGAGCTGATCGGGATGCCGGCACCGCAGGGGACGGCGGAGGTGGTCGAGGTGCTGGAGGCGGCCCTCGACGCGGCCGGCCTCACTCGCGCCGTGATCGGCCTTGGTGACTCCGACCTCTTTCGCCAACTATTGACCGAGCTGGGAGTCGAGGGCGAGGCGCGCGACTCGATCATCAAACGGCTGGCGATGCACGACCTGGTCGGGCTCGAGCTGGAGCTCTCAGAGCTCGACGGCATCGACGAGGAGCAGCGCCAGACCTGCCTGGCGCTTTCGCAGCTGCGCGGTGGCAGCGAGGTGCTCGAGAAGGCGCGCGAGCTGGGCGGCGACGCCGTCGAGCGAGCGACGGCGCGGATCCAGGAGACCTACGACGAGCTGCAGGCGCGGGGGGTGGCCGACCGGGTTCAGATCGACCTCGGGCTGCTGCGCGACCTCGGCTACTACAGCGGCGCCATCCTCGAGGTCTATGACCCGGCGGTCGGCCACGTGCTCGGCGGCGGCGGCCGTTATGACGGCCTCCTCAAGCGCTTCGGCGTCGACCAGCCCGCCGCCGGCTTCGCCCTCTATGTGGAGCGCGTCCATCTCGCCCAGATGGAGGAGTCGCGGCGCGGGGAGATGGAGCGATGAGCGCCGAGGTCGCAGGCCTCGGCGGCGCCAAGGCGGACGGGCCGCTGAAGCTGGCGGTTCCGCGCGGAGCCCTGTTCGGCGAGACGCTCGACATCCTCGACGCGGTCGGGATCGACACCGCGGCGGCGCGCGGCGACTCGCGGGCGCTGATCTTCCCGGGCGAGCGGATCACCCTGGTGACGATGCGGCCCTCTGACGTTCCGACCTACGTCGAGGCCGGTGCCGCCGACGTAGGCATCACCGGCAAGGACGTGCTGCTGGAGCAGTCCGACCGCGTCGTCTATGAGCTGCTCGACCTCGGCTTCGGTCGCTGCCGCATGGTCCTCGCCGGGCGCAAGGGCGACGGCAGCCTCGGCGAGTCGCAGCGGCGGCTGGGGATGATGCGGATCGCGACCAAGTACCCGCGGATCGCCGAGCGCTATTTCGAGCGCAGCGGCCGCCAGATCGAGGCGATCGAGGTCAAGGGATCGATCGAGCTGGCGCCCCTGATCGGCCTCGCCGATGGCATCGTCGACCTGGTTGCGACCGGGCGCACGCTGGAGGAGAACGATCTCGAGGTGCGCGAGGAGATCGTCGTCTGCACCGCTCGCTTCGTCGCCAACCGCGTCGCCCACAAGCTGCGCGCCGCCGAGGTCGATGAGCTGACGACAAAGCTGAGGGAAGCGACGGCGGGATGAACGTGCGGCGCTTCGAGTGGGGGGGCGCGCCGGAGACCGCGACGGCGATCCGCGGCTGGGTTGCCGAGACGGCACCGCCACCCGACGTCGCCCCGATCGAGCGCGAGGTCAGTGAGGGTGGCGACGAGGCGGTGCTGCGCCTGACCGCGCGCTTCGACGCCACCGAGAGGGCGCCGCAGGCGCTGCGAGTCGACCCGGCCGAGATTCGAGCCGGGCTGGAGGCGATAGAGCCGGACCTGCGCGAGGCGCTGGAGGTTGCCGTCGCCAACATCGGCGCCGTCGCCGAGGCGCAGGTCGCTGGGAAGCCCAGGGCGATCGAGCTTTCCCAGGGACAGACCGTGACTGTGCGCGAAGCGCCGGTCGGCGCCGCCGGCGTCTACGCCCCGGGCGGACGCGCCGCCTACCCCTCCAGCGTGCTGATGTGCTGTATCCCGGCCCGCACCGCCGGAGTGGGGCGGATCGCTCTCGCCTCTCCACCCGGGCCCGACGGCCGTCTGTCGGCGCCGGTGCTGGCGGCGGCGGCGCTGTGCGGAGTGGACGAGGTCTACGCGATGGGGGGCGCCCAGGCGATCTTCGCGCTCGCTCATGGAACCGAGACGATCGCCCCCGTCGACGTCGTCGTCGGCCCCGGCAACGCCTGGGTCCAGGAGGCCAAGCGGGCCGTCTACGGCCGGGTCGGGATCGATTCCTACGCCGGTCCCTCGGAGCTGATGCTGGTTGCGGGTCACGACACCGACCCCGAGTGGGCGGCAGCCGACCTCTGTGCGCAGGCCGAGCACGGGTCCGACAGCCCTCTCCTCGCCGTTGCGGTCGAGGAGCACGTCCTTGGTGAGATCGCGGCGGCGACCGAGCGGCTGGCGACCGAGCGACCGAGCGTTACCGATGCCCCGCTGGCTCTCGCCCAGGTGCCCGATCTCAGCGACGCAATCGACCTCGCCAACGCCTTCGCCCCCGAGCACCTCGAGCTGCTGGAGGAGGACGCGGCGCTGCAGGCCGACCGGGTCACCACCGCCGGCTGCGTCTTCGTCGGCCGCCACGGCGCCACCGCGTTCGGTGACTACGTGGCGGGCTCCAATCACGTCCTGCCCACGGGCGGCACCGGCCGCTTCTCGGGCCCGCTTGGCCCGACCACTTTCCGCCGCCGCATCTCCAAGGTCGAGATCCCCGCCGCCGCTGCCGCCGAGCTGGCGCCGCAAGTCGACGCCCTTGCCCGTGCCGAGGGCCTACCCGTCCACGGCGAGTCAGCGATGATTAGGAGACCATGAGCAGAACCGCAACCAGAGAACGCGAGACGGCCGAGACCAAGATCCGGCTCTCGCTCGACCTCGACGGGGGGGAGGCGAGCGCTGCGACCGGCGTCGGCTTTCTCGACCACATGCTCGACCTGCTGGCCCGGCACGGACGGCTGGGGCTGAAGGTGGAGGCCGACGGCGACCTCGAGACCGGCGCCCACCACACCGTCGAGGACGTCGGCATCGCGCTCGGACAGGCGCTGGACGAGGCGCTTGGCGACCGCGCCCAGATCCGGCGCTACGGCTCTGCCCTGGTGCCGATGGACGAGTCGCTGGCGGAGTGCGCGATCGACATCTCCGGGCGCCCGCTCTGCGTCTTCGACGCCGACCTGCCGACAACCTCGATCGCCGGCTTCGACACCGAGCTTGCGGAGGAGTTCTTCCGCGCCGTCGCCAACAGCGCCAAGCTCACCCTGCACGTCTCGGTTCGCTCCGGCACCAACGCCCACCACATGATCGAGGCCTGCTTCAAGGCCTTCGCCCGCGCTCTACGCGTCGCCGTCTCGATCGACCCCGAGGAGAGCGGCGTGCCCTCGACCAAGGGAACGCTGAGCGAATGACGACCCGGATCGCGATCCTCGACTACGGGATGGGGAACCTGCGCTCTGTTGAGAAGGCGCTGGAGCACGTCGGGGTTACGGCGACGATCAGCAACGACGCAACCGAGGTCCGTGCCGCCGACGGCGTGATCCTGCCGGGCGTCGGCGCGTTTCCGCGAGCGATGGAGCGGATCGAGGAGCTCGGGCTCGACGAGCTGCTGATCGAGCGCCGCGACGCTGGCGTGCCGATCCTCGGCATCTGCCTGGGATTACAGTTGCTGTTCGACTCAACGACCGAGCTTGGGGGGGCCGAGGGCCTCGGTCTCCTGCCTGGTCCGGTGGTAGGTCTCGATGCCGAGGACCTCAAGGTCCCGCACATCGGCTGGTCGCCGGTGCGTTGGGAGCGCGACTCGCGCCTAGCTGAGGGGATCGCCTCGGAGACGCCTTTCTACTTTGTCCACTCCTTCCTGCCCCAGCCCCAGCCCGGCGACCTGCTGGGCAGCGCCGTCTACGGCGCCCGCTTCGCCTGCGCGGCCGAGCGCGACAACGTCTTCGGCGTCCAGTTCCACCCCGAGAAGTCGAGCGCCGCGGGCCTACGCCTGCTCGCCAACTTCGCCGGCGTCTGCGCCTCCGTCCCGGCTTAGATGCCAGGGGCCGATCTCCCTGTGGCTACTGCGGTGCGCCCGTGATCCTCTACCCAGCAATCGACATCCGCGGCGGCCAGGCGGTGCGCTTGTTGCAGGGCGACTACGAGCGCGAGACCACCTACGACGCCGACCCGGTCGACGCAGCCGCCCGCTGGGCCGGCGAAGGCGCCGAGTTCCTGCACGTGGTCGACCTCGATGGCGCCAAGGCCGGCGAACCGCAGAACCTCGACGCCGTTCGGCGTATTGCCGCGGCGGTCGAGTGCCCGATCCAGGTCGGCGGCGGACTGCGGAATGCGGAGTCGGTTGCGTCGGTGCTGGATGCGGGTGCCGAGCGAGTGGTGATCGGCACCGCGGCTCTGCGGGATCCGGAGTTTCTGGCGGCGACCCTTGAGCGGCAGGGGAGCGAGCGCGTCGTTGTTTCCGTTGACAGCCGCAACGGAGAGGTTCTTGTGGATGGCTGGACTGAAGGCAGTGGCTCCGGCGAAAGCGACGCTTTGGAAATGCTCGATGGACTTGGTGTCAGCCGCTATCTCTGTACGGAGATTGAGGTTGACGGGACCCTGAAGGGCCCAGATTTCGAGCAACTGGAGAGCTTTGCAATGTCGACTAGCGCTTCTGTCATCGCCTCTGGCGGGGTCGGCACCCTTGCCCACCTCGAAGCCCTTGCTGCGACCCTCGCACCGAACATCGAGGGAGTGATCGTTGGCAGGGCCCTCTACGAGAAGCGCTTCACTGTGGCCGAGGGCCGGGACACCCTCTCCCGGAGGCTCTAGAACAACGGTCTGAAGGACGGGAAACGACCCAGCTGCGCGACGGCCTCCGGGAGAGGGTGTCCCGGCCCTCTACCTCTCTACGCTTCCCAAATGGTCCTCAAGCGCGTCATCCCCTGCCTAGACGTCGACGCCGGCCGCGTCGTCAAGGGCACCAACTTCGTCGGCCTACGCGACGCCGGCGATCCGGTCGAGCTGGCCGAGCGCTACGACGCAGAGGGCGCCGATGAGCTCGTCTTCCTCGACATCACCGCTTCACACGAAAAGCGCGAGACGATCGTCGAGCTGGCCCGGCGCACGGCTGACAACGTCTTCATTCCCTTCACGATCGGCGGTGGCATCCGCTCCGTCGAGGACGCGCAGGCGGTGCTCGACGCCGGTGCAGACAAGGTTTCGATCAACTCGGCGGCACTGGCGCGTCCGCAGTTGCTGGAGGAGCTGGCTGCGCACTTCGGTGTGCAGTGCGTGGTGATCGCGATCGATGCCAAGCGCGACGGCGAGGAATGGGGCGTCTACGTCAACGGTGGGCGCAAGCGGGTCGAGGGGCTCGACGCGGTCTCCTGGGCCCGCCAGGCAGTCGAGCTTGGGGCTGGGGAGGTGCTGCTGACCAGCATGGACCGGGACGGCACCAACGACGGCTATGACATCGAATTGACCAAGGCCGTGGCCGACGCCGTGACGGTGCCGGTGATCGCCTCCGGGGGTGCTGGCAACCTCGGGCACCTAAGCGAGGCGATCGTCAAGGGCGGGGCCGATGCCGTCCTCTGTGCCTCGATCTTCCACTACGGGACCTACCGGGTGCGGGACGCGAAGGAGCGTCTCGCCGCCGACGGAATCCCGGTCCGCCTCTAACCAGACTTACTCAGCTTCGCGGCCATCCGTGGAGGCGATCATGGTAGGGATGGCGCAACGATGAGTCACGACCTTCCGATCGAGAGCTTTGCCGCCGCCTTGGACGCGGCCTACCCGGAGCTGGCCACCGTTCGCGCCGCGGCGACCGAGCCGGTCTACGTCGTCGGCGGCGCCGTTCGCGACCTGCTGCTCGGTCGTGGCAGGGCCGATCTCGACCTGGTGGTAGAGGGGGACGCCACGGCGCTAGCGGAACGCCTCGGCGCCGAGGCGGTCGCGCACGAGCGCTTCGGCACTGCCAAGGTCCGCCTCGAAGGCCACGAGATCGATATCGCCGCTGCCCGCACCGAGACCTACGCGACTCCCGGAGCGCTGCCCGAGGTGGCGCCGGCGATGCTCGCCGAGGATCTCTGCCGCCGCGACTTCACGGTTAACGCGATGGCGATCTCATTGCAAGGCGAGTCGGCGCTGATCGACCCCCACGGGGGGCGGGCGGACCTCGAGGCTGGCCTGCTCCGTGTCCTTCACCCCGGCTCTTTTGTCGATGACCCGACCCGGGCGCTGCGGGCGGCCCGCTACGCCTCCCGACTTGGCTTCGGTCTGGAGGCCGAGACGGAAGCGCTGCTGCGGGCGACCGACCTGGCGATGGTCTCCGATGATCGCCGCCGCGCCGAGCTGTTGCGGCTGGCAGCGGAAGACGAGGCCGTGCGGGGGTTTGAGCTGCTGGTCGAGTGGGGCCTGGTCAGGCTGCGCGAAAGTGAGATCGATTTGGGGATCGATGGCTTGAAGCTGGCATCGACGGTTTCGAGGCTGCTCGCGAGCTCGCCATGGAGCGAAGTCGCGCCACGGGCGCCGGCGCTGATCGCGGCGGCGCTGGGGCCGGCGGGGGCCGAGACGATGCTGGCGGCCGCGGATCCGCAGCGTCCCTCCGATGCGGTCGACCTGGCTCGCGGCCATGACCCGGTCACCCTGGTTCTGGCGCGGGCGCTGGGGGGTGGCTGGCTCGACCGCTATGTCGGCGAGTGGCACGCGGTATCGCTGGAGATCGACGGGGGCGACCTGATCGCCGCCGGGATCCCCCAGGGCCCGGCTCTCGGCCGCGGTCTCGACGCGGCCCTGCGAGGCAAGCTCGACGGCGAGATCTCCGGCCGGGAGCAGGAGCTGGCGACCGCACTCGAGGCGGCGCGGCGCGGGTAGCTACGCCCCGTCTGCTTTGTTTACCGGCATGGAGTGGCGCGAAACCGACGGCGTGCGCCGGCTCGAGGCGGAGCTGCCGGGCGCTCGTGCTGCCTTCTCGACTCGGCTCGGCGGGGTCAGCGAAGCACCGTTCGACAGTCTCAACCTCGGCGTCCTCACCGACGACGACCCGGAAGCGGTGGAAGAGAACCGGAGGCGGCTTGCCGCGGCCCTGGGCCACGCTCCTGGCCGGATCGCTTTTGGCCTGCAGGTCCACGGTGCCGAGTTGGCAACCCATGCCGATCCGCCGCGGTCCTCTTTTGTCTCGGATAGCGGGACTAAGGAGGACCGGGATGCCGATCCCCTCAAAGTCGACGGCCACGTGCTCTCCGAGCCGGGCCTAGCGGCACTCGTCTTCGTCGCTGACTGCCTGCCGGTGGCGCTGGTCGGCCCCGGCGGCGCTGTGATGCTGCACTGCGGCTGGCGTGGTCTGGCCGCCGGCATCATCGCCAGGGGAGTCGAGGCGATCGGCGCCACTGCGGCGGCGATCGGTCCCGGCATCGGCCCCTGCTGCTTCGAGGTCGGTGACGAGGTGCTCACCGCTTTCGCCGATCTCGGGGACGGTCTAGTGACCGACCGGTCGGTCACTAGACCGGAGGGAATCGCGGTCAGCGGTTCCGGCCGGCACCTGGATCTGCCGGAGGTCGCGCGGCGGTTGCTGGCGCGAGCAGGCGTCGAGCAGATCGAGTCGGCCGGGCTCTGCACCAGCTGTGAGTCCGAGCTCTTCTTCTCGCACCGTCGCGACGCCGGCCGCACCGGTCGTCAGGCCGGTCTCGTCTGGCTCGAGGGGAAGGTCTGAGGTGGCGGGCTTGATCCACGGGATCGAGGCGGCCAAGGTCGCCGCCAACCTCGCGCGGGTCGGGGAACGGGTCGGCGACGGCGTCGAAATCCTCGTCGCCACCAAGTACGTGCCGCTGGAGGAGATGGGAATGCTGGCGGAGGCGGGGGTGAAGCTGGTGGGAGAGAACCGCCAGCAGGACTTCGCAGCCAAGTACGAGCGCTGGGGGGACGCCTTCGAGTGGGACTTCATCGGCGCTCTGCAGAGCCGCAAGGTAAAGCAGCTGCTGCCGATCGCCCGCTTGATCCATTCCGTTGCCAGTGAGTCGGCGCTGGCGCAGCTGGAGCGCCACGGTGATCCCGAGACCGAGGTGCTGGTCGAGGTCAACGTCGCCGGCGAGGGGGGCAAGGCGGGGATCGCGCCCGCCGACCTTGCCGGGTTCATCGAGCGCTGCTCGGTCCGCGTCGGCGGCTTGATGACGATGCCTCCGTTCAGCCAGGACCCGGAGGCTTCGCGACCCTACTTCGCCCGTCTTGCCGAGCTGGCGGCGGCTCACGGCTTGTCTAGGCTCTCGATGGGAACCTCGCAGGATTGGCCGGTCGCGGTCGAGGAGGGGGCGACGATCATCCGCTTGGGAACCGCGCTGTTCGTGTGAAACGTCGCTAACCTGGGCAAAATCCGTAAAGGAGTCGGCCCGGTGGGGCCGAAACAGCGGTAAACCATGGCCCTTCGCGACACTTGGCATAGAGCTCTCGTCTACTTCGGCCTCGCCGAGGATCACGATTACGGCCCCGAGTACGAGGAAGACTTCGAGCCCGAGACCGGCTCCGAGGAAGTCTTCGAGGCTCGCCGCGAACGTGAGCGCGATAGCGCCCCTGTACGGCGCCTACCGACCTCGCGCCGCTCCCGCCGCGACGAGATCGACGACATCTTCGCCGACGACGAGCCGATCGCCGCCTCGCGCACCCGCACGCTGCGCCCGGTCGACAACGGCGGCGGCTCCGACATCCAGGTCCACCTGGTGATCCCGCGCAACTTCAACGACGCCCAGCAGGTCGCCGACCAGTTCAAACGAGCGGTGCCGGTGATCCTCAACCTGCAGACGACTGACCACGAGCTCTCGAAGCGGATGATCGACTTCTGCTCC
>DASYLY010000062.1:0-3225 GCA_036009365.1 Solirubrobacterales bacterium
GACTACGCCCCCCTCTGCGACCGCCTGGTCCAGCTGGCGGTCGAGCGCCACCAGCAGGCGCGCTCGTATGAGTTCTAGTCAGTAGGCGGTTGCGGGAGCCATGACCGACCCAGAGATACAGATTCGCGCGGCGACCGTCGAGGACGCCGCCGAGATCGCCCGCCTCCTGCACGACTTCAACGAGGAGTACGAGGAGCAGACGCCGCCGGCCCCGGAGCTGACCCGGCACGCGGAGCGGATGCTGCGCGAGGGCGAGATGACGGTCCTCCTGGCGGGGGAGGGCCCCGACGGGCTGGCGCTGTTGCGTTTCCGGCCCTCGGTCTGGACCGAGCAGCAGGAGGCCTATCTGCAGGAGCTCTACGTGGTTCCCCCACTACGCGGCCAGGGCATTGGAGAAGCGCTAATGCGCGCGGTGCTCGCCACCTGCCGCCAACGCGATGCCGCCTGGATCGAGCTGAACACGGGCGAAACCGACACCGCCGCCCGCGGCCTCTACGCCAAACTCGGTTTCACCAACGAAGAAGGCCCGCAGGGCACCTCGATGCTCTATTACGAGCTGGAGCTCTAAAGCGTCATCTCGGCGAAACCGATCCCCGCCGGCGGTCCAACCCGGCTGGGGTGGAAGAGGTGGGCCAGCAGCTCGACCCCGTCGACCAGGCGCGGTCCCGGCCGCGAGAAGCTCGAGGCGGCGTCGACGGCGAACGCCCGGCCGGCGCGGAGCGCTGCCAGGCGCTCCCCGTGCGCGAGCGCCTGCGCTCGCGAGTCGTCGAGGTAGTAGCCGCAGGGCATCGCGATGACGGCGTCGGGATCGAGGTCGCCGAGCTGCTCCCAGGTCACCTGCGGCGACTTCTGCCCCGCCTTGCCAACGACGTCGGTGCCGCCGGCGATCTCGATCATCTCCGGCACCCAGTGGCCGCCGAGAAAGGGCGGGTCGAGCCACTCGAGCGCCAACACCCGCGGGCGCTCCGCTCCCTCGACCGCCGCCCGGACCCGCTCCAATCGTCCTTCGAGCTCGGCACGAACCCCGCCCGCCCGCCCCCCGATGCCCGCGGCCGCGCCGAGCCTGGTCACGTCCTCCAGCACCTCCGCGAGGGTGCTGGGGTCCTGCTGCACCACCTGCGGTCGGCCGGGCAGCCGCGCCGCCACCGCGACTACGTCCTCGTAGGACACCGCGCAGACCTCGCAGACCGCTTGGGTGACGATCAGCTCCGGTGACAGCTCCGCCAGCAGATCCTCGTCGAGGCTGTAGAGCGCCCGTCCTTCGCCGACCACCTGCTTCACCGCCGCGTCGATCTCGCCTGCGCTCAGTCCCTCCGGCAGCACCGTCGCCGTCAGGTGGGGGAGGGACGCCGCCTCAGCCGGGAAATCGCACTCGTGGGTGACGCCGACCACGTCCCCCCCGAGGCCGAGCGCGAACAGCATCTCGGTCGCGGAGGGGACGAGGCTGGCAATACGCATAAGCCGACTATTTCACCGCCGCCAGCAATGCGTTGGCGCCGCCGACCATGCCCGCTTTGTTCGGGTGGATCGGGGCGGCGAGGGTCGTCGGCACGAGCGGTTCGACCCAGCGGGTCGAGGTGCCCTTGCAGGCGTCGTGGCCGATGCTGGCGTTGTACCAGTTGACCAGGGTCGCTCCGTTGGCCGTGGCCTGCGTCGCCAGCATCGAGTTCAGCCGCTGCTCGGTCGAGCGCAGGTAGGGCACGTCGGAGAACCCGAGCGGCATCTGCGGCCAGCACCCGAACCCGGTCTCCGGGAAGATCGCCGGGTAGTTGACGACGTAGATTTTCGCCGCCGGCGAGCGGCTGTGGATTCCCTGCAGGACCGTCGCCACTTTCGGCGCCGTCGCTTCGATCCGCGCCTTCAGCTGGTCGACTCCGCCGGCGTCGTATTTGTCGAGGCAGGGATGGCTGAACGGGTTGACCGTGATGCAGCTTTCCGCCACTTCGGAGAAGCCGATGTCGTTGCCGCCGATCGTCAGCGAAACGACCGTCGTGCTCGCGTCGAGCGAGTTGAACTGCGGCGGGTTCGGACCGTCGGGTTCGACGTTCTGCGGTTCAGTCATGTGATTGGTCTTGGCCCCGCTGCAGCTCGCGTCACGCAGCGACAGGCCAATCCCCGGCGCTGCCAGATGCGCGTAGTTGTTGCTCGACTTGAGACAGCCGAGCGGCAGCACCGGATTGGGGATCAGTGGCCCGGCGGCGTAGGAGTCACCGAGCGCGGTGTAATTGGCGGCCACGGCGCTGCCGCCAAGGCCGGCGAGCAGCATCGCCGCGGTGACCAGCGCCAGCAACCCGATCCGCAGCCGTTGGAAATCGATCGTCGTCTTCATTTCTCTCCTCCCGTTGAGAACAAGCAAGAGCACTAAAGCTCAATTTTCTTTATAGTAACTTTTTGGTAGACACACGGGTAGAGGAGATTTCGATGCGACGCTTCATCTCGGTATTTGCGGTTGTCATGGCGATGCTCGGACTGGGGGCGAGCGCCGCGAGCGCCGACCTGCCGGTGATCTACAACGGCGTCTACGGCTATGCCCATGTCAGCCCGACCGCGAGCCCGCCCGGCGCCAACGACTGGAGCTGCAAACCGAGCGCCGCCCACCCGCGGCCCGTAGTCCTCGTCCACGGCACCTTCGCCGACATGTCCGACAGCTGGCAGGCGCTCTCGCCGCTGCTGAAGAACAACGGCTACTGCGTCTTCGCCCTCAACTACGGCCCCTATGCCGGCAGCGGCGCGATCGGGGTCTACGGCACCGGCGAGATCCGCAACTCGGCGCAGGAACTGAATGCCTTCGTCGACAAAGTCCGCGCCGCGACCGGAGCCGCCGAGGTTGACATCGTCGGCCACTCGCAAGGCGGGATGATGCCGCGCTACTACCTCAAGTTCCTCGGCGGCGCGGCCGAGGTTCACACCCTGGTCGGCCTCTCGCCCTCGAACCACGGCACCACGGTCGACGGGATCGGTCTACTCGCCCGCTTCTTCCCCGGCGGCGCACAGTTCACCGGCGCCCTCTGCCCGGCCTGCGAGGAGCAAATCGTCGGCTCGGCATTCCTCGCCGAACTGAACAGCGGCGGCGACACCGTCCCCGGAGTTGACTACACGGTGATCCAGACCCGCTACGACCAGGTCGTCACGCCCTACACCTCAGCCTTCCTCTCGGGCTCGAGCGTGAAAAACGTCCTGCTCCAGAACCAGTGCGTGCTGGACCTGGGCGACCACCTCTCGATG
>DASYLY010000063.1:0-34998 GCA_036009365.1 Solirubrobacterales bacterium
GAGGCTCAAGAGCTGACAACTTCGAACTACCCTTCCGATCTGCTGCGCAACGGCCTCCCGGGGGAGGAGGTCGGCTCCCCCTCCCCCGGACCAGCCGTCTTGGCCTAGGAGGGAACTTCCGACCCGTCGTGCAACTGCAACACCGGCTCTCCCCCCTCACCAGTGCGGATGCGAATCGCTTCCTCGACCGGCAGGACGAAGATCTTGCCGTCCCCGACCTCGCCCGTACGGGCGTGTTTGAGGATCGTCTCGACGACGATCGATTTGTCTTTGTCCTCGACCACGACCTCCAGCTTCAGCTTCGGCCGGACGTTGACGGTGAGGGTCGAGCCGCGGTAGCGCTCGACAATGCCTTTCTGGCGACCGGAGCCCTTGGCCTCGATGATCGACAGGGAGGGGAACCCCTTGTCGAGCAGCTCGGCCCGGATCGGCTCGAACGCCTCGTGGCGGATGAACGCCTCTATCTTTTTCATGCGTTCAGCCTCCTAGCGCGACTCGGTCGCGGTCATCTGGGCGGGAGCCGCAACCGGTGCCGGTGCGACGCCGCCCATCGTGTTTGGCATTCCCGTCGAGTACTCCGGCTGCGGGATGAACTGCTCCGGGTACCCGTACATGCCGTGCGAGCTGATGTCCAGCCCGGCGTCCTCCTCCTCGGTCGGAACCCGCAACCCGATCGTCGCCTTGATCAGCGCGAACGTGGCTATCGAGATCGTAAACACGACCACGAAGGTGAAGACGACGGCCACACCCTGGACCCCCAGCTGGCCGATCGCCGTGCTGAACGAGGCGTCGCCGAAGATCCCGTACCAGATGCCTGGCCCGGCTCCTTCGACGATCAACCGCGGCGAGGCAAAGATGCCGACCGCGAGGGTGCCCCAGATACCGGCCAGGCCGTGCGCGGAAAGGGCGCCGACCGGGTCGTCGAGGAGCTTGTCGATCGCCAGCACCGCGTAGACGACGATCAGACCGGCGATGAAGCCGATGATCGGCGCCGCCCAGTACTCGACGAAGCCCGACGGGGCGGTGATGCCGACCAGGCCGGCGATCGCGCCGTTGCCGGCCATGCCGACGTCGAGCGTCCTGCTTTTCAGCCAGACGGCGAGCGAGGCGCCAATCACGCCGGCGGCCGCGGCCAACTGGGTGTTGAGCATGACCTCGCCGAAGAACGACGAGGCGGTTTCGAAGGTCGAGCCTCCGTTGAAACCGAACCAGCCGATCCAGAGGATGATCACGCCGAGGCCGACCAGCGGCATCGAATGACCGGGGATCGCCCGCGGCTTGCCGTCGGCGTCGTACTTACCGATACGCGGGCCAAGCAGCAGCAGCGCCGCTAGAGCACCGACCGCACCGGTCAGGTGGACCACCGAGGAGCCGGCGAAGTCCATCACCGGCTTGCCGCCGATGTCTGACAACAGACCGCCGCCCCAGACCGCGTGCGCGATCAGCGGGTAGATCACCGCGCCGAAGACGATCGCGTAGATCACATAGGCGCCGAACTTGATCCGCTCCAGGGTCGTCCCCCAGACGATCGCCAGCGAAACGGCGCAGAAAGCCAGCCCGTAGAGCATCAGCATCGCGTCGGAACCGGCTACGTTGAACGCTTCTTCACCTTGGCCGACCACCTGGTCGAAGTGGAAGAAGAAGCCGCTGGTCCCGAAGAAGTCGTTGCCGCCACCTTCCGCGACGCCGTATCCGAGAGCCCACCAGGCGATCGTCACGATCGCGAAGTTGACGAGGATCTTGGCAACGCCGGTACCGGCGTTCTTCTGCCTCGAGAAGCCGATCTCCAGGAACATGAAGCCGGCCTGCATCAGAAAGACCAGCACGCAGGCGACAGCGACCCAGACCATGTCCAGCTCCGTCGCCTTCCCGGCCACCGTTTCGGCCACCGTTTCCGCCGAGGCTGCCGCAGGCAGCACCAGCGCGGCAAACGCCGTTAACGCAACGGCGATCCCCATCTTCTTTCTCATCGAACCATTCCTCCTAGCCCACCGAGCCCAGGCTGCGGTGGTCGCGGGTTTTGCTGATCGCAGCCACCGTAAATTCAGCCCGGCGAGATGTATTTAGACGGCTGGAGGAAATCCCGGGGGGGCGTTTCTCACGAGTGGAGACCGCCTGCCTCGGGTAAATCCGACTCTTTCGCTCGGATTCAGTTAGGGTTGCCGAAGTCCCGTCTTTAAGGGAGCCCTAAGTAGGCTCCCCTTATCAGGAGGCACTTGATTTGAAGAAGTCCAAGGCACGTCTGGCGCTCACTGCTACCGCACTGACCCTCGCCGCGCTGATCGCCGGCTGTGGCGATAGCGACAGCGAGGAAACGAGCGGTGGCGAGGCGAGCGCGGCGCAGCTGGCCCCGGTCAAGGGCTACCTGACCGATCACTCGGCCGACCTCGTCGACCAGGTCGAGCTGCTGAAGGCCAACGCCGACGAGTACTACGCGCTGGCCGAGTCGGTTGACTTCGATTACGAGAGGCTGCTGGCCGAGCATGGCGCCGAGGTGGAGAAGATCCTCGGCGACTCGAAGGATGTCTTCGTCGTCGCCAACCCGGCCTACGAGCAGATGGAGGGGATCGTCGCCGGCGTCCCGAGGCTGGCCCAGTACGACGTCGACATCGACGCCGGCTCGGATGCCTCGACGCCCGAAGACGCTGTCTCGTTCAGCCTGACCACGCCTGACGGACAGCAACTCAAACAGCCCGGCAACCTCTTCTTCCTGACCGAGACGGCGCTCTACGGGACCAACCCGGACCTGGAGGCGAAGGGCGTCGAGCCCGACGTCAACGGCGACGGCAAGGTCGAGTTCGGCGAGGGCCTTCCCGACGCGCAGATATATAAGGCGACGCTTGACGAATTCGCCGCGCAGGCGCAGAGCCTCGACGACGACGCGCAGGAGTTCGAGCCGACCCCATCCGACGCGCTCACCTCGATCGTGGTCATGACCCCGACCATGAGCGAGTACTTCGAGGCCTGGAAGAACTCGCGCTTCATCGCCGGTGAAGGCGCCGAGGAACTCGGCTTCGTCGCGACCTCGCGCCTCTCCGACATCGCCGACATCCTCGGCGGCATCCTCGTCACCTACGACGGGATCGAACCGATGATCGCGGCCGAGAACCCCCAGCAGGCAAAGCAGACCCGCAAGGAGCTGGCAAGCCTGGTCGAGTTCGCAGCCGACCTGCGCGACCGCGAGGCGGAGGGCGAGAAATTCAACGCCAAGCAGGCCGATGCGCTCGGCGCTCAGGCCCAGGCACAGGCCGAGGCGATAGCCGGTCAGGTGACCCAGGCCGCCAAACAGCTCGAAGTCGAACTACAGGAAAGCTAGGGAGGGGGCGGTCTTACGCAGCGGCAGCCGCTCAGTCCGAGTGCCGTCAAGGCCACCATCGCGACGCTCGTCGCCATGGTGGCCTTCGGTTTCTCTGCCCTCGGCCCTGCCGCCGCTGCCGCCGAGCCGCCCTGGCAGAGCGCGGACGGGATCCGCGCCGATCTCTTCGAGGCGCAAACGCAGCTGCTCTTCGGCGAACGGAGCGGCCGGGCGGTGGCGGCCGCCGAGACGGGACTGAGCGGGCCCCTACGTCGCGGCCTGGAGGCGGAGGCGGAGCGGGAGCTGCGCGAAATCGAAGCCTCGCTGCGTGCCGCCAAGATGGCCGCGGCCGACCTCGACGAAGTGGCCCTGGCAGCGGCGCGGGGACAAATCGTCTCGGCCCTGCGCCGCGGCGCCATGGCCGTCGCGATCGCCGCGGCGGGCCACGGCGACGCCGCTGCGGCGCGAAGCTGGCTGCAGATACGCGACTTCCGCCAGACCACCCGCTTCACCAGGCCGGGCGTCAACGCGACTGCCGCCCTGCAGCAGCTGGCGAGCCGGGAGATCAGTCGCCACGAGGCCGTGGTCCAGATCGAAAAGGACCTGCTCGACACCTTCCAGGCCCGCTTGATGACTAACCTCGACGAAGCGACCCAGGCCGCCGAGCGCGGCTTCGGGGGCCGCTTCGCGGAAACCGGGGCGACGGTGCGCGGCTACTGGCTGGCGATCGGGGCCGAGTACGGCGAGCAGCGCGGCGCAGCCGAGCGGCGCCGGACCGGGCGCGACGTCGAGCAGCTCGCCACCGCTGCGGAGAACGGCGACCGCGGCGCCTACGAAGCGGCCCGCAAGCGGGTCGAAGCCGACCTCGAGGGATTCACCGCGGCTCCCCTCACGCCCGACGAGCAGGTCAATCGGGCCAGCCAGCTGACTCGCTTCCTCGACCTGGTGCCAAAGGAGTACGACAAGGGCACGACGGACAGCCGGGTGACGGCTGCATTCGAGGTCCAGGAGGGTGTCGCCTTCATGGACGGCGTCGAAGCCGCCTTCTCCGACCTCGAGCCGGTCCTGCTCGAGCGCGACCGGGAGGCGGTGGAGCGGATCAAGACCGCCTTCGCCCTCCTGCGCGAGGACGTCGACAACGCCCAGCAGGGTGTTTCCGTCGCACCCCAGGAGGAGCTCGACGCTGCCCGCGACAGGGCATCGGACGCTTTTGAACAGATCGCCCCGGAGGAGTGGACCGAGCCCAGCGACGAAGCCGACTACGAACTCGTCGACATCTCCCTCGACCAGCTCGAAGCCGCCGCCGGGGCCGGCCAGTACCAGCAGGCCGAGCAGGCGAGGTTGGCCGCCTACGGCTTCTTCGAGTTCGGGCCAGAGCTGAAGCTGCGCGCCTTCGACACCCAGATGGCGCTCGAGATCGAGGGGCTGATCTGGTACGGGGCGAGCGGCGATGCCGGGTTGGCCGAGCTGGTCGCCCGCAACGCGCCGCTGAGCGAAATCCGCGAAACGCGGCTCGACCTCGACGAAAAGCTCGCCGACGCGCGGGCGCTGACCGGTGACGGCGCCAGCGCCCTGACGACGATCACCAACTCGGCCCTGATCGTCTTCCGCGAGGGGCTGGAGGCGATCCTGATCCTGGCCGCGATCACCGCCAGCATGATTGGCCCGCGGGCGCCGCTGCGACGACCGATCTACCGCGGCGCCCTGCTGGCGATCCCGGCCAGCATGCTGATGTTCGTACTGGGGCTCCTGCTGCTCGACTCGCTTGCGCAGTACGGGGAGAAACTCGAGGCGGTGGTCGGGATCGTCGCGATCGCCGTCCTGCTGCTGGTCATGAACTGGTTCTTCCACCGCGTCTACTGGACCGAGTGGATCAAGGGCCACCGTGAGCGCGGCAAGGTCCTGACCGGAGCGGCGCTGGCAGCCGGCGCCGGAGCGGCGACCGTCGCCGGGCTCTACACGCTCGGCTTCACCAGCGTCTTCCGGGAGGGGTTCGAGACCGTTCTCTTCCTGCAGGCCCTGCAACTCAGCTCCGGCACCGGGGTCGTCCTGGCCGGGGTCTCGCTTGGCCTGGTGTTGACGGGGATCGTCGGCGCCCTCACCTTCACCCTCGAGCGCAAGCTCCCCTATAAGAAGATGCTGGTCGCTACCGGGGTGCTGATCGCTCTCGTCCTCGTCGTCCTGGTCGGCAACACGGCGCGGACGATGCAGGGCGTCGGCTGGCTGCCAATCCACCCGATCGACGTCGAACTGCCGCTCTGGATGGGGACCTGGCTGGGCGTCTACCCGACGGTGGAGACGCTGACCGCCCAGCTGCTCGCCTTCTGCTTCGTGATCGGCAGCTACTTCGCCGCCGAGTGGATGCGCAAGCGCGAACTGCGCCGTGCGATCGCCGCCCACGAGGCGTCGCTTGCGACCGATGGAGAACAGGTAGCCGAGCCGGAGGCGGCCAACGGCAACGGCGCCGACGCCGACGCCGACTATGGCGCAATAGGGTCGGCCGACGATGCCGTCCCGACTCCGCCCCACTCACTCAGTCGCCGCTGAGGCGATCCTGGTCGGCGACCCCGGCCGGGCGCTGCTGCTGGCTCAGGAGCTGCTCGAGCAGCCAAAGATGTGCAACCACGCCCGCGGCCTCTGGGGCTACACGGGGACGGCGCCGAGCAGCCAGGCCCTAACGATCCAGTCGACCGGGATGGGAGGTCCGAGCGCGGCGCTTGTCCTCGCCGACCTGGCCGAGCTCGGGGTGCGACGGGCGGTCCGAATCGGCACTTGCGCCGCGATCGAGCCGGAGCCGGAGCCCGGCGATCTGCTCGCTGTCCTCGAGGCCCGCCCCTGGGGCGCCGGCCGTCATGGCGACACCCTCCTGACTGACACCAGGCTGACCGGCCAGCTGCGCAAGGAGCTCGGGGGCGGGCGGGCGATCCGACCAGCCATCGTCGCCAGCCTCGATTTCCTGCACGAAAGCGACAGCGCGGCGGCGGGGGAATACAGCGACGGCGTCGATGCGGTCGACATGCAGACGGCGGCCCTGCTGGCAACGGGCGAGCGCAAGGGGGTGACGGTCGCGGCGATTCTCGTCGTCGCCGAAAGCGCGGCTGGCGAAACCGCCGACGACGAAGCGTTGGCGGCCGCGGCGAAACGAGCCGGAGCCGCCGCCGCGACCGTACTCTCAGCCTAAGGTCGAGGGTTAGGCCTTACCCTTGGAAGCGGCCTTACGGCGCATCGCGGCCAGCTCTCGGGTGAGATCGTCGACCTGCTCCTCGGCATCCTCGAGTCGCTGCGAAAACGAGCGCAAACGCCGCTCCAGGCGCTCGACATCGCTGGCAAAGGCGAGATTGAGGGCACCCATCGCGGCCTGCTGAGCCTCCAGGGCCTTCTCACGCGCACCGAAAGCCGCCGAGATCGCATTGTGAAGGGTGGGGTTGTCGATCAGCGCCTGCGCCAACTCACCCAGTGCCTGCTCGCTGCGAGCCCGCAATCCATCCTGATCCTCGCGCTCCACGCTTGATACCCCCAACCTTTCGACGCCGTTTACGGCAGCTTAACCAGCACATCCGGGCAACCTGAAAGCCTGCGCGGTCGCAGGCATGAAGTCAACGTTGATTAAGTCCATGTTGGGGGCGGCGCGAGTCGTTGCGAGCCCGTGGGGGAACGGGTAGCGTGACCCTGCCTGTTGCGCGGGGAGGGCGTGGACGAGGTTCCACCGTCCGTGGCAATAGGCATAGAGGCGCCTTGGGATGAGAAACAAGCTCGCACTGATCGTTGCGCTACTTAGCTTCGCCGCAGTGACGGCGCTGGGTGTCGGCATGGCCGGCGCCGATTCGCTCGCCGAAAGCGCGCCGGCGGCCACCACCGCGGTCCCGACCCTGCAGGCGCCCGCCTGCTCGAACGGCATTGACGACGACAGTGACGGCCTGATCGATCTCGCCGACCCGGTCTGCATCACGCCGCAGGACATCAGCGAGGAACCAGTGCCGAGCGCTGGCGCCTCGGTCCCCTCCCCGACGAGCCCTACTCCAGCTTCACCCGCACCTGCTCAAGTCCCGGGCGATAGCGGCGGCGTGCAGGAAGGCACCGCGATCGACGGGGCTAAAGCTCAGGTTGAGGGTAATGGCGCAACCCGCAACGAAAGCCTCGGCGACGCCAGCGGTGGCGGTGGCAACGGCGGCGCGGTCACCGCACCGCCGGCGACCGGCGGCGACCAGCCCCTCGACGAGGAAGGCAACGACGGCGGCACCCACTTCAGCGACGGCGGCACTCCCACCGCGACCAACCCGTCGGTGACGATCGCGCCTTTCGGCCCGGCGCCGATCGGCGTTCCCAATTTCGTCATCGACTCGTTCGAGATCCCGCCCTTCCTGCTGCCGATCTACCAGGCCTGCGGAACCGAGTACGGGATTCCCTGGGAGGTGCTCGCCTCGATCAACAAAATTGAGACCGCCTTCGGGACCAACCTCAACGTCTCCAGCGCCGGCGCGATGGGATGGATGCAGTTCATCCCTTCCAGCTGGGAGATGTATGGGCTCGACGCCAACGGCGACGGACGCAAGGACCCCTATAACCCGGTCGACGCGATCTGCGCCGCGGCCAGTTACCTGAAGGCCGCCGGCGGCGCCGACGACCTCTACGACGCGATCTTCGCTTACAACCACGCCGACTGGTACGTCCAGGAGGTACTGCTCTACGCGCGGGCCTATGGCAAGCTCCCCACCGACCTGGTCAGCTCCCTGACCGGTCTTACCGAGGGCGCCCACTTCCCGATCGCCGCCGACGCCCGCTACGCCGACGACATCTCGGCCCGGGCGGCGCTGAAGCGCTCGCAGCCCGGCAGCAGCGAGGAGTACGGCAACGCCGCCGAAGTCATCTCCTCCTCCCCCACCCGGCGCGGCATCAACATCTTCGCCGCCGAGGGATCGCCGGTCGTCGCCGTCAACGACGGGGTCATCCGCAAGTCGGGCAGCTCGCCGAAGCTCGGCAAGTTCGTCGTCCTCGAAGACACCTACGGCAACCGCTACACCTATGCCGAACTAGGCAAGATCGTCCGCGACGAGCGGCTGGTGGTAATGCCGACCGGCAAAGAGAAACGGGTGCCGGTCGACAGTCAGGACCTGCGGCCACGCCTCTACGCGCTGCCGGAGCGGGCGGCAGAGCAGGCAACTAAGCCCGAGGGTGGCTCGATCGACAGCGCCGCCGCCGAAACGATCTCCACCGATGGCTCGCTGCGGATTGGCTCGAAAGTGATTGCCGGCACCGTGCTGGCACGGACCGGCGCCGGCGCTGATGGCGTCGACCCCCACATCAATTTCTCGATCCGGCCGGCCGGCCGCGGCGCCCCGCAGATCGACCCAAAGCCAATCCTCGACGGCTGGAAACTGCTCGAGGCGACGGCGATCTACCGGGCCGAGGGCAAGAATCCCTTCGCCGCACGGCTCAGCGGCGCCGGCGTCCTGCTGCTCTCCAAGGAGGCGCTGATCAAACGGGTCCTCGCCGACAAGGGCCTGGAGATCTATCCCTGCGGGCGCGAAGACATCGGCACCGGGCAGATCGACCGCCGTGTCCTGGCGATGCTCGCCTACCTGCGCTCGAAGGGCTACACGATGACCGTCACCTCGCTGAGGTGCGGCCACAGCGTCTACTCCGCCTCCGGCTACGTCTCCGAGCACACCACCGGCGACGCCGTTGATATCCCCGTCATCAACGGGATCCCGGTCACCGGCAACCAAGGCCCGGGCTCAATCACCGACCAGATACTTCACGACATCCTGCAGCTGCAGGGGACGATGCACCCCCATCAGCTGATCTCACTCGAGGATCTGCCTGGCTCCACCAGCTTCGCGCTGGCCGACCATTACGACCACGTCCACGTCGGCTACAGCCCCGACGGCGACGGCCTGCCGGGCGAACAGTTCGCTCTGCTCAAGCCGGACCAGTGGCAGCGGCTGATCGGCCGCCTCGGCGAGATCGATAACCCGGACGTGCCGACCACGCCCTCGGACTCCTCGCTGCCGGCCGAGAGCAAAGGCAAGGCCGGCGACGGCGGCATGACCGCCGGCAGCGCGCCTCAGGGCGACAACTAGTCCTAGAGTCCCGGCTCTCCTGGCACCTCTCTTCGGATTTGCCCAGTTCGACTTCGCCGGCCGGCTCGCCGTCGCCGACGGTCGCTACCTGGCCCGCGACGGTGAGCAGGAGAGCGTGCTGGTACTGCAGACGCTGGGGGCCCCCCCACCACCACTGCGACGGCGGCGGCGTCCGCAGCGCGCCGAGTCCGGTACCGAGCCGCAGCCCCTACCGCTGACCCGCGTTACCGCGATCCGCGCCTTCGCCCCCTTTGACTCCGCGCAGGCAGCGGTGCGCTGGCTGGACGAGGCGGTCGAGGCCGAGGAGACAATCGACGTCCTCCTCCTCGAGGGCGTCGCGGTCCTCAACCGCGCCCTCTACGCGCAGTCGGCCGCGAACGTCGACCCCTACGTGGCCGAGTTACAGCCCGAGGCAGCCGCCGCGGCACGAATCGGCTACGGCAGCGGCGACGAGCTCGCTGCCGGCCGCTTCACGGACGCCCGCAACGTCGACGCCCGGGCCAGTGGCCTCTCGCGGCGACGGCGGCGCGACGAAGAGCTGCGCCCACAGGAACGAATCGCCGCCGTGCTCGGCGGCCGCGCGCGAATCGACGTCTGCGAGGGAATGCTGCTGCGCGCCCGTGGCGACCTCGACGCCGGCCGCGAGCGCGAGGCCGCTCTGCAGTTGCGAGTTGGCCTCGAGGCACTGCTGGTCGAGCTCAAGGACGCCTTGACCGATCCCGAGCACGACCGCGACATGGGCCTCCTCCACGAGCGGCGCAGCGAGGCCGGCGAGGCGGCCAACGTGGCGCTGCAAGGTGATCTTGGTGCCGAGGCAGCTACCAGCGTGCGGGAGCTGCTGGAGATTTGCGAGCGAGTGCTGCGACGCAGGCGGGTGCTGCGGGAATAAGGCTATCCCTAACCTTCGACCTGAAGGTTAGCTCTTTCCTGCACCGCGGGTGAGAGGAGTTGTGTGCCACTCCCGCTTCGCTGGGTTTTTCGCTGACGACGATGCCGCCGTCCGAGCATTCTCTGCTGTGCGAAAAACATGACGCCGCTTGCGGCAGTGGCACACAACTCCTCCACTCGGTAGCTCAGGTCCTTCGAACCACGGAGCCCGTGGTCGCGAGCCCATGCGGATTGGCGGCGCCTGCCGCGAGGTTGGAAGCTGGTGTTAGCTTGGAGGCCTAGCGGCCGCCCGGGGCCGCTAGGCGAAGCAAGAGCGCGTGCCGTTGGGGGGGATTGGGTGTCCCTGCCGCGAGCGGCGTCATGTTTTTCGCACAGCTCACTGTCTCGGACGGCGGCTTTGCTTCCGGCGAAAAACCCAGCGAAGCGGTAGGGACACCCAATCCCTCCCCTCCCCACGCCTAGAGCAAGAGCTGGCGAGCGACGACGGAGTCCGCCAGGGACTCGGCGAGGTGGTGAGCTTCTTCGAGGGGGACTCCCTCGATCGAGGGGATGCCGATCACGGTTAGGCCGGCGGCGCGGGCGGCGGCTACGCCGGTTGGGGAGTCCTCCAGGGCGACTACCGCGGGGCCGGGCTGGACGCCGAGACGGTTGCAGGCCTCTAGGTAGGGGTCGGGGGCCGGCTTTGGGGCGGCCACCTCGTGGGCACTGAGGACGACGTCGAAGATGTTGGCGAAGCCGACGATCTGGAGGGAGCGGCGGACGAAGATCAGGGGTGAGTTGGAGACGAGGCCGATCGGGGTTCCTCGGTCTTTCAGGGTCTCCAGGAGCTCGCGGGCGCCGAGCATCGCCTCGACGCCGTGCTCGAGCTCGGCGACGACCAGGGCGTTGAGCTCCTCGATCAGCTCCGCGGCGCAGCCGGGCTCGGCGAGGCGACGTTCCAGGACGGCGCCGGCGATCTCGGCCGAGGTGCCGACCAGCTCGCGCTTGTCGGCCGGCGTGAACTCGGTGCCGCGGCGCTCGAAGAGGTCCTGCTCGGCGCGGGTCCAGACCGACTCGGTGTCGAGCAGCAAGCCGTCATTGTCGAAGACGACGGCATCGGGCAGGCTCAGGGACTCGGGAGTCGCCATCACTCGCCTAGAGCCGCGAGGACGGCGCCCAGCTCGGCATCGACCTCGCCCTCGAGCTTCAACTCGGCGTCAGCGTCATAGGGAGTCGGTCCCTTGGTGACGATCGCCAGTCGACCGCCATGGGAGAGCGTCATCTGCGGCAGCCCGGAGACTGGGTGAACGGCGAGCGAGGAGCCGATACAGAGCATCAGCTCAGCCTCTTCGGCCAGGCGCTGGGCCCGTGCCATCGCCTCCGCCGGCAGCATCTCGCCGAAGAGGACGACGTCGGGTTTGACGGCGCCCTCACAGCCCGTGCAGATCGCGACCCCCTCGGCATCGAAGAGCTCGTCGACCTGCTCGATCCCGAAGCTGGCCTGACAGTCAAGGCAGGTCGAGGTCTCGATCGAGCCGTGCATCTCGATCACGTTCTCGGAACCGGCGGCGCGATGCAGGCGGTCGATGTTCTGGGTGATCACGCCCTCGATCAGCCCACGCCGCTCCAGCTCGGCCAGCGCCTCATGAGCCGCGTTCGGCTCTTTGTCACCAAGCGAGTGGAAGCGCGGCCGGTAGTAGGACCAGAACCGAACCGGGTCGCGCTCGAAGACGTCGATATGGGCGACCTCGATCGGATCGACGTTCGCCCACAGCCCCGTCTCCGGCGTGCGGAAGTCCGGGATCCCCGAGGGAACCGAGACGCCGGCGCCGGTCAGAACGGCAGTGCAGGACGACGCGGCGAGCAGCTCTGCCAGCTGCGCCGCCCTGCTGCCGGTGTCTGTCGCTACTTGCCGCTCCACTGCGGCGTCCGCTTGCCGAGGAAGGCGCCGATGCCCTCTTTGGCGTCCTCGCTTTGGAAGGCGGCGGCAAAGCCGGCCTTCTCAGCCTCAATGCCGTCGTCGAGTTCGCCCTTGGCGGAGACCGTCTTGATCTGCTCCTTCGCCAGCGGCGCCTGGGCAGCCAGCTTGCGGCCCCACATCAGCGCCGTCTCGAACAACTCGTGGTCGGGGACGACGCGGTTGACGAGGCCCAGTTCCAGCGCCTCCTCGGAGAGGATCGCGTCGCCGACCAGGTTCATCTCCAGCGCCTTGTTGGCGCCGACCAGGCGCGGCAGCCGCTGGGTGCCGCCGAAGCCGGGGATGATCCCCAGCTTGATCTCCGGCTGGCCGAAGACGGCCGCCTCGGCCGCGATCCGCACGTCGCAGGCCATCGCCACCTCGCAACCGCCACCGAAGGCGATCGAGTTGACGGCGGCGATCGTCACCACCCGCGAGGTCTCGAACTCGCGCAGCAGGGCATGGGCGGTATTGATCAGCTCCGCCCCGCTCGACTCGTCCATCTGGGTGAAGGCCTTGATGTCGGCACCGGCCGAGAAGACGACCGGTACCGAGGAGGCGATCACCATCGCGCCGACCTCGCCGGAGGCGTTGACCTTCTCCCAGACCGTCTTCAGGTCGCGGATCACGTCGGGGGAGATTGCGTTCATCGGCAGGTTGGCGAGCCAGGCAATCGCGACGTCGCCGCGGGTCTCCAGCTTCACCGTCTCCGCCTGCTCACCCTCGTCGGCCTGCGGGTAGGCGTAGAAGCCCTGGCCCGATTTGAGGCCGAGGCGGCCCTGGGCGACGAGGCGCTTCAGGGTGATCGGCGTAGCGAAGCGCTCGCCGTGCTTCTCCTCCAGCTGCTCCATCCGCTCCAGCACCGTGTCGAGGCCCTCGACGTCGGCTTTCCAGAACGGTGGCAGCAGGCCGCGGCGCGGGTCGAGCCCGGCGCCGGCCATCATCCCGAGGTCGATGTCGCGGACCGAGCAGATCCCCTCCTCGACCAGCAGACAGGCCTCGATCAGGGCCCGGCAGGTGAACATCGCCACCAGTTCCTCGCCGTCGGGGTCAGCGTCGCCCGGAACGGTTTGCTCGCCGTCCCTGAAGAAGCCCTCGCCGCCGCTCTTGGCGCCGAGCTTGCCGTCGGCGACCAGCTGCTTCAGCCCCTGGTGGACGTAGAAGCTCTCGCCGTAGGAGTCGTTGAGGTGCTCGGCGACGTGCAGGACGGTGTCGAGGCCGAGCAGGTCGGTGAGGAAGAACGGCCCCATCGGCGCCACGTTGGCGCCGGCGATCGCCTCGTCGATTGCCTTCAGCGAGAGGCCGCCGTCTTCCTGGGCGCGCCAGATCTCGCCGATCGTCGCCATCAGGATGCGGTTGACGACGAAGCCGGGCACCTCGCCGCAGACGATCGGCTGCTTCTTGATCGCCTGGGCAAAGTTGTAAGCGGCGGTGGCGGTCTCCTGCGAGGTGTCCTCGCCGACGATCACCTCGACCAGCGGCATCACCGAGGCCGGGTAGAAGAAGTGGAAGCCGACGACCTTGTCGGCGCGCAGGGTCGCTTCGCCGATCTCGGTGATCGAGAGCGAGGAGGTGTTGGAGGAGAGGATCGCGTGGCCGGGGGTGGCTGCGTCGATCTCGCGGAAGACGGACTGCTTGATCTCCATCTTCTCCGGCACCGCCTCGACGACGAAGTCAACGTCGCCAAACTCGGCGTAGCTGGTCGTGCCGGTGATCAGGCCCATCACCTCGGCCAGGCGGGCATCGGCCTGCTCCTGAGTCAGCTTCTCCTTCTTGACCAGGCGGCCGAGCTGGCCCTCGGTGACCGCGCGGGCCTTCTCGACAGCGGCATCGACGAACTTCTGGTCGATGTCCTTGACGACGACTGGGATGTCGGCAGCGGCGATCGCCTGGGCGATCTCACCGCCCATGGTGCCTCCGCCGACGACGGCGGCCTTGGAAACGAACATGCGAGTAGGTCCCTCCGGAAGTTTGGCTTTGCGGTGCGGCCTTCGGCCGCCGCCGCAGGCTATCGATAGCGTCGTAGCAATGGAGATAGACGCCTCGGTGCGCCGCCGCCTGCTCGACTTCGAGATCGGCCTCGACCGCCAGGTCAGCGACGAGGTCGTCGAGGAGGACTGGGGAACGTCCTTCCTCTGCCCCAGTCAGCCGCTGATCTGGGACAACAGCTGGATCGCGATCGAGCAGACCGGGCTCAGCGCGGCAGAGGCGATCGGCCTTGGCGATCGGGTGCTGGGTGGCGCCGGCTTCGAGCACCGCACGATCGTCCTCTGCGACGAAGCCGACGGGCGGCGGTTGGCGCCCGAGTTCGAGGCGATGCCGGGCTGGGAAGTCGAGCTCGGCCGTTACATGACCTGGCGCGGCGACAGCGGCCGGCGCGGCGCGATCGAGGTCCGCGAGGCGACCCTGGCCGAGATCCTGCCGCTGCGCCGCGAGCTCAGCCGCGAGTCGATGCCGCCTGGGATCGCGCGCCTCGAGGAGACCCTCGACCAACTACTGGAGATGGAGGCCCGCTACGGCGATGCCGGCGGCGACCGCTGGTTCGTCGCCGACGGCCCCGCCGGCCCCGCCGCCGCCTGTCGCCTGCTGAGCGGCGACGGCATCCAGCAGGTCGAGGACGTCGCCACCCTGGAGCGAGCCCGCGAGCGCGGCCTCGCTCAAGCAGTCGTCCTCGCCGCCCTCGCCGAGGCCCGCGCCGCCGACCCCGAGGTCATCTTCCTCGTCGCCGACGGGGCCGACTGGCCACAGCTGATGTATTCGAAGCTCGGCTTCGAGCCGGTCGGCGACCTGCACATCCTTCGCAAGCGGCCCTGAGCGGCTCTTAATGCCTCCGTTCGTCGCTTCTGTAGGCGGCGTATAGCGTCCGGCTTCTCCAGGTGGGATAAGCCCGTCCCCGCAAAAGTTGTACGGCGGTACAAGACGGCTCGATTGGCTTCCCATTAGGCTGCTTTTGCCCTTCCAATGGGCTAAAGACTGAGAAAAGACGCGCCCGGGGGCACGGGCGCCAGCCAAGCGAGGGACCAGCCAGAGATGACCCGTATCCGCCAGCAGAATGTGACCGCAGCGCAGTGGAGCTCCAACGGAGGGGCTCTCGGCGCGCCCGACCTGACCCTTCCCGAGAACGAAGCCTTCGGCGCCAACGTCTTCTCCGTCGACGTGCAGCGCGAGCGGCTGCCGCAGGACGTCTTCGAGAAGCTGCAGGCGACGCTGAAGGATGGCGAGGCCCTCGACCCGACCCTCGCTGACGCCGTCGCCGAGGCGATGAAGGACTGGGCTCTGGAGAACGGCGCCACCCACTACACCCACATGTTCCAGCCGCTGACCGGCTCGACCGCCGAGAAGCACGACTCCTTCTTCGAGCCCTCCGGCGACGGCAAGATGCTCGCCGGCTTCTCCGGCAAGGAGCTGATCCAGGGCGAGCCCGACGCCTCCTCCTTCCCCACCGGCGGCCTCCGCGCCACCTTCGAGGCCCGCGGCTATACCGCCTGGGACCCGACCAGCCCCGCTTTCATCCTCGAGAACCCGAACGGGACGCTGCTCTGCATCCCGACCGCCTTCGCCTCCTGGACCGGCGAGGCGCTGGACGCGAAGATCCCGCTGCTGCGCTCGATGGACGCGCTTTCGCGCTCGGCGATCAAGGCGCTGCGCCTGCTCGGCGACGAGCAGAGCCAGCGAGTCTTCACCACGGTCGGCCCTGAGCAGGAGTACTTCCTGATCGACGAGCAGTACTTCTTCGAGCGGCCCGACCTGATCAGCACCGGGCGCACCCTGTTCGGCGCCAAGCCGCCGAAGGGGCACGAGCTCGACGACCACTACTTCGGCTCGATCCCGGAGCGGGTGCTGGCCTTCATGATGGAGTCCGAACTGGAGATGAAGAAGCTCGGCATCCCGGTCAAGACCCGCCACAACGAGGTCGCGCCGGCGCAGTACGAGATCGCGCCGATGTTCGAGAACTCCAACGTCGGCTCCGACCACCAGCAGTTGCTGATGCAGACGCTGGAGAACGTCGCCCGCCGTTACGGCTTCGTCTGCCTCCTGCACGAGAAGCCGTTTGCCGGCGTCAACGGCTCCGGCAAGCACAACAACTGGTCGATGGGGACCGACACCGGCTCCAACCTGCTCAACCCGGGCGACACGCCGGAGGACAACATCCACTTCCTGTTCTTCTGCACGGCGGTGATCCAGGCGGTCAACAAACACCAGGGCCTGCTGCGCGCCTCGGTCGCCAACATCGGCCAGGACCACCGGCTCGGGGCCAACGAGGCGCCGCCGGCGATCATCTCGATCTTCCTCGGGGCCGAACTCGACAAGGTCTTCGAGGCGATCGCCAGCGGTGAGGGCGACCCCAACACGCCCGCCTCCTTCCTCGACCTGGGATCGTCGGTGCTGCCGCCGCTGCCGCTCGACGGCGGCGACCGCAACCGCACCTCGCCGTTCGCCTTCACCGGCAACAAATTCGAGTTCCGGGCGCTGGGGTCGAGCATGTCGCTCGCCTTCCCCAACACGGTCCTCAACACGATCGCCGCCGAGGCGATCGACGAGCTGGCCGGCAAGCTGGAGGAGAAGCTCGGCAGCGGCGCCGGCATGCCCGAGGCCGTGATGGCGATCGTCAAAGAGAGCTACCTGGCCAACAAGCGGGTCTGCTTCAGCGGCGACAACTACTCCGACGAGTGGCACACCGAGGCCGAGCAGCGCGGGCTGAAGAACCTGAAGACGACGCCCGACGCCCTGCCCGAGGTCCTCGCCGGCAGCACCGTCGAGGCCTTCGAGAAGTACAACGTGCTGAACAAGCGCGAGCTCGAGTCTCGCTACGAGGTCTGGGTCGAGCAGTACGCGATCCGGGCCAACATCGAGGCCGAGGAGACCTTCTCGATCGCCCAGACGATGCTGCTCCCGGCCGGGCTGCGCCACCTGGCGCTGATCGCCGAGGCCGGCGTCTCCAGTCTCGAGGGCGAGGCCCGCGAGCTGGTCGACGAGCTGGTCGCCGGGCTCGGCGAGCTGAAAGCGGCCAACGCCTACCCGGATGACCTCGAGGGCCTGGAGCTGGCCACCTACGCCCGCGACAACCAGCTGGCGGCGATGGCGAAGGTGCGCGAGGCGGCCGACAAGCTGGAGAAGGTCGTCGCCGACGACTTCTGGCCGCTGCCGAAGTACGAGGAGATGCTCTTCATCAAGTAGCGGCACGGGGCCCGGCCGGAAGGTCCGGGCCCCCGTTTAGCGGGTTGGAGTGTCGGAGAAGACCAGGGCCCTCATGGAAGCCGTTGCCATTTCTTGCGACCGCGACCCGGAGACCTGACGATGTCCGCGTCTCTGAGCTTGCGCAGCTCGGTACGAATGTGATCGGCGCTGATATCTGGAAGCGCCCGCTGAATCTCGTCGAAGGTAAATGACTCAGAAGAGTGGGACTGGACAAACCGCCTGATGCGCTTGGCCTTCGAGCCGCGCCCGCTCTTGATCTCACCTGCTCGCTCTTCGAATTCCTTGTATGCAGCACTGAGAATCCCAAGGAAGTAGTTGAGCCACGGCCAGATGTCGTGCTCGCCGATGGCCCATCCTCTGGTCGATCTCTCAAGGCTCTCGTAGTAAGTCTCCTTGCTCTCCTCGACCAACCTCTCAAGGCTGATGAAGCGACCGATTTCATGGCCGGAGCGATACAGAAGGAGAAGGGTCAGGAGGCGAGACAACCGACCGTTTCCATCATTGAACGGATGGATCATTAGGAAGTCGAAGACGTAAGCGCCTGAGAGAAGAAGAGGGGAATGCTTGCGCTCTACGATCGCCTCGGCGAATCGCTCGTGCAACTCGTCCATCGCACCCGGCGTCTCGAAGGGAGGGGTCCCCTCAAAGATGACCTCGATCTTCTTCCCATCCCTACCGAACCTGGCAACCTCGTTCTGCGAATTCTTGAAGTGGCCGCCAGGAGTCGCGGTGAAGGCATACAGGTCTCGATGAAATTGCTGGACGACGGACGGCTTGATTGGGATGTGGTCGGCACTCGCATGGATCATGTCGAGCACCTTCCGATATCCAGCGATCTCCTCCTCAGGGCGATTCTTGGGCGTCGTCTTGTCCTGTACGAGTTCTGCGATCCGCTCAGCGGGAGCCGTGATGTGCTCAATCGCGTTAGACGATTCGCTGCTCTGGATACGGGCGATTTCCATCAACCCCTCCAGCACCTGGGGATGCTGCTTACGAAAGGCATCCTCCCGACCACGGCCTGCACTGACCTCTGCCAGCGCGGCGGCAGTATGGGCCGGGACCAGCCCGAGGTGTTTTTCTATATCGCGAAAAGTCTGCATCTTAAATAGGTAGTTTCTACTTGAGAATACCTATTTGAAGATTTAAACCCCCATTTTCGACGGGGACGGAATCAGACCGAAGCGAAGAACTCAGCGAGGTGATCGCCTATCTGCCGCGGCGACTCCTCTTGGAGGAAGTGACCACAGTCCTGGGCGCCGTAGACGATGCGGATCGAGCCCCTTGCCGGCGTCCATCAGGGCGGTGCGAGCGTCATCCGTGGCGAAGGGCTGCTGGACCGCGGCCAGGACCTCGTCGGTGAGCCGGCTCGGGTCGGCGAGGCCGAGCTCCATCGCCGCTTTGAGGCCCTCCGGGCTGGAGAGGAACTGCCTCGTCTCGGGTTTGCTGCAGGCATCGACGAAGGCCAGCACCGCATCGGAGAACTCGGGGTAGACGAGGGTGTTGAGCAGCGCCAGCCCGGTCACCCGGTCGGGATTGCGGCGAGCCCAGTCGAGGCCGATCGGGCCGCCGAGGTCGTGGACAGCAAGCGCCAGCTGCTCGACCTCGAGCGCAGCGAGGAAGCCGTCAAGGACGCCGGCGTGGAAGTCGAAGCCGTAGGCGGCATCGAGCGGCTTGGCAGAGGCCCCAAACCCCGGCAGGTCGATCGCGACGACGCGGTTCGCCCCCGCGATCGACGGCATCACGTTCCTCCACAGGTAAGACGACGTCGGCCACCCGTGTAGGAGCAACACCGCCGCCCCTTCCCCCATCTCGCAATAGGCAATGCGCAGCCCATCGACCTCCACAAACCGTCGAGTGGTCATTTGACCACCCTATAGCGGGGTCAACCGACCACTCGACCGCAGACCCGCATCGGAAGCCCGCCCTTTGGCGAGAGCGTCGGCATCTGGCGCACCGTCATCGTCCGCCCCGGCAAGGCATCGAGATGGAGCCGCTGCAGCAGCATCGTCGCCACCAGCTTCACCTCCGTCTGCCCGAAGCGCTTGCCGATGCAGATGCGGGAACCGCCGCCGAAGGGGACGTAGGCACCGCGGGGCAGCGCCGCCTTGCGCTCCCGCTCAAAGCGCTCGGGGACGAACGCCTCCGGATCCGGAAAGACCTCGGGGATGCGGTGACTTGCCCAGGAGCAGTAGTTGACGTAGGCGCCCTCCGGCACCGTGCAGCCGCCGAACTCGAACTCCCGCACCGCCCGCCGCGGGCCGATCCAGGCTGGCGGGTAGAGCCGCAGCACCTCGTCGAGGACCATCTCCAGGTAAGGCATCTCCTTTTCGAGCTGGTCAACGGTCGGCGTCGCGCCGCCGAGCACCCGGTCCTGCTCCTCGCAGAGGCGAGCAAGCACGCCGGGGTGGCGCGACAGCTCGTGCATCATGAAGCTGAGGGTTGAGGTCGAGGTGTCGTGGCCGGCGAACATCAGCGTCATCACCTGGTCGCGGACCTCGCGATCGGTGAAGGCCTCGCCGCCCTCGCCGCGGGCGCCGATCAGGAGGCTGAGGATGTCCTGCCGGCCCGGATCAGGGTCGGCGCGGCGGCTGGCGATCTCGCTGAAGACGATCTCGTCCAGCACGGCCCGCGAGGCGACCATCTTGCGCCAGGGCGAGCCGGGGCCGCGCAGCAGCCGCAGCCCGTAGTCGATCCCGTAGTAGCCCAGCGCCCGCTCGAAGTGCTCAGCCGCCACGGCACCCTTGCCGGCCTGGTCGGGGTCCAACCCGAGCAGCGCCCGCATCGCGATCCGCATCGCCAGGTTGCGCATCCAGTCGTAGATATCGACGACCTCACCCTCGCGCAGGCCGGCGATCACAGCTTCAGCCTCGGTCGCCATCGCCACAACCGAGGCGACGATCTGCTCGCGGTGGAAGGCCGGCATCATGATCGCCCGCACGCGGTCGTGGTAGTCGTCGTCGATCGTCAACAGCCCGTCGCCGAGTAGCGGGATCAGGTCGCCGAAGCTGGACTCGCGCCAGTGGAAGTTCTGCGGCTGGCCGACGGTGATGAAGTAGTTCGCCTCCGGGCCGAGCATGAAGATGCTGCGGATGTGGAGCAGCCGCATGCTGAAGATCGGCCCGAACTTTTCGTAGTGAGAGAGCAGCAGCGGCAGTGGATCGTGAGCGATCTGGTGGGTGCGGAGGAAGCTGAAGTCGCCCGGCCCCGGCGGGAACTTGCCGCGCGCCCGCCACTCCGCGACCACGTCGCCGGCGACACGGCGAACCGGATTGTCGGACACCACCGGCGGCTTCAGGGCAGCCATCAGCTGCGGTGGCTGAACAACTCGAGCACGCGGTCGCCCTCACGCAGCTCGTTTGCTCGCTCGTCGTCGAAGCGGATCACCTCGCCATCGCGGACGATCGCGAGCATGATCGCCTCCTTGGCGCGCAGCGGAACCGGCCCCGCCTGCTCGGGACCGATCCGGCGCTCGGCGATGTCGAGGCCCTCACCGACCGTCAGCAGGTCCTCCATCACCTCGGTCACCTGGGGCGTCTCGGTCGAGAGGCCGAGCAGCCTGCCGGCCGCCCCCGAGGAAGTGATCACCGCGTCGGCGCCGCCCTGGTGCAGAAGGTGGACGTTCTCCTCCTCGCGAACCGAGGCAACGATCGTCACCTCGGCGTTCAGCTCGCGCGCAGTGAGGGTGATCAGCACCGCGGTGTCGTCACGGTCGGGCGCGACGATCAGCGCCGAAGCGTCCTGCACCCCGGCCTCGATCAGCACGTCCTGCTTGGCCGCGTCGCCGGCGATCGCCACCACGCCGTCGGAGGTCGCCAGCGCCCGCGCCTCGGCGTTGGGCTCGATTGCGACGATCCGGTCGGGGCTCGTCCCCTTGTCGATCAGGGTCCGCACGGCGCTGCGTCCCTTGACGCCATAGCCGCAGACGATCGTGTGGTCCTTCAAGCGTCTCCTCCAGCGAGCGCGGCGGTAAGCCTCGCGGCTTCGTTCGGCCAGTATCTCCAAGGTCGTGCCGACGAGCAGTATGAGGAAGAGCACGCGAGCGGGCGTGACGACGACGGTGGTCAGCAACCGCGCCTCGTCGGAGACCGGCCGGATATCGCCGTAGCCGGTGGTCGTTATCGAGACCGTCGAGTAGTAGAAGGCGTCGAGGACGCTCATCTGGCCGTGCTCGGGGTCGGTGTAGCCGTCGCGGCCGAAGTAGGCGACAGCGGCGACGAGGGTGATCAGGGCCAGCGCAATCGCCAGCCGGCTGAGGATCTTGCGCAGCGGGCTGGCGTCGCCGCCCGGCAGCTCAACCGGCATGCGGGCGCCCGAGGATGCTCCGGAAACAGCCACTGCCTATCCGGCAGTCGCCGAGGAAGCGGCAAGCTGGCCGCAGGCGGCGTCGATGTCGCGGCCACGAGTGAGTCGGACGGTGGCGGTCAGGCGGTGCTCCTCGAGGATCGCCCGGAAGCGCTCGATCCGCTCCGGCGAGGAGCCGTCGTAGCTGCCGGTCGGGTTGTAGGGGATCAGGTTGACCTTGTAGACGCGCCGGTCGAGCAGGGCGGCGAGCTGGTGAGCGTGCTCGGGCAGGTCGTTGACGCCGCCCAGCATCACGTACTCGACGAAGATCTTGCGGCGGCGCTTGGCCCGGTAGCGATCGCAGGCCGCCAGCACCTCGGCCAGCGGGTAGCGGTCGTTGACCGGCATCAGCTGCGAGCGCAGGCCGTCGTTGGGGGCGTGCAGCGAGAGCGCCAGGCTGATCGGCATCTCGCACTCGGTCAGCTGGTCGATCCCCGGCACCCAGCCGACCGTGGAGATCGCCGTGCGGCGGTGGGTGATGCCGAGGTCGGGCAGCCGCTCGCAGGCCGCGAGCACGGCGTCGAGGTTCATCGTCGGCTCCCCCATCCCCATGAAGACGACGTGGTCGACCGCTTCGATGCGGCGGAAGTGGAGCACCTGGTCGAGGATCTCGTCGGCGTTGAGGTTGCGGCCGAACTTCATCTGACCGGTGGCGCAGAAGGTGCAGGTCAGGGGACAGCCCGACTGCGAGGAGACGCAGACCGAGCGGCGGCCGTCGCGGTAGCGCATCAGCACCGCCTCCAGCGGCCGCCCGTCGGCGGTGTGGAAGAGCGACTTGACGGTGCCGTCGTCGGACCTGGCCTCGGCCTGCAGGGAGAGCGTCGAGAGCGGCACCGCGGCGGCCAACCGGTCGCGCAGGGCCGCCGGCAGGTTGGTCATCTCCTCGTAGGAGGAGACCCCGCGCGTGACCCACTCCCACACCTGCGAGGCGCGGTAGGAGGGCTCGCCATCGCCGGCGAGGGTCTGCTCGAGCAGGGCGCGATCCACGCTACGAGCTTAGGGACAGTGCCTCAGGGCCGACCCGCCACCCGCCATGGCGGCGGTCAGAGGCCGGCGGCGTCGGCGAGCAGGTCGACCTGGGCGGCATCGCTGGCGCAGGGAAAGAAGATCAGCTCGTCGCAGCCGGCGCTCTCGAAGGCAGCGAGCTGCTGCTGCACGGCCTCTGCGTCTTTCGCGGCGCCGGCGACGATGTACCCGACGACCTCCTCGCCGAGCCAGGCGTAGTAGTGAGCGAGATCTGCCTGCGCATTCTCCTCGGCCCTCTCTCCCAGCGAGTAATAGGCGAGGCCCATCGTCCGCGGCCTGTCCTCGCGACCGGCGTCCGACCAGGCGGACTTCAGCTTGGCGATCATCCCGTCGTATTCGTCGGGCCCGGCGCCACCGGCGATCCACCCCTCGCCGAAGCGAGCGGCGCGGGCGAAGGAGGCCTCGGCGTGACCGCCGACGACGAGGCGCGGAGCGCCCGCGGCCAGGGGGCCGATCTTCGCTTCCGCCCAGACCTCACCCATCCGCTCCAGCATCGCATCGAGCCGCTTGCCGCGGCCCTTCTGCTCGATGCCGCTGACCTCGTAGTCGTCCTCACGCCCGCCGAGACCGATGCCCAAGGTCAGGCGTCCGCCGGAGAGGGCGTTGACGCTCAGCGCCTGCTTGGCCAGCTCGACCGGGTTGGCCCGGAGTGGACCGAGCAGGACCGAGGTGCAGAGGCCGATCCGCTCGGTCACCGCCGCCGCGGCGGCGAGCGCGGTCAGTGGCTCGTAGTTGTCGTAGACGATGCGGTCGATCGTGCCGAGGCTGGAGAAGCCGCGGGCCTCGGCCCGGCGCGCCCACTCGACGAGCTCCGCTCCCGTCGTGCCCGCAACGGCGTTCGGTAGTCCAATCGATACGTCCATCTCGCCCTCCTTCGCTCGTTCGGCTGGAGGACTCAGCCTAGTCAGTGGCGCTGCACGCCTCGACCAGGCGCGCGGCCCCCCGCTGCCCCAGGTAGGGCGCCAGCAGGAAATGGGCGAGTTCTGGCTTCAACCCCGCGAGTTGATCGAGCTGGCCGCATGCGAGGCGAGCGCCGATCACCCCGATTGTGCCGCCGATCAACGACTGCTCTGTGAAGTCGGGCAGGACCGGCGCCGAGTCAAGGCGCTCGCGTCCCGCGCGCAGCAGCCCCGCCAGTCGATCGGCGACCAGCCGCGAGTCCCGTTCCAGTCTCGGGTCGCAAACGTTGTTCGTCATTGACAGTAGCTGCGCCTGCGCAGGGAACCGGCGGGAAAAATCGAGGCTGAAGTCGATCGCGGCGACCACGCCTCGTGGCCAGTCCGACGCCGATCCACAGGCCTCGGAAATGCCACCGATCAGCTGCTCGGAGGCCGCCCGGTAGGAGGCGACCAGGCACCCCTGCAGGTCGTCGAAGTTCTCGTAGAACGTCGCCCGCGAGACGCCGGCCCGCGCCAGCACGTCGCTGACGCTCACGTTCGAGATCCCCCGCTCGGAGACCGCCCTCGCAAGGGCCTCCAGCATCCGGTCCCGCTGGTGCTCTCGTACCACCTCACGGGGCAGATGGTTCCTACCGCGAGGCAGATTCCAACCAGGCCCGATATCGCTCATCTTCCGATTCCCATCGCCACTGTGGCGATATAAGAACATAAACGTACCCACGAAGTCAACCACTCGCTGGCCTGGCAGTACCAGCGTCAATCATCACAAATCGGGCCACGAACGAATACGCTCGCTTGATCGAAATCGCGAGCTTAAGCCCCCTAGAACGAGCACGTACCAAAGCCGGGTCAAGCCGGTGGGGCCGCAGATGACGGACGTCGCGGCGCCGCGGCACGTGGCGATCATCACCGACGGCAACGGGCGCTGGGCGAAACGGCGGAAGCTCCCCGTCTCCGCCGGCCACCGGGCCGGCGCCGAAACCGTCCGGGCCCGGCTGCGCGACGCGGCGGAACTCGGCGTGCGCGAGCTGACCGTCTACGCCTTCTCCACCGAGAACTGGTCGCGGTCCCCCGGCGAGGTGCGGGGGCTGATCGAGCTGCTGGCCGAGTACATCGACCGGGTCGCCCCGGAACTCCACGAGGAAGGGGTGAGGCTGCAGTTCATCGGCGACAGGGGCCCGCCGGTTCCGCCGGAGTTGGTGGCGAAGATGGAGTGGGCAGAGCAGATGACGGTCGGCAACTCCCGGATCAGCTTCTTCGTCCCGTTCAACTACGGCGGGCGGGCGGAGATCCTGCGGGCCGCAAAGGACTTCAAGGGCAAGACGGAGCAAGAGTTCCGAGCCGGTCTCTACGCGCCGGCGATGCACGACCCCGAACTGCTGATCAGGGCCGGCGGAGAGCGGCGGCTGTCCAACTACCTCCTCTGGCAGGCGGCGCATGCGGAGCTGGTTTTCCGGGAGGAGCTCTGGCCCGAATTCTCGCGAGCAGTACTTGAGTCCTCGATCGAGGAGTACAGGCGACGCAAGGCCGGCCACGACCTGACCGGCCCCGTCAATCTCGGCGACAGGGCGCTCTGAGCGGACTCGGGAAAAACGCCGGCGCGACGGACCATGTCAGGCGCGCGGCCGCGCTGGCGCTGGCGCTCCCCACGCATTTCGCGACGATCGTGCCGCGGGTGCGCCGGGAGATGGGCGGCTGGAGACGCCGGGCGGAGGCGATCCCGGACCCCGTCCTGCGCCGCCACGCCCTGACGGCGCTCACCGAGAAGAGCCCGAACCCGGAGGCGGTCGCGGTCTTCGCCATCCTCGCCCCGCATGCGCACCGCCGAGGAGCGCTTCGCGCCATCGTCGCCCTCCAGGTCGCGATCGACTACATCGACATCCTGGGGGAGCAGGCCGTACCCGACCCACTGAAGGACGGCCTGCATCTCCACCGGGCGCTTTCCGCGGCAGTGGCGCCTGGAACCGCGGCCGAGGACTGGTACCGCTTCCACCCCCAAGGCGAGGACGGCGGTTATCTCTCGAAACTCGTCCTCACCTGCCAGCGCAGCCTGGAGTCGTTGCCCGCCGCCGCAGCGCTGCAAGCCCATACCGCTGCGGCGGCACAACGCTGCGGCCTGGGGCAGAGCTACACGCACGCCGCGGCAGCTGGCGACGTCGCCGCGCTCGAGCACTGGGCGCGGAGGCAGGACGCGCCGGAGGGCTACTCATGGTGGGAGGTGGCCGCCGGGGCGAGCTCGTCGGTGGCGGCGCACGCGCTGATCGCCGCGGCAGCGGACCGGTGCTCCACCGCCCGGCAGGCGCAGGCGATCGACGCCGCTTACTTTCCCTCGATCGGCGCCCTCACCGTGCTCCTCGACGACCTGATCGACCACGACCACGATGCCGCCACCGGTGAGCACAGCTACATCGCCTACTACGCCGACGGCGAGGTGGCCGCTGAGCGACTGGGGCTGATCGCGGCACGGGCCGAGGCAACGATCGGCGCCCTGGCCCATCCCTCCCGGCACGCGGCGATCCTCACCGGGGTCGTCGGCTTCTACCTCGGCGCCGAGGAGGCGCGGCTGCCGTTCGCTCGTCCGGCACGCGACCGTTTACTGAAGACGTGCGGGTCGGGCGTGAAGCCAATCGCCGCCGTCGTCCGGCTGCGGCAACAACGCAAACGGCCCGGAGACGATGGGAGTGCCTCCGGACCATCGGCGTCCGTGGGCCGAAGACGCCTGGGAAGAGGCGGACGGCCCTGACCTGGCCAGACACCGCTACCGGTAGCCCGGCTGCGGATCCAGAATAAGAACATAGACGGACCACAAAGTCAAGAAGTTCCGCCTCCCTGAGATGCGGTCACATTCGCCCAGCGCTGCGCATCAGCGAATCCCAGGTAGGGCATCAAGGTCAGCAGCACCAGCTCCGGCCGCAGCTCGGCCAGGCGGTCGAGGCGGCCGATGCGGGCATAGTCCCCGACGATGCCGACGATGCCGGCGACCAGAGCCTCGTCGGTCGAGCCTGACAGGCGTTTGTCGACCGGCGCCCGAAGCCGGATCAGACCCACGAGGCGAGCGATAACCTCCTCGTGCAAAGCCATCTCATCGACTTTGTCGAACATCTCCACCCGCATCAGAGCCTGGTTGGCGATCACGAAGTCGACGCCGGCATAGATCCCCGCGGCGATCCGGGACGGCCACTCCCCCGGCAAAGCGCAGGCATCTACCAGGACGACCTCGAGCCGGGCCAGCAAGGGCGACAGTGGCGCCCCCCCTCCGTGCCTTCCAGTGTCGCCGGTGCCCCTCGCCACATCCCCCGCCCAGTTGTTTCCTCTATTAGAGACACTAACAGACCAATTTTGGCTGCAAGCTCAGCGCGCGCGACAGCTGCGAGCGATGCCGGTGCCGATCCGGCCGCCATCGAGGAGCCCGAAACTGGCCCGGGCAAAGGAAAAGAAGCCAGCGGTGAAGCGAGGTGGAATCGGGCAGGAGGCACTGAGGTAGCTGCGGCTCTGGCCTCGATACGCGTAGCGACGCCAGAGCGTCACCTCAAAATGGGCGAAATGCGGCCAGGGGCCAAGCGCCGGTGGCAAATTGGCGACAAGCGCGGTTCCGAAGCGGCCGGAGCCGGAACGGACCAGGAAGGGCAGAACGACGACGGTCGGCGGGTCGGCAGCGAAGGCGTGCAGAATCACGGCCCGGTGGACGCCCACCCGACCGTTGAAGGCGAGCAGGCGGGACCGGATCGCGAACGGCGGCTGGTTCGGCAGCAGGACGTCGGCCTCGAGCCACCCCCGCCCCACGAGGGCCTGGCGACAGGCGAAGAGCGCCTCGGCGACGGTGGCGTTGCGGAGCCGCTGTTGGGAGCAGGTGGGCAGCCCACGGGTGTCGAGGGTGGCCTCCGCGGGCAGGCCGAGCTCCACCCGAGTCACCCGTGGGAGCGTGGCGCCGTCCGCGGTCCGCAGGCCGCCGTCGAGGCGAACTGCCACCGGTGCCGGCCGGTCGCGCGGCAGCCTCAGCGGCGAGAGCTCGCCGTCGAGGGAGACGATCAGGTTGCCGCGCTGGCTGCGCTCGCCGTGGGCAAGCCCGGTCAGCCCCACGCCAAGCGCGGCCAGGCAGGCCAGCGCCAGCAGGGCTCCGCGGCCGACCCGCCGGCCGGCGAGCACGCGCCTCACCCGTACCTGGAGAACTTGAAGGCACAGGACTCGAAGCCGAAGGGGAGGATGACGCCGTTGGCGAGGTTGCCGCTATGGATGAAGCGGGCGATCAGCCGCTGGGCCTTGATCGTGCGATCGGCCCGAAGCTGCGCGGTAACCCCCCGCAGGTACCCCTCCTGGTCGTTCAGGTAGCCGAACCACCGGCTCAGCTTGGCCGTGTCAGGGGTGGGACGTGGCACCACCGTCATCGCCTTGACGGTGCCGGTGAAGATCTCGGTCGCCTTGGCGAACTTGCCGGCGGCAACGGCGATCCGTTCCGCCTGGATGTCGGCCCGCGCCCCCTTCATCGCCCTCTGCGTCGCCTCGTTGTCGGGCTTGCAGATCGCCTCGAGCCGGGTGACGTAGCCGTCCCGCGTCGGGGCTTCTGCCGCGGCGGCGGCGGCAGGGAGGAGGGCGCCTAGCGCCGCAGCGGTGAGCCAGCGTCTCCACCTCATACGGCCGGTTGCTTCCATCTCTTTGGGTCAAGCACGCTGCGGCGCGGAAGGATGCGGTCCAGCAGCGGCGGCACCCGCCAGACCCGGTCGCCGAGCAGCAGCATCAGCGCCGGCAGCAGGACGATGCGGACGATGGTCGCGTCGAGCAGGATCGCCACCGTCAACCCAATCCCCATCTGACTCACCGTCGCGATCGGGGCGGTGGCGAAGGAGACGAAGACGGCGGCCATGATCGCGGCGGCGCCGGTGATCACCCCAGCGGTCTTCTCCAGCCCATAGGAGATCGCCGCGCGGTTGTCGCCGTCGATTTCGTAGCGCTCCCGCATCCGCGCGATCAGGAAGACCGCGTAGTCGATCGAGAGCCCGAAGGTGACGCCGAAGATCGCCCCGGCACCGACCGTGTCGACGTAGGGATGGCCGCCGAGCGGGTAACCCTCGGGGATCTGGCAGACCAGCGTCATCACCCCGATCGCCGCCGCCACCGAGGCGAGGTTGAGGCAGACGGCCAGCAGCGCCAGCAACGGCGCCCGGAGAATGAAGACCAGCGCCAGGAGGGTGAAGAGGACGAAGGCGCCGATCACCAGCGGCAGCCGCTCCAGAGTCGCCTCGCCGTAGGTGTTGAGGGTGGCGGCGCCGCCGGTGAGCCCGGTCCGCAGGTCGCCGTCGGCGGCGATCCGCTTGGCGTCGGCGAGCAGACGCTCGCCGGTCCGGCGCGAGCCCTCGCTGTTGAAGGGATGGGTGGAGACGATCAGCATCCGTGCCGCCTGGCCGCCACTGCCGATGCTGACCGCCTCGCCGGCTTCGGCGCGGCGCTGCGGCGGCGCCCCGTCGAGCGCGGAGAGGACGAAGTAGCCGGAGTCGAAGAGGTGGGGCGAGTCTTCGCGTAGGCGGCGGGCGCCGATCTCCAGCGGCGCCGCCACTGCCGAGACGCGGACGCCAGCGCGGCGGAGCTTCGCCTGCAGCGGGTAGGAACGGTGAAAGCCCTCGGAGAGGCCGCTCTGCAGTGCCCCGGCCCCGCCCTGCAGTTCGATCAGCCCACCGGCCAGCCGTTCGGCGCCGCTACCGAGCCGCTGTAGACCGTCGCTCAGCCCGCCGGCCGCCTCGGAGAGCTCCCCCACCCCCTCTTCCAGCCGCCTGCCGCCAGGGACGAGCCGGTTGAGGCCGCCGTTGACCTCCTGGGCGACGTCGCGCAGCCGTCGGACTTCGTCGCGGTTGAGGGCGATCGTGCGGGCGAGGAGACGGGCCTGGTCGGCGGCCGGGCGCAGCGTGGGGTCGGCGGCGGCGGCGCCTTCGAGCTGGTGGGCAAGCCTGCGCGCCCGCGCCAACTCCCCCCCGCGCATCCGCGGCAGCAGCGAGCGCAGGCCGAGCGAGAGGGCGAGGGTGCCGACCGCCGTCCGGCGCTGGCCCTCGGCAAGGCGCTCGCTGCCGTCCCGCAGCCGCTCGATCGCCCCCGTCGCTTCTTCGCCGCGGACAGCGGCCTGGCCGAGTTCGGCGGCGATCAGCCCGGCACCCGCAGCGGCACGTTCGGATCCCTCGGCGAGCAGACCGCTGCCCTCGGCGCCGGCGGCGATACCGCCGCGCAGCTGCTCGACCGCGCGGGCGGCGCGGCGCAGCCCTGGACCGAGGCGGCCCAGCTCCGCCGGTCCTTCCTGGCCCTGCGAAGCGAGCCGCGACCCCAGCGAGCGCAGCGGTTGCGCCTGGCGGGAGATCGGAGCAGGGCCGATCACCGCCCGCACCCCCGGCTCGGCGGCGATCCGCCGCTGCCAACGCGACAGCAGCCGCAACTTTCGCGGCGCCGTGATCGGGCCCGCCTCGGTGGCGGCGACGAGGACGAAGGGCGCCTCCCAGCCGGGGCCGACGGCGGCGTCGATCGCCTCGGCGCTCTGCCGGGCGGAGTTCGAGGCCGGCAGCTCGTCGATGCCGGGGGCCCCCGTGGTGAAGGCGAGGGCCGGCGCAATCAGCAGGATCAGCGGCACCGCCACCAGGCAAGCGGCGAGGGCGGGGTTGCGCAGTGCCCCGGTGGCGGCGCCGGCGACGGTCCACCCGGCGCGTGGTTCCTTGCGGACGGATGTCGTCTCCAGGGACCCACGCGACGCGGGGCGGCCGACCCGCCCGGCGTTGATACGCCCGCCGAGCAGGGCCAAGAGCGGCGGCACCGCGAAGAGGGAGACGACGACGCTGATCGCGGTGACGACGGCGACCGTGGTCGCCAGCGAGAGCAGTAGCGAGCCCGGCTGCAGGAAGGCCGAGCCGACCACGGCGACGATCAGGGTGATGCCGGCGAACAGGGTGGTGCGGCCGGCGCTGTCGCGGGCCGCGGCGGCGGCCTCCCACGGCCCCTTCCCACCTGCCAGCTCCTCGCGGAAACGGGAGACGATCAACAGCGAGTAGTCGACGCCGAGCGCGAGTCCCATCATCGTGCAGACGACCAGCGAGAGAGCGTCGATCGGCATCGCCGAGCCGAGCAGGGCGAGGACACCGCGACCGGCGAGGACGGTGAGGGCGCCGAACAGCAGCGGCACCGCCGCCGCAACGACCGAGCGGAAGACAAGCAGGAGGACGAGGACGAGCAGCGGCGCCATCAGCAGCTCGGCCCGCTCGGTCGAGCTCAGCGATTCCTCCTGCAGCGCCCGCGAAACAGAGGCGTAGCCCGACTGGGCTACCGTCACCGGCGCCCGGACCCGCGCCTCGAGGGTTCGTTCGAGAGCCGGGACCGTGTCCCGCATCGCCCGTGCCAGCGGTACGTGGTAGTCGACCAAGACCAGCGCCTTGCCGGAGCTCGGGCGCAGTCCGGTGACGGAGCCGTGATCCCAGGGGGAGATCACGGTCGCCGCCGGGTCGCGGCGCAGCGTCCGAACCAACCCCACCCCCTGCCGATCGACCGCCGCTGACGGCCCACGCAGAAGGATCACGAATGGCGAGGAATCCCCAAAGTGGCTTACTGCCAGAGTCTCCCCCTCCGCCGCCGAGGTCCCAGGGAGCTCCAGCGAGAGTGGCTGCAGCTCGTCCTCGACCCCGAGCCCAATCGCCCCGAGCCCGAGGCAGGCGAGCAGCACGACGAGCAAGCCCGTGAAGGGCCGGCGATGCCTCACCGACCGATAGTCCCTCCCATCGGGAAGAGTTTACGTCAGCAGCAGGGCGGCTGGCGGTATGAAGACGTTCTCATTTTGCCCTCCAGCGGCGCTTTCGCTCACCGCAGCCAACCCTGACGACCGGACGGGCCTGATGGGACTTGCCGTTATGTCCCCGAAAGGAGGCGCTGGCCCGGAGCCTTACCCGGCAAAGCTGGGCGTTGTTGACCAGCAGACCCCTGCGGCCGCCCGGCATCGTCAACTCGAACTTGCGCAGGGGGACGTCGGGGACCTTCTCGAACGCGAGGCGAATGCGACCGTGGACTGAGTCGATGCGACCGACGAGGTCGACCTGAATCTGGCCGTCGAGCGAGACCACGAGGGCCGGCAGCCTGGTGGTGCTCGAGCGCAGATAGACCGGGCCCTGTAGCGGCCGGTCCAGCAGCGGGCTCCATGCCTTGGCGAAGCCGTAGATTGACCTCGCCGGGCAGGCGCGGGCCTCGAACCGCGCCCGCGTACAGATCGCCCTGATGTGCGAGTTCTCGAGGTACTCGGTCTTCGGCAGGACCACCGTGGCTCGCTCGATGCTGGCGTCGCCCTCGCGCGGCGCGAGGACCGCCCGCAGCTTCGGATTGGCGCTGCGGTGGGTGGGGCCAAAGAAGCGCAATGCCAGCTCCGGCTCAAAGCCGAGGTCGGCGCAGGCCCGAATCTGGAAGGGAACCGAGATCGGAGCCTCGGCCCCCTGCAGCGACCGTATCCGCCCCTCGATCTTCCCGAGGTCGCAATCGGTGGGGTTGAGAATGAAATCTCGGCGATCGAGCTGGACCCGCACGACGCGTAGGTCGAGCGGCACGCCGGAGAGGATCGTCGGCGGGGCATCGCTCTGGACCCGCAATTGCGCCGTCTCGGCGTCCACGCTCAGGGCCACGCGGGAGCGCACAGTGCCGAGGTCGAACGGCCCGGCGACGGCAGGGACTTCGATGATCAGCGAGACTGGTGCGCCTTTGTAAGGGCCGGCTAAGTAAGCCCCCCCGGTCAGAGCGATCGGCAGCGGTCCGGCGCCGGCCCAGGTCGAGATGCTCCCAACCCGACTTGCCGGCGGGCACCAGCCCCCACCCGGCTCGCAGAGCGGGATGCCGGCGAGCTTCGCGAGCAAACCGGGCGGCAAACTGACATCGGCGCTGCCGATGCCCTGGCTTCCGTCCGCACGGACGATGCGCATGACGAGAGAGGTGAACGATCCCGCCTCGGCTCGCCTTACCCCGCCTGAGAAGGAGGGTTTGTGGGGCGCCTCCCCTGGGCTCTGCGGGCATGCTCCGTCATCCGGTGCCCGGCTAAGGGCAAAGACACTCGACCTGATCGTGTCAGGCCCGGAATACGGTGCCGACCAGGGGCGCAGCGCCGCGATCGAGAGGTGGGCGCCGCAGGTCAGCGGCGTCCGCAGCGGCGCCCGCTCACCGCCGAACAGATCGACAGAGACATCTTCGATCGGTACCTGGGGAAGGTCGTCCAGAACAATCGTCACCCCTCCCGTCTCCGGATCGAGATCCACCTTTCCCGCCAGCTTCAGCGTCACTCCCGTCCCTTCGTCGCTGACGACGAGGTATAGGGCAAACAGCGAGCTGAAGGGGTTGTCGTCCGGGCTGGCCAGGTAGACCGAGCCCGTGAGCGGATGCTCGGCGAGCGGAGTGCGGATCTGAACGCTGCCGATCTTCGATTCGTCGGGACACCCCGCGGGCGCCGGGTTGTCCAGATCGATCTGAGCCTCTTCGCAGCCGACCCGACCGCTGGCGCCGGCAGGGTTGACGGCAAGGCCGGCCGGCAAAGTCACACTCAGCCGCCGCAGGTCGGCAGTCGACAGAGTTTCCCCGCCCCCACCCTGTCCGAAGCTGAACCGCGCCGCAATCGCGGTTGGGCTGTCGGTGACCATCGTGCTGGGATCGACCGAGATCGTCGGCTCGAACCGGAGCGCGTCGCACCCGGTAGGCGCCGGCGTCGTCGAGGTGGCCGAGTTGTAGGAGCCGGGAGCAAGCTCAGTGTCGAACGCCACCGTTGATTCGCGCGGCAGGTCGCAAGAGGTGGGCAGGCGCAGCAGAGAATCGGTGTGGGCGGTCGGGCAACTACCCCGCGAGTTGCCCTCCGGAGAGAGACATTTGCCGCGCACCCTGTCGTGTCCGGGGTCGGCAGGCTCCCCCCAGAGGGTGATCCGAGCAGCGCGGAACTGAGCCCCGGAACCGGAGATCCAGACCGAGATGCCGCCATCTCGGTCGTGGAGCTCGGCAATGACGAAGGTCGTGGTTAATTGCGAGGACCGGAACCCGAACGCTGCCGCTGCCCCGCCGGGCGAGCTCACGGCGTAGAGGGGGGACGTGATCCTCGGCACGGCGGTCCCGATGGCCGTTTCAACGGTGCCTACCGCGGCGCCGTCAGGACATTCGCCTTCACTGCCGCTTTCCAGCTCGCCGACGGAGCAGGGCGAGGCCGTATTCAAGGCCGCGACAAGCCCTCGTGGCAGGCCCAAGCGCACCTCCCGCAGCGAACCCCCGGCCGGTTCTACCGCGCCTCCCCTGAGGATGACGCTGCGGGCGAACCCCAGTTTGTAGGAAAAGGGGGTCGCGCCGGCCTGCGCCAGCGCGCCACCGGCAGCGTCGAGAAATTGTCCTCTGATCGTGTCGACTGCGGGCGCCGCATCCTGCTGGGAGATCTCATTCCGGGACCGGACCGATCCCGGCAGCGCACCTCCTCCTTCGACCTGGGCGAGATTCTCGATCTCCCCTTCGACAGCGCCCACGGGGACTTCCACCCCTATGTACAGCTGCATCGATTCTCTGCCGAGCGAATGCCCGGCCAAGTTCGCCGGCACGGTGCAACTGACAACCACCCCATCCGCCGGCGTTCCCGATTTTCCACACAGCTGGGTGCCCAGCTCTTTCGCAGAAGGAGCCGCACCTTCCACGCCGGTCAGAGCTAGCGTGGTGACGGTCAGCCCGGCCGGCAAAGCATCGACGATGAAGATCGCGCTGCTGTCGAGCGCGGCTCCCGTCTCGTTCGCTATCGCCAGTTCATAACCCCCCGCCTCAGCTGGTTTGAAATGCGTAGGCAGGGCTAGGGATTCGACACTCCAAGCGGGAGTTGGAGCGGTCGCTGCAGCAGCATCAGACGAAACATTAGTCGTCAGCGCCACTATGACGATGGCGAGAACCGCCGAAACCCCAGGGCTGCGACGGGAACGAATGATCTGCAGGTAGCTAGGTGCCATTGACCTGATAATGGAACCCCCCGTCCCGGATCCCATCGTCAAGGTAGCACAGGAATGGCCCTTCTCCGGCGGCTGCACGCTTGCCATGGCTCGCCGGATGACAGTAAACCGCAATGGCGAGGCGAACTGGCAGGGACCGCCTAAACGGCGGCCCCTGCCATCTCAACCAACAGCTAGCTTCAACACCAGCTATTTGATCCCCAGCGCGTAAGGAAAGCTGCTCACACGGGTGAGCGGTCCGAACGTGTAGTTGACGATGCCCTGTTCGGTTTGACCTTCCAGCACGATCTGGGTGATGTTGCCGTTTTTGTCCACGGTCGGGACCAGGCTCAGAGGCGTGCTAGCTCCCCATTTGGCGGTTTTCCCGGTGGTC
>DASYLY010000064.1:0-31214 GCA_036009365.1 Solirubrobacterales bacterium
CCTACTACACCACCCCCGGCTCCCTTACCCCGCTCTAGAATCACAAGATGGCAACCACCGAGGCAAAGCCCGCCGCCGTGTCGACCCTCGAGTCGTTCAACCCCGCCACCGGCGAGCTGGTCGGCTCGGTCCCGACGATCACCCCGGACCAGGTCCAGGCAGTCGTCGACGACGTCGCCCGCATCCAGCCCGCCTGGGCGGAGCTGAGCCTCAAGGACCGCGGTCGCTACATGCGCCGCGCCGCTGACGCCCTGCTCGACGACATCGACGAGATCGCCGAGCTGCTGGTCAAGGAGCAGGGCAAGCCGCGGGCCGAGGCCTACACGATGGAGCTGCTGCCGACGGTCGACGCCCTGCACTGGTGCGCCAAGGCGGGGCCGAAGATCCTCGCCGACGAGAAGGTGCGGATGTCACAGGCCTTCCTGCTCAGCAAGCGCAGCTACTTCTCCTACGAGGCGATCGGCGTCGTCGGCGTGATCGCTCCCTGGAACTACCCCTGGTCGATCCCCTTCGGCGAGGTTGCGATCGCGCTGATGGCCGGCAACGGCGTCGTCCTCAAGCCGGCCAGCCTGACGCCACTGCTGGGCGAGCGGATCCGCGACGTCTTCGAGAAGGGCGGCCTGCCCGAGGGCCTGGTCCGGGTCGTCCACGGCGGCGGCGCCGTCGGCGATGCGCTGGCCCGCTCCAGCGTCGGCAAGGTCTTCTTCACCGGCTCGGTCGATGTCGGCCGCAAGGTCGGCGAGGTCTGCGCCGACGCCCTCAAGGGCTCGGTGCTGGAGCTCGGCGGCAAGGACCCGATGATCGTCTGCGCCGACGCCGACCTCGACAACGCCGTCTCCGGTGCCCTCTGGGGTGGCTTCGCCAACGCCGGGCAGACCTGCTCGGGAATCGAGCGTGTCTACGTCGTCCGCGAGGTCGCCGACCGCTTCGTCGAGGGCCTCGCCCGCGGCGCCGAGCGGCTGCGGCTCGGCGACCCGCTGCAGTGGGAGACCGAGATCGGCCCGATGACCTCCGACGGTCAGTACGAGATCGTCGTCGACCTGATCGAGGACGCGGTCGCCTCCGGTGCCACCAAGCTCTGCGGCGGCCCAGCCGAGGTCGCCGGCCTGCCCGGCAAGTTCGTCGCCCCCACCGTCCTCACCGGCGTCACCCACGAGATGCGGATCATGCGCGAGGAGATCTTCGGCCCGGTGCTGCCGATCGTCGTCGTCGATAGCGAGCAGGAGGCGATCGACCTCGCCAACGACTCCCAGTTCGGCCTCGGCTCCTCGGTCTGGACCAAGGACCGCCAGAAGGGCGCCCGGATCGCCCGGCGGATCGAGGCGGGGATGGTCTGGGTCAACGACCACTCCTTCAGCCACGGCGCCTGCCAGTGCGCCTGGGGCGGCGTCAAGGAATCGGGCGTCGGCCGCTCCCACTCCAAATTCGGCTTCTACGAGTGCGCCAATGTGAAGATGAACTCCTGGGAGCCGGGCTTCGCCCGCGACTTCTGGTGGCACCCCTACGACCGCACCCTCGGCGAGGCGGTTCAAGCCTCGGCCAAGATCCTCTACGGCAAAGGGGCTGCCCGCACTCAGGCGCTGCGTGAGAGCGCCGGCCCCCTACTCGAGGTCGGCCGCCGCACCCTCCGCAAGCGCCGCTGACCCCGTCCGCATCAGCTGGGGGAGAATCCGCTCGTGCACCAGGCGATTGAGGTAGACGGGCTGCGCCGCGACTACGGCGAACGGGCGGCACTGGGCGGGGTTGGCTTCGAGCTCGCGGCGGGAGAGTCGCTGGTCGTGCTCGGCCCCAATGGGTCCGGCAAGACGACGCTGCTGCGGCCGAGCGGCGGCGAGGTCCGAGTGCTCGGCTGCTCGCTGCCGCAGGAGGCCTGGAAACTGCGTGGCCGGATCGGCTACCTCGGCCACGAGCCGCTGCTTTACCGCGACCTGACCGGCCGCGAGAACCTGCGCTTCCACGCCCGCCTGCACGGCATCCGTGGCGAGCGGGCGGAGGCTCGGATCGAGGAGCTGCTCGTCGCCGTCGGGATGGAGCGCCGCGCCGACGAGCGGGTCGCCGAGCTCTCGGCCGGAATGCGACAGCGGCTGGCGATCTGCCGCTGCGTCCTGCACGAGCCGAAGCTGCTGCTGCTCGACGAGCCCGACTCCAACCTCGACACCGGCGGCCGCGAGCTGGCGCGCGGGCTGATCGGCCCCGGCCAGGGACGCACCCGCGTCGTCGTCACCCACGACCCCGAGCGGGCGCTGCCCGACGCCGACCTCGTCCTCCGCCTCGCGGTCGACGGCAAGGCCACGGTCGAGCCCGGCAAGGCGGCCGTGGCGTGAACGCCTTCGCCGCGATCCTCGCCAAGGACCTGCGCTCGGAGCTGCGGACGCTGCAGTCGCTGCCGGCAATGGCGCTGTTCGCCGTCACCACCTTCGTCATCTTCCGCTTCGGCCTCGACCGCACCAGCCTCTCCGGCAGCCTCGCCGCCGGCGTCCTCTGGGCGACGCTGCTGTTCGCCGCCGTGCTCGGCATCAACCGCCTCTTCGTCGCCGAGCGCGAGGAGGGCGGCTTCGACGCGATCCGGCTCGCCCCGATCGACCGCACCGCACTCTTCGCCGCCAAGGCGGCGGCGCTGGTCGTCTACCTGTTGGCCCTGGAGCTGGTCGCGGTCCTCGCTTTCGCCGTCTTCTTCCTCGACTCGGCCGCCGGCCTGCTGCCGCTGGCGGCGGTGCTCCTGCTCGCCGACCTCGGCCTCGCCTTCGCCGGCACCCTGATCTCCTCGATGGCGGTCAACTCGCGCGCCCGCGACCTGCTGGTGCCGCTGGTCCTGCTGCCGCTGGTGGTGCCGCTGATGATCGCCGCCACCGGCGCCACCGAGCCCCTGCTGGCCGCGGGCGGTCCCGGTTATGAGCGCTTCGGCACCTGGCTCGCGGTGCTGGCGCTATACGATCTGATCTTCGGCTTGGTCGGCTACGCAGTGTTCGACTTCCTCCTCGAGGACTGACCCGGCCCCACCTCCCCGCCAAGCATGTACGGCAAAGGACTTAGACCTCTCTCGATCGCCACCGTGGCGATGCTGACCCTGTCGCTCTCGCTGGTCTTCTTCTACGCGCCGCTCGACGGCGACCAGGGCTTCATCCAGAAGATCTTCTACCTGCACGTGCCGCTGGCGATCACGGCGCTGATCGGCTTCGTCGTCGGCGCCGTCTTCGCGGTCCTGCACCTGCGCAGCGGCGACTCGCGCTGGGACGCCTACTCCTACGTCTCGATCCACATGTCGGTGATCTTCGGCGTCGCCGTGCTGATCACCGGCGGCATCTGGGCCAAGGCCTCCTGGGGACACTGGTGGGTCTGGGACGAGCCGACCCTGGTCAGCTTCCTGATCGTCTTCCTCCTCTACGCCACCTACTACCCCTTCCGCTACGCGATCGAGGACCGCGATCGCCAGGCCCGCTACGCCTCGGTCTTCGCGATCACCGCCGGCGCTTTCGTGCCGCTCAACTTCATGGCCGTGCGACTGGCGGAGAGCCTCGTCCATCCGCGCGTCTTCGCCACCGCCAACGGCGGCCTGCCCGGCTCGATGCGGCTGACCTTCCTCTGCTCGCTGGCGGCGATGGCGCTGCTCTGGGTGACCCTGGTGAAGTTCGAGCTGACCGCGAAGAGCGCCTCCGGTCAGGTCAAGCGCCTGCGCCGCGCCCTCGATGCGCCCGCTCCCGGCGCTACCTCGCGGATCGCCCCGGAGGTGAGCTGAGATGTTCGAGCTGCTGGCCGCCACCCCGGCGCTGCCGCTCGATGAGGCCGGCAAGTACGTCGCCGGCACCTACATCGTCTTCGTCGTGCTGCTGGTCGTCTACGTCGGGATCATGGCGATGAAACTGCAGCGGATCGAGCGTGAGCTGCGCGAACTGGCCGGGTTTGCGGAGCAGCGCAAACGCGACGAGGACCGCGAGGAGGTTGGCGCCGATGTCTGAGCTGCTCGCCCTCGGCATCTCCCACAAGACCGCGCCGCTCGATCTTCGCGAGCGGCTCTCGATGACCGAGGGCCGCGCCGCCGGCGTCCTCCGCGAGCTGACCGCGGCAAACGGGATCCATGAGGCAGCGGCGATCTCCACCTGCAACCGCACCGAGCTCTACCTGATCGTCTCCGACCCGGTCGACGCCGAGTCGACAGCGCTCGGCGTCCTCACCCGCCAGGCGGAGATGCGCCCGACCGAGCTGCTCGGCCACCTCTACTCGCTGCGCGCGGTCGAGGCCGCCCGTCACCTGCTGCAGGTCACCGCCGGGCTCGACTCGATGATCGTCGGCGAGGCGGAGATCCAGGGGCAGGTCAAACGCGCCTACGAGCTGGCCTTGGTCGAGGGCGCTACCGGTCCGATCCTCAACCGCCTCTTCCGCGGTGCCCTCGCCGCCGGCGGCCGCGCCCGCGCGGAGACCGGGATCAGCGAGAAGGGCGTCTCGATCCCCTCGGTCGCGGTCGAGCTGGCCCGCCGCGCGCTCGGCGACCTGGCCGAGCGGCGGGTGCTGGTCGTCGGCGCCGGCGAGACGGCTGAGCTGGTCGCCCGCGCCCTGGTCGCCCGCGGCGTCTCCACCGTCTTCGTCGCCAACCGCCACTACGACCGGGCGATCGGCCTTGCCCAGCGCTTCCACGGCAACGCGGTCCGCTTCGAGGAGTTGCCAGAGCAACTGGGGGAGGCTGACATCGTCGTCACCGCGACCAACTCGCCGCACCACATCATCGAGCGTGACGACATCGCCACGGTGATGAAGGAGCGTGACGGACGCCCGCTGATGCTGATCGACATCGCCGTGCCGCGTGACATCGAGCCGGCCTGCCGCGAGATCACAGGGGTGAGCCTGCACGACATCGACGACGTGCAGAGGATCGTCGAACTGAATACCAGCGGGCGCGAGGCCGAGGCAGCCCAGGCGGAGCTGATCATCGAGGTGGAGCTGGAGCGCTTCGAGCGCTGGCTCGCCTCGCTCGAGGTGGTACCGACCATCGCGGCGCTGCGCGAGCGCGGCGGCGAGATCGTGCGCCGCGTCCTGGCCGAGAACGAGACACGCTGGGAGCGTCTCGGCGAGGCCGACCGCGAGCGACTGGAGACGATGGCGAAGGCGATCGCCTCCCGTCTGCTGCACGACCCGACCCTGCGGATGAAGCGCTCGGCCGGCAGTGACGATGCCTACCTCTACGTCAGCGCCCTGCGGGAGCTGTTCGGCCTGGACGTCGAGACCGAGCCGGAGAGCGAGTCGGGGTCGAACGTGACCGAGCTGCGCCGTAAGGGTCGCGAGTCCAGCTGAAAGTCATGCCGCTGCGTCTGGCCACCCGGGGCAGCGCGCTTGCCCTGGCACAGGCGGGACAGATCGCTGAGATGCTGGGTGGGGCCGAGCTGGTCGAGGCTTCCTCCGACGGGGAAGCCGGCGACAAGGCGCGCTTCGTGCGCGGGGTCGAGCGGGCACTGCTCGACGGCGAGGCCGAGGTAGGTGTTCACTCCGCCAAGGACCTTCCCGGCGAGATGCCGACGGGGCTGGAGATAGCGGCAGTGCCGGCGCGCGAGGACCCGGCCGACGTCTGGATCGGCGCCGGAGAGTCGCTCGAAGGCGTTCCCGAAGGCGCCCGGGTCGGGACCGCGAGCCTGCGCCGGCGCGCCCAGCTGCTGGCGGCGCGACCGGACCTGCAAGTCGAAGCGCTGCACGGCAACGTCGATACGAGGTTGCGCAAGCTCGCCGAGGGCGACCTCGACGCGATCGTCCTCGCCGCCGCCGGTCTGCGTCGCCTCGGCCGCGAGGCCGAGATCGGCTTCGCGGTCCCGGTCGACGTGATGGTCCCGGCCGCCGGACAGGGAGCCCTCGCCCTCCAGGTTCGCGCCGGAGACATCGCCTCGACTGAGACCGTGTCGACGATCCTCGACTTCGACGCCGCTCGCGAGCTGACCGCCGAGCGGGCCGCGGTGGCGCTGCTCGACACCACCTGCGCCAGCCCGATCGGCGTCCACGCCCGGGTCGAGGACGAGCGGCTGACGATCCAGGCCTTCGTCGGCCTCCCCGACGGCAGCGAGTGGGTCCGCGACCGGGTCGAGGGCGAGGCCCTGGACCCCACCGCCGCCGGCGCCCTGCTCGCCGAGCGCCTTCGCGCCGCCGGCGCCAGGGACATCCTCGACCGCGCCGAGCAACTTGGTGCGCTTTAGTCCCGCTATGCGGGAAGAAAGAGCACCGCTGTGAGCACCCGGCCGGGAGTCGTCTATCTGGTCGGCGCAGGCCCTGGCGACCCGGGCCTGATGACGGCACGGTCGCTGGCGCTGATCGCCAGCGCCGACGCGGTCTTCTACGACCGCCTGATCCCGCCAGGAGCCCTCGATGGCGCCCGCGGGGATGCCGAGCTGATCTACGTCGGCAAGCAACCGGGAGTGCCCTCGGTGCCACAGGAGGAGATCGGCGAGCGGCTGATCGAGGCGGCGCGAGCCGGGCGCAGCGTCGTCCGCCTCAAGGGCGGGGACCCGTTCGTCTTCGGCCGCGGCGGCGAGGAGGGCGAAGCGCTGCGCGAGGCCGGAGTCGAGTTCGAGGTCGTGCCCGGCGTCACCGCCGGAGTAGCCGCCACGGCCTACGCCGGCATCCCCGTCACCCACCGCGATGACGCTTCGGCGGTCGCCTTCGTCACCGGCCACGAGGACCAGGAGAAGGCCGAAACCGCACTCGACTGGGAGGCCCTGGCCCGCTTCCCTGGCACCCTCGTCTTCTACATGGGCGTCAAGCGCCTGCCCGAGAACGCCGCTGCCCTGATCGCCGCCGGCCGCGACCCGGAGGAGCCCGCGGCCGCGATCGAACGGGGGACGATGTCCGGCCAGCGCACCGTCATCGCCACCCTGGGGACGATCGCCGAGACGGTCGAGCGCGAGGGTGTCGGCGCCCCGGCGCTGATCGTCGTCGGCGCCGTGGCCCAGCGCCGCGAAGCGCTCGGCTGGCTCGAGCGCCGGCCCCTGCACGGTCGCCGCGTCGTCGTCACCAGGGCCCGCGCCCAGGCCAGCGGCCTCGCCGCGGCCCTGCGCGACCTCGGCGCCGAGGTGGTCGAGCTGCCGGCGATCCGGATCGAGTCGCGGATCGACAGCGCCGAGATCCGCGAGGCGATGGGGGCGATCCGCAAGTACGCGCTGATCTGCGTCACCAGCCCCAACGGAGCGCGCCTGCTGTTCGAGGCGCTGGCGGGCAGTGCGAGCACGCCACCGGGGGACGAACTCGAAGCGAGCGGCGGCGGGGTCGAGGCGCCGGTGCCCGCCATGGTGGGACTCGACGCCCGCGCCCTCGCCGGCGCCACCGTAGCCGCGATCGGCCCGGGCACCGCCCGCGCTCTCGCCGAGCACGGGATCGCCGCTGACATCATCCCCGAGCGCTTCGTCGCCGAGGCGCTGGTCGAGGCCCTGGCCGGGATCGAGGTCGAGGGCCGTCGCGTCCTCGTCGCCCGCGCCGCCGAGGCCCGCGACGTGCTCCCCGAGGCGCTGCGCGAGCGCGGCGCCGAGGTCGACGTCGTCGCCCTCTACGAGACGGTCCGCGAGCAGCCTGACCCCGCGGCGATCGAAGCGGCCCAAGGCGCCGACTACGTCACCTTCACCTCCTCCTCGACCGTGCGCAACCTGACCGAGGCGCTCGGCGAGCGCTTCCCCGCCACCGCCCGCATCGTCTCGATCGGCCCCGTCACCAGCGAGGCCGCGCGCGACGCCGGCCTCACCGTCGACGTCGAAGCCGAGCGCCACGACGTCGACGGCCTGCTCGCCGCGCTGCTCAAGGACGCAACGCGGTGAATCCAGCGGCGCTCTTGCCTTTAGTAACCCTGTGGGTGACTAAAGGCAAGAGGAGCGGTAAGCGATGACCTTCGCGGGGCCACACCGGCACTTCCGCTCGACCGACTCGACCAACACGCGCGCTCGTGAGCTGGCGGCGGCCGGCGCCCCGCACGGGACCGTGGTAACCGCGGGAGAGCAGAGCGAGGGGCGGGGAAGGCAGGGGCGGGCCTGGACCGCGCCGCCCGGGAAGGCGCTCCTCTACTCGGCCGTCGTGAGACCGCTCGACGAGCGCCACCTACTGCTGCCCCTGGCCGTCCCACTCGCAGTCTGCGAGGCAGCAGAGGGGCTACGTCCCGAGATCGAGTGCGGCGTCAAGTGGCCCAACGACGTCCACCTCGACGGCCGCAAGCTGGCCGGCATCCTGATCGAGGCACGTCCCCAGGACAGCTGGGCCGTAGTCGGAGTCGGCCTCAACCTCTCGATCACCCCGGCAGAGTTCCCACCCGACCTTCGAGACACGGCGATCTCGCTCTTCGGCTCCGAGGGACGTCGGAGGGAGTCCCGGCGGAGCCTCCCCGCTGTTGCTCCGCCGGGGCTCCCTCCAACGTCCCTCGCCGCGGCCGCAGCCCTAGGTCGTCATCTCTCCCCCTGGCTCGAAGCAAGCCCGGATCAGATCCTCGCCGCCTGGCGCCAGCGCGACGTGCTGCGCGGCCGTGAGGTCAGCTGGGACAGTGGCTCAGGCGTCGCCGACGGCGTCGACGACCGTGGTTACCTCGTCGTCGTCACCCCCGGCGGGCGCGTTGCCGTCGGCGCCGGCGAGGTTCACCTGGGACCCCTCGGCTGACTCGCGTTTGGCGCGAGCTTTGGACCGCGAGCGCGATTTCCGTTTCCGTTTCGGCTTCGCCTCCCCGCCGCGATCTGGGACGCCATCCACTTCCGCGCCCTCACCGGAGCCGTTGTTCCTGGCGTCGGACCGCTCAGCCCTCTTCGCCCCAGGAGCGGAGCCGTTCTCGCCGCCCTGCCCCTGACCCCGTTTGCGCTTGCGGCGGCGCTTGCCGCCTTTGGGGAAGTTCCGCAGCAGCTCACGAGCGACCCCTGAGGGTTTGCGGGCCAACCGCATCCGCGCTCCGCGCAGCACCTCCTCACCCTCCGGCGTGTGAGCTACCGAAGCCGCCAGTAGCGAGACCGACAGGCGGCGATCCTGTTTGCGCGAGGCGTGGATCAGCCGCCGCGCGTTGCGGCCGTGCGCCCGGCCGGACGAGTTGACCAGCAGCCCCAGCAGCCGCTTCGTCTCCGGCCAGCGCTGCACCGCGTACTCCTCGTGCAGGTCGCGGGTGTAGGACGCGAGCCGCCAGACCCAGGCCTGCGCCTGGTCACGGCGTCCGATCCGCTTGTCAACCAGCGCCTGCAGCAGGGTTTTCGTCCCCGCCCGTTTGTCGTCGCGGCTCCAGGTACCGACAATGTCGATCGCGTCGTCGAACGCCTCGGGATCGCCCAGGTCGGCAATCTCGCCGAGCGCTTTCAGACGCAGCTGCGAGTTGCGGTTGCGCTGCACGCAGGTCAGCAGGAAGCGCCGGCGCAGCTCTTTGGTCTTGTCGTTCTGCAGCATCGCCCGCGCCCGCCGCCAGCCCTGCGGATTGACCCGGGCACCGGCCAGCGCCGCCCAGGCGTGCTGCTCGGGGTAGTCGAGGTTCTCGACGGCGATCCGCCAGATCTCCCGTTCCAGCACCTCCATCCGCTTCTCCTCGACGTCGGAGACCGGCACGATCCGCCGCTCGACTCGGACCTTGCGCCCGCGGCCGCGCCGCACTGGCCCGACGACGATCGCGCCGCCGCGGTAGACGTCGCGGTCGAGCAGGCTGTGCAGGGTGATGATCGTCTCGTCGTGGGTGGTCGCCGGGTGCACGAAGTCGATGACGAGACCCGCCTCCTTGCCCGGTGCGCGCCGGGTGACGCGGCCGACCCGCTGCTGGTAGATCCGCCGCGAGGCGGTCGGCGCCAGATGCATGCAGATCGTCGCCCGCGGCGAGTTCCAGCCCTCCGCCAGCAACATCGCGTTGCAGAGCACGTCGACGTCGCCGCGCTCGAAGCCGGCGAGGATCTCGGCCAGCTCGCGCTTCGGCGTCTCGCCGGAGACGGCCTGGGCGTTGATGCCGGCGTTGCGGAAGGCTTTGGCGACGTTCTTCGCGTGCTGGACTCCGGCGGTGTAAAGGACCCCGGGGACTTTGCGGAAGCGGGTCTTGTAGAGATCGGCGATGGCGACGTTGAAAGGCTCCTGGTCGAGCAGCGCCGCCAGCTCCTCCTGGTCGAAGTCCTGATCGACCTCGCCTTTGCGCAGCGGCACCTTGGCGATCGTCCGCACCCCCGGCCCCGGCGGGATGCGGAGGCAGCGCAGCGGCGAGATGACGCCTCGCCGGGCGGCCTGGGCGAGGTCGAAGCGCGAGGTCTGGGTCGGGAAGAGGTCGGCGACGTGACGGGCGATCAGCGCCCCCGTCGCGGTCATGCCGATGAAGACGGGCCCGTCCCAGGCGCGGATGCAGGCGCTGGTTTTCTCGCCGAGCGCGGTGTGCGCCTCGTCGCAGATGACGATCGCATAGGCGTCGGAGACTTTCTTGTGGTTGCGGACGAACCACTGGTAGGTCTCGACGGTGATGGCGCCGTCGGGGTCGTCGCGACCGTCGAGCAGCGGTGGCCGCAGCCGCTCCTTGTAACCGCGGTCGGAGATCTCGCCGATGAACTGGTCGACCAGGTTGCGGCGGTGGGTGAGGATCAGGACGCCACCGGTCTTGGTCGCCTCGATGAAGCCGACGGCGGCGACGGTCTTGCCGGCGCCAGTCGCGTGCTCGAACCAGAAGCGGCGGTCGGCCCCGGGGTCCTCCGGCGCCTCCTCGACGATCTCCTCGTCCTCGTCGGCCGGCGCTTCCTCCCAGTCCTGGGGCTCCTCGTCGGCAGCGAGCTCCTCGTCCTCCTCCTCCAGTTCCTCCTCATCGTCCTCGGCGTCCTCACCATCCTCGTCGTCGCTGCTCGGCCCGGCAGCAGGCGCGAGCTCAGCTTCGGCAGCGGGCTCGACATCCTCCTCCTCGTCGCCCAAGTCGCCGTTGCGGCGTTCGTCATCGGTGATGACCTGCTGCTGGGCCATCAGCTCGGCCAGCGTCCCCGAGAGGGCGTCTACCTGGTGCGGGTTGAGTTCGGCACCGTCGCGCAGCTTCGGTGGTTCATCGGCGAGGAACCGCTCCAACCCCAGCAACAGCGAGAAGTCTCGGCGCCACTCGATCGAGGGGAACTCGGCGCCCTCGTCGAGCTCGCTCAGCGCCGCGTCGAGGGCGCGACGTCGGGCGGTCCCGGGGGCCAGCGCCTCCGGACCCTCACCGTCGAGCAGGAAGGGCTCGCGGGCAAACGCCGCTGCCCGCTCGATGTCGGCGCTTGAAGGAACTGCCGCGTTCGCGGCAACGTCGCTGGTCTTGGCCATAGAAGGCTTCTGGGTCAGCCCCCGCCAGCACGAGACTTACGGCCGGGGCAATGAAATGAGGCTGCCGGGAGTTCGCTTTGACCTCCTCCCGGCGATCTCTCCGATCCGCATACCAGCAGACCGAACAGACGTATTGTAAGCATGGAAGTGAAGTTCTCGGGACGAAACTCCGCAATCGCACTCGCATTTCTGCTCCTACCGGCGCTCGTCGCGTGCGGCTGCGGCTCCTCAGCCGGCGGTGGCGAGAGCGGCGGGCATCCCGACTACGACCAGGCTCTGGCCGGCGCACCAGCCGCGCTCGCCGCCCTGCACCGGCAGACCAACGAGGTCCTACCCGGCGGCATCGATGCCTACGAGAAGCGGATCGAGTCGCTGCGGGGCTACCCGATCGTCGTCAACATCTGGGCCTCCTGGTGCAACCCCTGCCGCTACGAGTTCCCGGCCCTGCAGGATCTCTCGGCCCGTTATGGCAAACGAGTCGCCTTCCTCGGCGTCGATTCCGAAGACGACACCGATGCGGCGGAAACGTTCCTGGAGGAGGAGCCGGTCCCCTACCCCAGCTACAGCGATCCCGACAAAGAGATCTTCGGCTCACTCGGCGCCCGCGGCTTCCCCGACACCGCCTTCTACGACAGCGAAGGCGAGCTGATCAATCTCAAACAGGGCCAGTACGCCGACCAGGCGGCACTGGAAGAAGACATACGCCGCTACGCGCTGAAGGCCGGATAATCAAACGATGGAAGCTTTCGTCGTCGTCGCCCTGGTCGCCGTCGCCCTGCTCCTCGCGGAGCTGCTGCTACCGACCGGCGGGCTGCTGGCGGCGCTCGGCGCCTTCGGTCTCGTCGTCGGCGGCATTCTTGCCCTCGACTCCGGCACCGACGCAGCCGACATCATCGGCCCGGCGCTGATCACCCTCGGCGTGCTCTCCGGGGCGACCTTCTATTTCGTCGCCCGCAAAGTGATCGCCGCTCATCGCGACAACCCCATCCGCGCCGGCACCGAGGAGCTGGTCGGCGCCACGGCCGAGGCGCGCAGCTCGATCGATCCGGAGGGACAGGTGTGGATCGAGGGGGCCCTCTGGGCGGCGCGACTGGCAAACGAGAGTGGGCCGGTGCAAGTGGGGGGTAGAGTCACGGTCGAGGCAATCGAGGGGCTGACGCTGGTGGTGCGTCCGCAGTCCCAGTCCGCGGAGTCGTCGAGAGAAGGAGCCGGTTGATGGAAGTGCTGCTCGGAGTCCTCGTGGTCGTGGCGTTCTTCGCGCTGATCGTCGTCGGCACCTCGGTCAAGGTCCTGCGCGAGTACGAGCGCGGCGTGATCTTCCGGCTCGGCCGCCTAATCGCCACCAAGGGACCGGGCCTGATCCTGCTGATCCCGTTCATCGACCGGATGGTCAAGGTCGACCTGCGAACGGTCACGCTCAACATCCCGCCGCAGGAGGTAATCACCCGCGACAACGTCCCCTCGAGTGTCAACGCGGTCGCCTACTTCCGCGTCGTCGACCAGAACCGGGCGATCGTCGAGGTCGAGAACTACCTACTCGCCACCTCGCAGATCGCCCAGACCGCGCTGCGCTCGGTGCTCGGCAAGGCGGAGCTGGACCAACTCCTCTCCGATCGCGAGCGGCTCAACGAAGAGCTGCAGAAGATCATCGACGAGTCGACCGAGCCCTGGGGCGTGAAGGTGAGCGCCGTGGAGATCAAGGACGTCGAGATCCCCGAGCAGATGCAGCGGGCGATGGCGCGCCAGGCCGAGGCCGAGCGCGAGCGGCGGGCCAAGATCATCAACTCCGAGGGCGAGTTCCAGGCCGCCCAGAAGCTCACCGACGCGGCCGACATCATCAGCACCAACCCGGCCTCCCTGCAGCTGCGCTACCTGCAGACCCTGCTGGAGATCGGCGGCAACCAGAACACGACGGTTGTCTTCCCGCTGCCGATGGACATCATCGAGCCGTTTCTGGGCGGGATCAAGGAGCGAGCGAAACCGGCGCCGTCCTCGCCACCCGCCCCGGCCGAGCCGGACCCGCCCGCTGAGCCCCTTCCCCCCTCCCGGTCCTGAGCGCACCCGAGATACGCATTGACCAGCTGAGCGGGCTGAGGACGATCCTCGCCCCCGGCCGGGCTGACCGGCCGGACAACTTCAAGACCGGTGCCAGCGAGCCGAGGGGTCCCGAGGGGTGCCCGTTCTGCGAGGGCAGCGAGGGCAAGACGCCGCCCGAGGTCTACGCGCTACGACCCGGTGGGGGTGAGGCCGACACGCCCGGCTGGAAGACCCGCGTTGTGCCGAATCTCTACCCGGCGCTTGCCAAGGATGAGGCAGACAGCGCGGCGGGGGGCAGAGCACCGGGGAGCTCTCCAGGCGCCGAAGCCGGCGCCTTCGCCAGCAGCGGCGACCCCCTGCTGGCCTCAAGCCGAGCCGGCGAACCCGACCTCTTCTCCTCGCGCCCGGCGAGCGGCGCCCACGAGGTCATCGTCAACGCCCCGGTCCACGCCACCGCCATGGCTGAACTGGACGAGGAGCAGTTCGGCGCCGCCATCGCCACCTGGCGCGAGCGGATGCGAGCGCATGCCGACGCCCCCTACGTACAGCTGATCGTCAACGAGGGTGGCGCGGCCGGGGCCTCGCTGGAGCACACCCATGCGCAGCTCTACGCGCTCCCCTTCGTCCCCGCCGCGATCGCCCGCGAGCGCGAGCGTGCCGGTGCCTACAGCGAACGCACCACCGGCGGCGGGCTGCTGAGCGACGTCCTGGTCGAGGAGGTGCGACGGCAGGAGCGCCTTGTCGCAATCGACGACGAGGCGGCGCTGATCTGCCCCTGGGCGTCGCGATCGCCATTCGAGCTGCGGGTGGTGCCGCGCCGCGAGGCTGCGCGCTTCGAGGACGACGAGGGCGGCGCGGCGATGATCCGCACCGCGCTGCGAGCGCTGGCGGCGCGCTTCGGTGGCCCCCCAGAGCTGAACCTCTGGGTCCGCACCGCCCCGCGCGGCGCCGAGCAGTTCGGCTGGCACGTCGACATCGCCCCGCGGCTGACCGTCAAGGCGGGCTTCGAGCTGGGCACCGGTGTCGACATCAACATCTACCCCCCGGAGCGAGCAGCCGCCGATCTGCGCGAAGCTCTGCCGTAGGATCGCCTCGACGTGACCCCGAACCCCCGCCCGATTCCCCGCTTCATCGCCGACACCGCCCAGGAGGGGATCCCCCACGGACGCTTCGCCGAGCGATTGACGGAGACGTTTCGCGAGGCCTGCGCCACGATCGACGAGTTGCCGGCCGGCGTCGAGACTCCGACGGAGATCGATTGGTTTCCCGAGCGCACCTGGGGTGGCCGGGTCTGGGTACCCGCCTCCACCCGGGCCGGCAGCGAGGAGGGAACGCTGGAGCTGTTCGGCCACGTCTCCTACGCCCAGCCGGAGGACGGCGAGCCCTCCGACTTCAAGGCCAAGGCCGACTTCACCGACGTCCTCGCCGAGGACAATCCAGACTGGCGGATCGACCTCAACGACGATGTGATCGGCCGCTGGCGGAACGAGAACGGGCGTGCCGGCGCCGTCACCCTCGTCTGGGGACGCCCTCTGGTCCGCGGCGCTGTCGCCGCCACCGCCGAGCTCGAGGCGGAGACCGTCGATCAGGAGGAGATCTCCCAGGACCGCTTCACCCTGATCGCCCTCGACGCCCTCGAGGGTTACGGCGACGACATCTTCCTGGAGGTCAAGCTCTGGAGCCGCCGTGCCCTGATGCTCGCCTCCGAGAGCCTCTACGCCGCCTGAGGCAGAACCTCGATCTCGGCCCGGACGCCGCTGGCTCTGGCGATACGCGCGTCGAAGGTGAGCAGCGGCTGCTCGAGCGCCTCCGCCAGCGCCACATAGAGAGCGTCGTAGAAGCTGAGGTTGTCCCGCAGCTCCCAAGCGCGAGGGATCAGCTTCCGGTGTTTGACCCGGCGAAGTTGCATCGTCATCAGGTCGTCGAGAGCCGCAGCTGCGGCTGCGGCGGCGATCTCGCCGCGACGGACGCCTCGCCGCAGCGTCTGGCCGACCTCTGCATCGATGAGGTGCGGCGCCCACAGAGCAGGCCGATGGGCAAGCAACCGAGCATGGGCCAGCTCGGCTTGAGCTGCGTCGCCCAGGTACTCGGCGAGCACAGTGGCGTCGACAACCGCCATCAGTCCTCGCGCAGCTCATCCAGGGCTTCGCGGATCGTCTCCGAGCGAAGGCGCGACGGACCACGTGCCCGGATACGCGCATCGATTTCCTCAAAGCTGGCCTGGATGGCGATTTCCCCGAGTTCGCGCTTGATGAAATCGGACAGAGAGATCCCCTCCGCCAGGGCTCGTTCCTTGAGGGCGAGGTGCAGCTCGTCCGGGACATTTCTCACTTGAATCATCTTGGACATGTGCATCACACTAGAAGGTGTGTAGGACATGTCTACTGCCAGGGCTCCGCTCATGCACCGCATCTTGCCGCCCCAGATGTGCCACGTGGTGCGCATATCGCACCAACTCCGCCACCGATTCGTCATCTAAGGGAAAATCTTCGGCGGGCCCCGATAGCTCAGCTGGATAGAGCGGTCCCCTCCTAAGGGACAGGCCGCAGGTTCGAATCCTGCTCGGGGCGTTTGCGCTACTCGCCCAGCGCCTCGCGCAGGGCGCGGACCTCGTCGCGGAGCTCGGAGAGCTCGCCTTCGAGGCGGTCGAGGCGAGAGCCCTCGTCGCCGACGGCAGATCCGCTCGAAGTGATCGGGCCGTCGGCGGCAGATGCCGTCGAACCATCGACCGAGGAGGGCTGCGCAACCTCGCCCTCGCCGCCCAACAGCTGCTCATAGCGCTGCTCCTTCTGACCCGGCCGGCGCTCGTGACGGGCGACCAGCTCGCGGGAGACGAGGCGGTCGAGGGTCTCGTCGACGGCGGCGAGGCTCTCGAAGGAGTGCAGGCGCTCGCCGCGCTGCTTCAGCTCGCCCGGGGTCTGCGGGCCGCGCAGCATCAGGACCCCGAGCAGGGCGACCTCGGCTGGGTCGAGGCCGAGCGCCTCGTCCAGCAGCTGGCGGTACTTGCGGGCACGGCTGCCGGCCCCGCTGGCGAGACGAGTCCAGCCGCGCAGGGCGAGCCGGCGCAGGGCATCGGAGACGGTCGCCTCGTCGTAGGCGACGACGGGGTCGCGGTTGGTTGCCTGGTTGCAGGCCAGGCGCAAGGCGTTAAGCGAGAGCGGGTAAGCGTCGGGCGTCGTCCGCTGCTTCTCGATCAGACAGCCGACCACGCGGATCTCGACGGCATCAGGCTCCATCGCGATCAGCTCCGGTCCGGCCGCTCCGGGTAGATCTCGTCGATCGTGACGAGGGCGCGGTACGGCGCCTCCGCGGCGGCCTCGATCCGAGCGGCGGCGCCGGCCAGCCGGTCGACCACCGCAACCACTCCCGCCACCTCGAGCCCCTGCTCGCGGACGCGGCCGATCGCCTCGGCGGTCGAGCCACCGGTGGTGACGGTGTCCTCGACGACGAGGCAGCGCATGCCGGCCTCGACCGGTCCCTCGACCCAGCGCTGCAGCCCGTGCTCCTTGCGCTCGCCACGGACGAAGAAGGCGACGAGACCCGCGCCCGAGGGCACGGCGATCGCGGCGCAGGCGGGTGGGATGGCGGCGGTAGCCGGGCCGCCGACGGCCTCGGCGCCAAGCTCCTCGGCGGTGGCGGCGATCAGCTCGCCGGCGGCACGAAAGCCGGCCGGCCGCATCAGCGTCCGCCGCGCGTCGACGTAGTACTGCGCCTCCGCCCCGCTTGCCAGCGTCACCTCGCCGAGTACCAGCGAGTGCTCGCGCAGCTCAGCGAGCAACGTCCCCTTGGCGGCGTCGAGGTCGGGCACGGCGCGGATCCTAGGGCGTGGGGGGAGTTCGCCGGCGCCAGGGCGTGCAGGTCACCGTCGACCCGGAGTTGGGCGAGGCGATGGCCGCGGTTGACGCACACCCCCACAGCAAGTCGAAGCTGATCCGCGATCTCGCCCTCCGCGGGGCTGAGGCCGCGGCCGAGGAACGGCAGAAACGCGAGGAGGCGAAGGAGTTCTTCCGCAAGGTCGCGAACGGCGAGATCGACTACGACTTCGCTGCACTCGAGGAAGTGCTGAGGGAACGCGAGGAGATGCCATGTAAGCAGCCGCCGCAATGAGCGTTCGTCCCCTTGGCTCGGGTGTGCCGTTGGTGATCGACACTTCGGCCTGGAACCGCCAGAGGGATCCTCGCGTCCTGGCACGCTGGCATGCCACGAATGACGCCGACCTCTTTGTCTCCTGTCCGGTCGCCGTCCTCGAGATCCTCACCGCAACCCGCAACGAAGGCGAGTTCGCCGCCGCCGATGCCGCCTTCGCTGCCATCCCCCAAGTCCCGATCACCGCTTCGATCACTCGGGCGGCACTGGGTGCCGCCCGGGAGCTAAAAGGCAGCCGTCGCCTACCGGTCGCCGACTACCTCATCGCCGCCGCCGCCTCAGAGCGCGGCTTCGGCGTCCTGCACGCGGACAAGCACTTCGACCTGCTCGCGACGGTGCTCCCGTTCGAGAGCGTGCGGCTGCCGTAGCGCTTCCTAGAAGACGAAGATGCTTTCGCCGAAGTTGATGCGCTCGTAGATCTCCGGCTGGTCGGCGATGAAGGTCCGCAGGCAGCCGTGGCTGGCCGGGTAGTCGGGCACCGATTCGTAGCCGTGGACCGCGTAGCCGCCGTAGAAGTAGAACGAGTAGTACATGCCGTGCGAGTTGTAGCCGGGTTCGGTGCGGATGAAGGTGAAGTGGCCGGTCACGGTCGGGGTCGAGGACTTGCCGGAGGAGATCGGGTAGATCGCGTAGGGCTTGTCGCCTTTGGCGAAGACCAGCACCTGCTTGGAGAGCGGCGCCTCGACGTGCTGACCGGCGCCGGGGTGACGAACCTCGTAGCCGCCGCGACCGGCAAAGACGGCCTTGACCAGGCCCTTCCCGGCCCTCATGCTGCGGTCCTTGCCGTTGACTTTGCGGTAGGCGAGCACCCCACGGCCGGTCTTGCCGCCGAAGCAGCGGCCGCTGTTGGCGATGTAGCCCATCTCCCGCATCGCCTTCTTGAAGCCGACGACGACGTCGCCACACTGACCCTGGTGCAGGGCCGGGAAGCTGACCTTCCAGGCCTTGCGGACGGTGCTGTCGGCACCGAGCACCGCGGTCGCCGCGTGCTTGGCGCTGACCGCGTACTTGCCACCCTCGCGGAGGATCACGCTGGAGCGGAAGCTGCCGCTGTCGCCACGGCCCTTGCTTACCGCCACCTTGTGATTGACCAGTCGCTTGCCGTCGAGGTAGAAGACGACTTCAACCCTCTGGCCGGGAACGAACGGCGAGATCGTTCCGGTCACCGGCACGGTGCTGTAGATGTCGGCCTTGCCGCCATCCAGATGACCGACCTTGATCGTCACGACTGGCTTCGGAACCGGCTCCTTCGCTGGTTTCGGCTTCGTGACGGCAGCCTGGACCGAAGCGGCCGGCAATGCCAGCAGGGCGATCGCTGCGAAGAAGAGGGCGAGACGGCGACTCACCGAGCGGATGCTACTGAGCGAGCAGGGCGGCAGAGTTGTTCAGCATGTGCAGGATGATCCCCGGCACGATCGAGCCGGTCTTCTCGTAGAGCAGGGAGAGCACCAGGCCGAAGAAGACCAGTGGCGGTACCGCCGTCACACCGGTCAGCGCGTGCAGGGCGCCGAAGATCAGGCCGGCGAGCAGCGCTGCGCCCAGGCGCGGAAATCGCTGACGCAAACCGCCAAAGAGCATCCCCCGAAAGCAGACCTCCTCACTGATCGCGGCGGCGAAGACGATCAGCAGGACCTGGATGGGAACCGGGCCGAACCCGTCGGCGATGTCCTCCTGCTGCGGTTCGACGATGAGCAACGAGTAGAGAGCCGCGAACAGCAGGTAGGCCGCCGCGGTGGCGGCCATCCACTTCAGTGCCGAAGGGCGGAAGCGCCGCACCCCGAGCCGCTCCAGAATCTGCGCCGGCGAAGCCGCACCCCACCTCGCCGCGATCGCCATCGGCACCAACAGGAATCCGAGTACCGTCGCGATCTGCACGCCGACGTTGCCGAAGGTGGTCAGCTCCCCGTCCGTGTCGTGGCCGATCACAGCGGCTGGAATCCCCAACACGATCCCGACCCCGAGGGCGAGCACGACCCCCAACACCGCTACCCAGGGGCCCCAGTTGGCGTAGGGGAAGCGCGGCGGCGACGAAGCGACTTCCGTTGCGGCTAAGTTGGCCTCCATGACGCCGGCAGTCTCCCAGGTCTCCCGTTCGACCAAGACCCGCTTGCGGATCCTCCGCCGCCTGCTGTTGCTGACGATCTTTTTCGTCCTCGCCGCCATCGCCCTCAGTCAGTTCACCGAGCTGAAGCGCCTGGCAACCGGCATCCTCGCCTCGACCGCGGTGATCGGGTTGGTGATCGGCTTCGCGGCCCAACACACCATCGCCAACATGGTCGCCGGGGTCCAGCTCGCGGTCTCGCAGCCGATCCGCATCGGCGACCGGGTGACCTTCGACGCGAACGAGGGCCGGGTCACTGACATCACCCTCTCCTACACCTACATCGACCCCGGCGACGGCAGCTCGGTTGTGATCCCCAACCAGCTGCTGGTCGAAGGCATCGTCCACAACCACTCGACCAAAGACACCCAGGCCTGAGCCCGAGCGGCGCTAAGTACCCTCTCTGCCATGACGCAGCGCGCTCGCCGACGTCAGCGACGCCGTGGCAACGTCGGCGGCAAGCTGGCCCTCGCCGTCGGCGGCGGTGTCCTCCTCGTCGTCGCGATCGGCGCGATCGCCGTCGCCTCCTGGGTGCTCGACGTCGCCGCCGAGGCGCCGTCGCTGGCCTCCTGTAAAGCGGTTGACCGCGGGGGCAACTCTGTCCTCTATGCCGGCGACGGCGACAAGCTCGGCGCGATCGCCTCCGAAGAGGCCCGGATCCCGGTCTCGATCGAGCGCATCCCGAAGAGCCTGCGACTGGCCACCGTCGCGATCGAGGACCAGCGCTTCTATGAGCACGGGGCCCTCGACAGCGAGGGCATCGTCCGCGCCACGTTCAAGAACCTGGAGGCAGGTGAGACGGTCGAGGGAGGCTCGACGATCACCCAGCAGTTGGTTCGCAACCTCTGCATCAACAACCCCGAGCGCAACCTCGAGCGCAAGATCGTCGAGGCGAAGCTGGCGGAGGAGTACTTCGAGCGCCACTCGCGCCGGCAGATCCTCGGCCAGTACCTCAACACCGCCTCCTACGGGACGATCGAGGGCAGCACCGCGGTCGGCGTCCAGGCCGCTGCAAAGATCTACTTCTCGAAGCCGGTCTGGAAGCTGAGCCTGGCACAGGCAGCGCTCTTGGCCGGCTTGCCACAGGCACCCTCCCGGTACAACCCGATCCTCAACCCGAGCGGTGCCCGCGCCCGCCGCGACCAGGTCCTCGCCCAGATGGCGCAGCTCGACTTCGTCTCTTCCGGCGAGGCCGACGAAGCGCGGCAAAGCGGACTGCAGCTCGACCTCTCGGAGAGCTACTTCAAGCACCGTCAGCCCTACTTCTTCGACTACGTCACCGACCAGCTGATCGAGCGCTACGGCGTCAACACCGTGCGCCGCGGCGGGCTCGAGGTCTTCACCACGCTCGACCAGAAGCTGCAACGGGTCGGGTTGGAAGCTGCGCGCTCGGCCCTTCCCTACTCGACCGACCCCGCCTCGGCACTGGTCTCGATCGACCCCCGCAACGGTTTCATCAAGGCGATGGTCTCCAGCTCCAACTACGCCGAGAGCCAGTTCAACCTCGCCGCCCAGGGGCACCGGCAGCCCGGCTCGACCTTCAAGGCCTTCGTCCTCACCACCGCGCTCAAGCAGGGGATCGACCCCTACTCGACTTACTACACGTCGAAACCACTCGACCTCGACCTTCCCCACTGGGGGCACTGGACGGTCCATACCGCCGATGAGGGCTACCAGGGCACGGTCAACCTGCAGCAGGCGACGGTGGCCTCCGACAACACCGTCTTTGCCCAGCTCGACCTCGACGTTGGCCCTGCCAGCGTCGCCCAGACGGCGAAATCGATGGGGATCGAAACGGAGCTCGACGGGATCCCGGCCGAGGGACTCGGCGGCTTGCGGATCGGTGTCTCGCCGCTAGAGCTGACCAACGCCTACGCAACCCTGGCTTCGGGCGGCGTCCACCATCCGCCGGTGGCGATCCGCGAGGTCGAGTTTCCGGGCGGCGACGTCGACCGGCCCGAGCGGGGCAAGCCGCGGCGGGTCCTCTCGGAAGCGGTTGCCTACGAGGTGACCCGAATCCTTCACGACAACATCACCGAAGGCACCGGCACCGCCGCCTACACCGGCTGTTCAGGGCAGGCCGGCAAGACCGGCACCACCGACGAATACACCGACGCCTGGTTCGCCGGCTACCAGCCGAACCTGGCGACCGCGGTCTGGGTCGGCTACCCACAGTCGAACGAGATCTCGATGACCAGCGTCCACGGACTTACCGTCTTCGGCGGCACCTTCCCGGCCGAGATCTGGCACTCGCTCTATACGAACGGGGAAGTGCCCTGTGAGGAATTCGACGAGCCGAAGACGCCGATCAGCTGGGCGCCCTACTACGGCAGCTTCACCCAGGCCAGCCCGAGCGCCGATAACGGCGGGAGCGGGACGGGCGGGGACGAAGAGGAACCGCCGCCGGGAACCGCCGCGGTTGGCGGCTACGACCCCGACGCCTACGCACCCGGTGCCGGCCAGGAACCGCTGCCGGCCCCAGCGCCCCCGCCGGCCCCCTCGGGAGACGCCGGTCTCGAAGGCGGCGCTGCTGCGGGCGAAGAAGACGGGTAGCTCAGCATCGATCCCGGGGTCGCCTATGCCCTGATCTGGGTCGGCTTCGCCGCCTACCTCGGCGTCCTCGTCGCGGCGCCGCGACTTGATCGCCGGCTCGTCTGGGCAGCGATCGTCCTCCTCGTCGCCTGCTTCGCCGCAGTCCCGCCGCTGCTCTCCCACGACGTCTACAGCTACGTCGACTACGCACGGCTCGGCGTCCTCCACGGGCTCGACCCCTACGTCCACCCACCCACCGCCGTCCCTTCCGATCCGGCCTTTGCCGAGGTCACCTGGACCGACACGCCCAGCGCCTACGGGCCACTGTTCACCCTGCTCACCTACCCGCTCGCGTGGCTGCCGGTCGGGGTGGCGGTTGCGACGCTGAAGATTGTCGCGGCCCTGTCGGTGCTCGCCCTGGCCGCGATCGTCGCCCGGATCGCCCCCGGCCGCGGCATCGACCCAGCCCGCGCCGCCGCCTTCGTCGCCCTCAATCCGCTCGTCCTCGTCCACGTCGTCGGCGGCGCCCACAACGACGGTCTGACGATGACCCTGGCGATGTTCGGAGTCGCCGCCGTCCTTGCCGGCCGCGATACCGCCGGCGGAGCCTCCCTGACCGCCGCCATCGCGGTCAAGGCCTCGGCCGCCTTCCTTGTCCCCTTCGCCCTAATCGGCGCCGGGCGCCGCAGTCGTCTCGTCGCCGGCGCCATCGCTGCCGCAGTGGCGATCGGCCTCACCGCCTGCCTCGCTTTCGGCTGGGACTGGCTACACGCCTTCAGCCTCGCCGGCGAGAATCAGGGGCGGACCAGTCATATGAGCGGCCCGATCACCATCGCCCGCCTGACCGGGCTGGACGCGGACGCGGCGCGCATCGGCGCCCTCGTCCTTTTCGCGGCCCTCATCGCCTATTTGCTCGTCTGGACCTGGCGCGGGAACGACTGGGTCAGGGCCGCCGGTTGGTCCGCCGTCGGCCTCCTTCTGGCCACCTCCTGGCTCCTCCCCTGGTACCTGGTCTGGCCCCTGCCCCTGGTGGCAATCTCCCGCGACCGCCCCCTGCAGCTCCTGACCCTCGCTCTGAGCGCCTATCAACTGGGAGCCCGAATCCCCCTCTGAGCCAAGCCGGCTAAAGAATCTCCGGTGAGTGCCCGCCTGCCCCCGGTCCAGCCTCTTTCTCCTCCGGAGAGGGATGCAGGATCCCCGTCGGGATGCTCCATCCCTCGCGCCGGCCCAGGGCCGTCACCGCCGCGACATACATCAGTTCGGTCACCGTCAGCATCCCCCGCACAGCGATCGCGATCAGCGAGCCGGTCGCAAACTTCTGGCCGGGTACCGCGGCCTTGACCGCCCAGGCGAAGGCGAGGTCGCGAACGCCGAGGCCGGCCGGAGCAACCAGGGTGACGAGCGCGGCGAAGTAGCCGATCGCCTGCGCCGCACCGACCAGGAGCACGTCGTTGAAGGGAATCTCGGTGACCGAGCGGGCCACGCAGTAGATGCCGAAGGAGACGACGACCCAGTTGAGCGTGAAGAAGGCGATCAGAGAGAGGACGCCGCGCAGGGAGATCACGTCCGGCAGCGGTTCGCGGCCGAAGGCGCCCAGCACCTTGTTGACCAGCGGCCCGAAGACACGCGGGTGCAGCAGCACCACCGCGGCCGGCGTGAAGAGCAGCACCGCCCAGCGCACCGGCTCGCCCTGCAGATCCGGGTGGCTGATGATGAAGTAGGTCGCGATCACGATCGCCGAGGTGGCGGAGATGGCCTGTTCGTAGACGATGCTGGCGATCGTCACCCGCCGCGGGACCCCCGCTCGCTCGGAGAGCAGCACCCTGCCCAGCACGTAGAGGACGCTGCCCGGGACGTAGCGCGCCGGCAGCGGCTGGCCCCAGGCAACCTGGGCCCGGCCGAAGCCAATCCTGTAGCCGAGGAAGCGCAGGATCAGGTCCCAGCCAAAGGCGCTGAGGACATAGAAGCCCGGCAGCACCACGAGCGCCGGAAGCAGCCAGCCGACGTGAAAGTGGACCCCCTCATCCTGGATCTCCGCCCACTGGTCGATAACCGTGAGGACGAGGAAACCGAAGATCACCACGACCAAGCCGATTTGAACGGCAAGGCGAACTCGGCGGCTGCGCGGCGGCCGGCTCCCGAATCGCGCTGCGGCCTCGCCTATTCGGTGCAGAAGTGGTTGGCGCTGCTCCACGTCCGCCGCACCTTAGTAAGACCGGCGGTCTGGGATAGTCCGCGTATGGGCGAGTTCGAGCTGCTGGCGCGGATGCGAGAGCGGCTTCCCCAGTCCGGTCCGCGGGTTCTCCTGGGCAGCGGAGACGACGCCGCCGTGACGATGCCGGGCGGTGTGACGGCCACCTCCGTCGACGCAATCGTCGACGGCGTCCACTTCCGCCGCGGTCAGGCGAGCCTGGCCCAGATCGGGCACAAGGGGCTGGCGACGGCGCTCTCGGACCTGGCCGCAATGGGAGCCGAGCCCGGCGAGGCCTACGTGGCCCTGGGCGTGCCCCCGGACCTGGACGAGGACAGCTGCCTCGAGCTGGTCGACGGGATGGTGGCAATGGCGACAGCGACCGGCACCTCCCTGGTCGGTGGCGACGTCACTCGCGCCCCGGCGCTGACCCTGGCAATCACCGTTGTCGGCCACGCCGCGAGCGCGGATCTGTTGATCACCCGCGGTGGCGCCCACCCCGGCGACGTCCTCTTCCTCAGCGGCGAGCTCGGCGGGGCGGCTGCGGGGCGGCTGCTGCTGGAGCAACCCGAGCTGGAGAGCGCCGTTCCCGCCCAGACCGCGGCCTCGCTGCGAGCCCGGCAGCTCGAGCCGGTGCCACGGCTGCGGGCAGGCCAGGCTCTAGCGGCTGCGGGCGCAACGGCGATGATCGACATCAGCGACGGTCTCGCTGCCGACGCCGGCCATCTCGCCGCGCAGAGCGGAGTCTCACTGCGGATCGACGCCGGCTCCCTTCCACTTGCCGAGGGCGTCGCCGCGGTGGCCGCTGCGGCCGGCTGCGACCCGCTCGATCTGGCCGCTTCGGGTGGCGAGGACTACGAGCTGCTGGTGGCACTTCCGGCCAAGCATCTGCCCGACGCGGCATCGGTCGCCGCCCTCGGCGAGGCAACGCTGACGCAGGTCGGCGAGGTGATCGCCGGCGAGGGGGTCGAGGTCAGGCTGCCCGGTGGCGAGCTGCTGGCGACGAGTGGCTTCGACCAGCTGCTGAGCCAAGCGTCTGACCGGAAAAGCTGAGCAGCTCACGGATCCCGCGCCGCTCCAGCATCGCTGCCGCAATCAACGACGGATCGGGCTTGTAATGGCCCGTCTCGACCAATCGCTTGAGGTCCTGCGTCTGCATGAACCTCCTATCGGCCCCTGAGTTCAGATCCTTAGTTTCGGGTACTCGCACATGCGTCCACGGACGGCGGGACTAATCTTCGTCTGTGGCTACCGGGTCAGCCCGCATCCTTCTCGTCGACGACGAGCAGTCGATACAGACGTTGCTCAGCTATCCCCTGCGCAAGGACGGTTACCACGTCACCTCGGCTCTCGACGGCGGCGAAGCACTGCAGCGCTTCGAAGAGGGACGCTTCGATCTCGTCATCCTCGACGTGATGCTGCCTCGACTCGACGGGGTCGAGGTCTGCCGCCAGCTGCGCTCGCGAAGCCAGGTGCCGATCATCATGCTGACCGCGAAGGGCAGCGAGACCGACAAAGTCGCCGGCCTCGAGGTCGGCGCCGACGACTACATCACCAAGCCGTTCTCGATGCGGGAGTTCCGCAGCCGTGTCAAGGCGGCGCTGCGGCGCTCGCGAATGGCAGTCGACCCGCCCTCAGACGAGTCGATCGAGAGCGGCAACTTGATCATCGATTTCGACCGACGGATGGTCACCCTGCGCGACGAGGAGATCAAGGTCACCTACGTCGAGTTCGAGATCCTCGGCGCGCTGGCGCGCTCGCCAGGGCGAGTGCTCAGCCGCGAGACGCTGCTCGAGCACGTCTGGGGTGACTCCGAGTACCGCGACCCGCGCACCGTCGACGTCCACATCCGTCACCTCCGCGAGAAGCTCGAGCAGGACCCGAAGGAGCCCGAGTTCCTCTTCACCGTGCGCGGGGTCGGCTACCGGTTCCGGGAGTAGGCGCTGATGCGACGGCTCCGGCAGACCACGCTTGGCAGCCGGATCACGGTGATCTCGATCGCGATCGCGGTCGGCACGGTGCTGATCATCTACCTCTACACGGTGGCCATCGGCGGCGCCGCCAGCGGCTTGACTGCGGTCAAGCACCAGATCTTTCTTGGCGGCCTGATCGCGATCGCGGTTGCCACCGTGCTCGGCGTCTACTACGCCCAGATGGCGGCGCGGAACATCGGTCAGCTTCAGGAGGCGGCGCGCAAAGTCGCCGACGGCAACTTCGAGACGCCGATCCCGATCACCGCCGCGGGCCAGCTCGGTGAGCTCGCCCGCACCTTCAACGAAATGCAGCGGCGCCTGGCCGAGCTCGATATCGCCCGCAAGCAATTCATCGCCAACGCTTCACACGAGCTGCGGACGCCGATCTTCAGCCTCGGCGGTTTCGTCGAGCTGCTCGAGGAGGAGGACCCCAGCCCGGAGGAGCGGGCGGAGTTCGTCCACACGATGCGGCTGCAGATCGAGCGGCTGACGAAGCTCACGGCAGATCTGCTCGACCTCTCTCAGCTCGACGCCGGGGCGATGGTGATGCAGACCCGCAGCGTCGACCTGGGCTTCCTCGCCCGCGAGGTGACGCGGGAGTTCGACGCGCGCGCCGATCTGCGCGGGTCACGCCTGGAGTTGCGCACTCCCGACCAGCCGGCTATCGCACAGGGCGACCCCGATCGAGTTCGGCAGATCATCCGTATCCTCCTCGACAATGCCCTCACCCACACTCCCGAGGGCACGAAGGTCACCGTGACTACCTACTCAGTCAACCGCCGCGCCGAGCTGACCGTCTCCGACGAGGGACCGGGCATTCCCCAGCGCGTCCAGGGCCGGATCTTCGAGCGCTTCTACACGGCCGACTCGGCCGGTGGCTCCGGGCTCGGCCTGGCGATCGGTCGCGAGCTCGCGCAGCGGATGGGTGGGCGGATCACGATCAGCTCCAGCCGCCGCTTCACCGCCTTCACGCTCGACCTGCCACCGGCGCGCGAGCCGGCCGAGCCGACAGCGCCCCAGCTCTCCGGGTCGCACGCGTGAGGCGACCGGCGGCCCTGGCCGCGATCCTGTTCGCCCTCGCCCTGCTCGCCGGCTGTGGTGCCACCGACGAGTCGGGCACGAGCACGGCACAGACTTCCGGGAGGCCGGCGCCGCAGGAACCACAGGTGATCGTCGAGACCGCCGGCGGTGGCTTCGATGCCGCCGAGGTCTATCGCGAGGCGGCGCCCGGCGTGGTCACGATCCGCTCGATCTTCGGCGGCGGCGAAGCAGGCGCCGCCGAGGGCTCCGGCTTCGTCCTCGACGACAGCGGCCAGATCGTCACCAACGCCCACGTCGTCACCGACGAAGCGACCGGCAAGCGCAAGCCGGCCAAGGAAGTCTTCGTCGAGTTCCCGGACCGCAACGTGGTGCCAGCCCGCATCCTCGGCTTCGACCCGTTCGCCGACGTCGCCCTGCTCAAGGTCGAGCCCAACGGCTTCGAGCTGCACCCACTCGAGCTCGGCGACGACAGCGAGCTCGTCGTCGGACAGCCGGTCGCCGCGATCGGCAGCCCCTTCGGCGAGCAGCAGTCGCTCTCAGTCGGAGTCGTCTCCGCCACCGACCGCTCGGTGCAGTCGCTGACCGAGTTCCAGATCGACGGCGCGATCCAGACCGATGCCTCCATCAACCCCGGCAACTCCGGTGGTCCGCTGCTCGACGCAGGCGCCCGCGTGATCGGGATCAACCAGCAGATCGAGACCAGCTCCGGCGCCAACGACGGGGTCGGCTTCGCCGTCCCGATCTCCTCGATCAAGCGCTCGGTCGCGCAGATCGAGGCCGACGGCAGCGCCGAATACGCCTACATCGGCGTCTCCAGCCAGGCGCTCTACCCCCAACTTGCCGCCAAGCTCGATCTCGACTCCGAGTTCGGCGGACTGCTGGCCGAAGTCGTGCCGGACGGCCCAGCTGAGGAGGCCGGGCTCGAGGGAGGCGACAAGAAACTGCGCTTCCAGGGGGGCGAATACCGGACCGGCGGCGACGTGATCCTCCAGCTCGACGGCCGCGACGTCGTCCGTCCCGACGATCTCGCCCGCTTCGTCTCCACCTACCAGCCCGGCGAGAGGGTCACCCTGACCGTCCTTCGCGACGGCCGGCGGGAGGACGTCGAGGTCACGCTCGGCAAGCGCCCGGACAGCGTTTCCGGGGGCTAGCAACCGCTGCGCCGCGCGGACCTGTAGAACTCCGCCCGTGCTCCAAGAAGTCTCGCTAGGCCAGAAGTCCCTGGCCGACTACACCCACATCACCGACAAAGAGCTGATCGAGCGGATCCGCGAGCTGTCGGAGCCGCTGCGTGGCAAGCGGGTTCTCCACGTCAGCGCCACCGCCTTCGGCGGCGGCGTCTCGGAGATCCTCTACACGATCGTGCCGCTGATGCGCGACATCGGCCTCGACGCGCACTGGCACGTGATCTTCGGCAAGGACGAGTTCTTCAACGCGACGAAGCTGCTCCATAACTCCCTGCAGGGAGCGGAGGAGTCGCTGAGCGACGAGCAGTGGGAGCTGTTCGACGAGATCAACCAGATGAACGCCGAGGGCCTGCAGGGCGAGTGGGACGTGGTGATCGTCCACGACCCGCAGCCGATCGGCCTGCGCCGCGGTGCCCTCGAGAAGGGGCGCAACTGGATCTGGCGCTGTCACATCGACCTCTCCACCCCCAATCCGGCCCCGATCGAACGGCTGCTGCCGATGATCGAGGAGTACGACGCCAGCGTCTGGCACCTGCCGAGCTACGTGCCAGCCGCGATGGACGGCAACGGCCGCAACGGCGTCAACATCATCCCGCCGGCGATCGACCCGCTCTCGCCGAAGAACATGGCCTTCTCGCCCGACGATGCCGCCTTCGTCTGCCGCCAGTTCGGGATTGACGTCGACCGGCCGCTGATTACCCAGGTCTCCCGCTTCGACCCCTGGAAGGACCCGATCGGGGTCATCGACGCCTACCGCGAGGTGACCGAGCAGGTCCCCGACGCGCAGCTGGCAATGGTCGGCTCGATGGCAACCGACGATCCCGAGGGTCGCGAGTACTTCCAGAAGACTTTCGAATACGCGGACTCCGACCCCGACATCAAGATTCTCAGCAATCTCAACAACGTCGGCGCGATCGAGGTCAACGCCTTCCAGTCGCAGTCCGACGTCTGTCTGCAGAAGTCGATCCGCGAGGGCTTCGGCCTGACCGTCACCGAGGCGCTCTGGAAGAGCCGCCCGACCGTCGCCGGCAACGTCGGCGGCATCCCGCTGCAGATCACAAACGGCGAGAGCGGCTTTCTGGTCGACTCGCCCTCGGAGTGCGCCCAGCGCTGCCTCGAGATCCTCGCCGACCCGGAGCTGGGCAAGCAGCTCGGCCGCGCCGGCAAGGAGCACGCCAGGCGCGAGTTTCTCTCGCCGCGACTGCTGCACGACTGGCTGCAGCTGTTCACGGACCTCGACACCTGAGGCCTTAACCTCTGCGGCGTGGACTCCTCGCCGCTGATCATCGTCTCGAACCGTGGGCCCGCCCAGTTCGAGCGCGACGAGCAAGGTCAGCGCACCGTGCGGCGCGGCGGCGGCGGCTTGGTAACGGCGCTCTCCGGCCTCGTCTCCCACCGCGACGCCCTCTGGATCGCCTCGGCGATGACCGATGAGGACGTCGTCGTCTCCGAGGAACGAGGTGGCCCGGTCGAGCTCTCGATCGACGGCATCGACTACCGGGTGGCGCTGGTCGACAGCGACCCCGTCGCCTATGACCGCTTCTACAACGTCATCGCCAACCCGATCCTCTGGTTTATCCAGCACTACCTCTGGGACCTCTCCAACGCGCCGGACATCCGCCAGGAGGAGCTCGACGCCTGGGACTTCGGCTACCAGGCTGTCAACCGCGACATCGCCAACGCGGTCCTGCGCCAGCTCGAGGGCCAGGAGCAGCCGCTGGTGATGCTGCACGACTACCACCTCTACACCGCTCCGGGGATGATCCGCGAGCAGCGCCCGGACGTCTTCCTGCACCACTTCGTCCACATCCCCTGGTCGCAGCCGGACAGCTGGCGAGTGCTGCCGGGGCGGATCCGCGAGGCGATCTTCCAGGGGATGCTCGCCAACGACATCATCGGCTTCCACACTCACGCCTACTGCATCAACTTCCTGCGCTGCTGCGACGAACTGCTCGAGGCCGATGTCGACTACGTGAAGGGGGTCGTCCACCACGAGCGCGGCAAGACCCTGGCCCGCGCCTACCCGCTCTCGATCGACGCGGCGCGGCTGGAGCGGGCCGCCGCCTCCCCCGAGGTGGCCGCGGCCGAGCGCGAGGTGCTGGAGCGACGGCGCAAGCACCTGATCATCCGCGTCGACCGGGCCGACCTCTCGAAGAACGTGCTGCGCGGCTTCACCGCCTTCGACACCTTCCTCGCCCAGCACCCCGAGTTCCGCGAAGAGGTCACCTTCATCGCCCACCTGCAGCCCTCGCGCCAGGACGTGCCCGAGTACGCCGAGTACCTGGAGCGGATCGAGGCCCTGGTCGCGGTCGTCAACCACCGCCACGGCACCACCGACTGGATGCCGATCGACCTGCGGATCTACGAGAACTTCCACGACGCCGTCGCCCGCTATAAGCACTTCGACCTGCTGATGGTCAACGCGATCTTCGACGGCATGAACCTGGTCGCCAAGGAGGCGCCGGCGGTCAATACCCGCGACGGCGTGCTGATGCTCTCCGAGAACACCGGCAGCCACGAAGAGCTGGGCGACTGCGTTCTCTCGGTCAACCCCTTCGACATCCAGGAGCAGGCCGACGCGATCTACCGGGCACTGACGATGGACCCCGAAGAGCGGCGGGTGCGCGCCGAACGGCTGAAGGAGATCATCTTTGCGCGCAATCCTGGGGACTGGGTCGATGAGCAGTTGGCCGACATCGCGGAGGTTCGTGGTGAGGGGAGGGACGGGCCTCCTCCAGCGGAGACCGTCCGTCCGGCAGTTCCTGGCGACGCGT
>DASYLY010000065.1:0-2459 GCA_036009365.1 Solirubrobacterales bacterium
GGACCGGATCGAGGCCATGGGCGCGGTCAGCCGCGTGCCGGTGGTCAACGCCCTCACCGACGAGTACCACCCGTGCCAGATCCTGGCCGACCTGCAGACGGTCATCGAGCGCAAGGGCTCGTTGGCCGGGCGGTCGCTCACGTATCTCGGCGACGGTGCCAACAACATGGCGCACTCGTACCTGCTGGGCGGTGCGACGGCCGGCATGCACGTGCGGATCGGCTCCCCGGAGGAGTTCCAGCCCGACCCCGGCGTCCTCAAGCGGGCGGCGGAGATCGCTGCCGAGACCGGCGGGTCGGTCCTCTGGACCGCCGATCCGGCGGCCGCCGCAGACGGTGCCGACGTCCTGGCCACCGACACGTGGGTGTCGATGGGCCAGGAGGACGAGTACGACGCCCGCATCGCGCCGTTCCTGCCGTACGCGGTCGACGAGGCCGCGCTCGGCCGGGCCGCCAACGATGCTGTCGTCCTGCACTGCCTGCCGGCCTACCGCGGCAAGGAGATCGCCGCGGCGGTGATCGACGGGCCGCAGAGCGCGGTCTGGGACGAGGCGGAGAACCGGCTGCACGCCCAGAAGGCCTTGCTTGTCTGGCTGTTGGAGCGATCCGGGTGACCGCCGCCCTGACCCGTTCGGCCCGGCAGGCGCGGATCGCCGAGCTGATCGAGGCGCAGCCGGTCACCTCGCAGACCCAGCTGGCCGCGCTGCTGGCCGAGTCCGGCATCGAGGTCACCCAGGCCACGCTGTCGCGCGACCTGGAGGAGCTCGGCGCGGTCAAGCTGCGCGGGTCCGACGGCGCCCCGGCCAGCTACGTGCTGCCGCCGGAGAACGCCCCGCTGAGACCCGCGCAGGCCGCGCCCGCCCGGCTCACCCGCCTGTTGGCCGACCTGCTCACCAACGCCGAGGGGAGCGCCAATCTGGCGGTCCTCCGGACCCCGCCCGGGGCCGCCCAGTTCCTCGCCTCGGCGCTGGACAAGGTCGGCCTCCCCGATGTCCTGGGCACCATTGCGGGGGACGACACTCTTCTCGTCGTCTCCCGCGCGCCCGACGGCGGACCGGCCCTGGCCGACCGCCTCCGCGCTCTCGCCGAGCGCACCCCCGCGATCTACCCCGAACTGAAGACCGATCTGGAAGAGAGTGCGTCATGACCGAGCTTGCGAGGGCATGCATGGAAACAGCACCGTCGGTCACGACGGCGACGAGCGCTAGCGAGGAGTTGTCGTGACCGAACGTGTCGTCCTCGCCTACTCCGGTGGGCTGGACACCTCCGTGGCCATCGGCTGGATCGCCGAGGAGACCGGCGCCGAGGTCATCGCCGTCGCCGGCGACGTCGGCCAGGGCGGCGAGGACATGGACGTCATCCGCCAGCGTGCCCTCGACTGCGGGGCGGTCGAGTCGATCGTCGCCGACATGCGGGACGAGTACGCCGACGACTTCTGCCTCCCGGCGCTGCAGGCCAACGCGCTCTACATGGACCGCTACCCGCTCGTCTCGGCGCTGTCCCGGCCGCTGATCGTCAAGCACCTCGTGGCCGCAGCGAAGTACCACGGCGCCTCGATGGTCGCCCACGGTTGCACCGGCAAGGGCAACGACCAGGTCCGCTTCGAGGTGGGCATCGGCGCCCTCGGCCCGGACCTTCAGGTGCTCGCGCCCGTCCGTGACTCCGGGATGACCCGTGACAAGGCGATCGTCTTCGCCGAGGAGCGTGGCCTGCCGATCGCGACCAGCAAGAAGTCGCCGTACTCGATCGACCAGAACGTCTGGGGGCGTGCCGTCGAGACCGGCTTCCTGGAGGACATCTGGAACGGCCCGATCGAGGACGTCTACGAGTACACGCAGGACCCGACCGTCGCCCGCGACGCCGACGAGGTGACCATCGGGTTCACCGCCGGCGTCCCGACGTCGATCGACGGCAAGCCGGTCACCATGCTGCAGGCGATCGAGCAGCTCAACGCCCGCGCCGGAGCCCAGGGTGTCGGCCGCCTCGACATGGTCGAGGACCGCCTCGTCGGCATCAAGAGCCGCGAGGTCTACGAGGCCCCCGGCGCGATCGCCCTGATCACCGCCCACCAGGAGCTCGAGGCGGTCACCGTCGAGCGCGACCTCGCCCGCTTCAAGCGGACCGTGGGCCAGCGCTGGGCCGAGCTGGTCTACGACGGCCTCTGGTACTCGCCGCTCAAGCGGTCGCTGGACGCCTTCATCGCCGAGTCGCAGGAGCACGTCACTGGCGAGATCCGGATGACCCTGCACGGCGGACGGGCCACGGTCACCGGACGGCGCAGCGAGGCCTCGCTCTACGACTTCAACCTCGCCACCTACGACACAGGCGACACCTTCGACCAGGGCCTGGCGAAGGGCTTCGTCCAGCTCTGGGGCATGCCCTCCAAGCTCGCGGCGGCGCGGGAACAGCGGCTCGGCGGCACTGCGTGAGCGCTGTGGACCCTGCCGCCGCGCCCGGCAC
>DASYLY010000066.1:0-61655 GCA_036009365.1 Solirubrobacterales bacterium
ACGTCTTCTTCGTCGACGCCTCGAACAGCAACACGCTCACCGATTGGGTTTGGAACTCCGTCACCGGCTGGCAGCAGAACTTCCTCTGGGGGACCCAGGCCGCGACCGGCTCTAGCCCCAGCGCGTTCTGAGGGGTGGGAGCAGCGGACGAAGGTACCCTCCCGGCCCGTAACTCGTATTGGAGAAGCGCGGGGGGCGCCCGCCACCTAATGTTGGGGCATGGATCTCACTCTTTCCCAGTGCTTCGTCATCGTCCATGACCCAGACCTCGCACTGGCCTTCTACCGCGACGCACTGGGCCTTGAGCTGCGCAACGACGTCGGCAAAGAAGGCTTTCGCTGGATCACCGTCGGTGCTGCCTCTCAGCCGGACGTCACAATCGTCCTCACGAACTACCTGAGCGGCAGCCCCGCAGACCAGGACGCGGTCGCGGCGCTCGTCGCCAAGGGCGCCCTCAACGGCGTCCACTTTCACAGCGACGACCTCGACGCCACTTTCGAGCAGCTGCGCGCCGCGGGTGCCGAGATCGTGCAGGAGCCGACCGACCAGCCGTGGGGGACGCGGGACCTCGCCGTGCGCGATCCGTCCGGCAATATGGTGCGCATCGACCAGCCGCCTGCTGCGTAGATGCACGCTGCCGACAGCCACGACCTGATCCGCGTGCACGGCGCGCGTGTGAACAACCTCAAGAACGTCAGCGTCGAGATCCCGAAGCGCCGGCTGACGGTCTTTACCGGCGTCTCCGGCTCGGGCAAGAGCTCGCTGGTGTTCGGCACGATCGCGGCGGAGTCGCAGCGGCTGATCAACGAGACCTATAGCGCCTTCCTGCAGGGCTTCATGCCGGCGCTGGCGCGGCCCGAGGTCGACGTGCTCGACGGGCTGACGACCGCGATCATCGTCGACCAGGAGCGGATGGGCGCCGATGCCCGCTCCACGGTCGGCACCGCCACCGACGCCAACGCGATGCTGCGCATCCTCTTCAGTCGGCTCGGCAAGCCGCAGATCGGCTCGCCCCAGGCGTTCTCCTTCAACGTCGCCTCGGTGGAGGCGTCCGGGATGCTCAAGAAAGGCGACGGGAAGTCCGAGCGGGTGAACTTCTCCCGCACCGGCGGCATGTGTCCGCGCTGTGAGGGTCGGGGCGAGGTAACCGACTTCGACCTCGCCGCTCTCTATGACGAGAGCAAATCGCTCAACGAGGAAGCGCTGACGATCCCTGGCTACAGCATGAAGGGGTGGCAGGGGCGCATCCTCAGGGGCTGCGGCTTCTTCGATCCCGACAAGCCGATCAAGAAGTTCACTAAGAAAGAGCTGGAGGCTCTGCTTCACAAGGAGCCGACCAAAATCAAGGTCGAGGGCATCAACCTGACCTATGCGGGCCTGATCCCGACGATCCAGAAGTCTTTCCTCGCCAAGGACCGCGAGGCGATGCAGCCGCACATCCGGGCTTTCGTCGACCGGGCTGTCGTCTTCACCACCTGCCCCGAGTGCGACGGCACCCGGCTCAGCGAGGCGGCGCGGTCGTCGAAGATCAGCAAGGTCGGTATTGCCGACGCCTGTGCGATGCAGATCAGCGACCTGGCCGAGTGGGTCCGCGGCCTCGACGAGCCGTCGGCAGCGCCGCTGCTCGCGGTGCTGGGGGAGACGCTCGACTCGTTCGTGGAGATCGGGCTGGGCTACCTCTCCCTCGACCGGGCATCGGGGACGCTGTCGGGCGGCGAGGCGCAGCGCACCAAGATGATCCGCCACCTCGGCTCGGCGCTGACCGACGTCACCTACGTCTTCGACGAGCCGACGATCGGGCTCCATCCGCACGACATCCAGCGGATGAACGAGCTGCTGCTGCGACTGCGCGACAAGGGCAACACCGTGCTCGTCGTCGAGCACAAGCCGGAGGCGATCGCGATCGCCGACCACGTCGTCGACCTCGGCCCGCGCGCCGGCAGCGAGGGCGGAGAGGTGGTGTTCGAGGGCACCGTCAAAGGCCTGCGGGCCGGCGACACGCTGACCGGGCGGCACCTGGACGACCGTGCCTCGCTGAAGCCCTTGGTGCGGACGTCGTCGGGGGCGCTCGAGGTGCGTGGCGCCGCCACCAACAACCTGCAGGACGTCGACGTCGACATCCCGCTCGGGGTGCTGGCGGTCCTCACCGGAGTGGCGGGCTCGGGCAAGAGCTCGCTGATCGGCGGTTCGGTGTCCGGGCGAGAGGGGGTGGTGACGGTCGACCAGGCCGCCATCCGCGGCTCGCGACGGAACAACCCGGCGACCTACACCAAGCTGCTCGACCCGATCCGCAAAGCCTTCGCGAAGGCCAACGGCGTCAAAGCGGGGCTGTTCAGCGCCAACTCTGAAGGCGCCTGTCCCAACTGCAACGGCGCCGGCGTCATCTACACCGACCTGGCGATGATGGCCGGCGTCGCCACCACCTGCGAGGAGTGCGAGGGGAAGCGGTTCCAGGCCGAGGTGCTCAAGTACAAATTCGGCGGGGCGGACATCAGCGAGGTGCTGGCGATGTCGGTGACCGAGGCCGAGGAGTTCTTCGGCGACGGCGAGGCGCACACCCCGGCTGCGCACAAGATCCTCGACCGGCTCGCCGACGTCGGGCTCGGCTACCTAACCATCGGCCAGCCGCTGACGACGCTGTCGGGTGGCGAGCGGCAGCGGCTGAAGCTGGCCACTCACCTGGGCGAGAAGGGCGGCGTCTACGTCCTCGACGAGCCGACCACCGGCCTCCACCTCGCCGACGTCGAACACCTGCTCGGCCTACTCGACCGAATCGTCGACTCCGGCAAGTCGGTGATCGTCATCGAGCACCACCAGGCGGTCATGGCACACGCTGACTGGATCATCGACCTAGGCCCCGGTGCCGGTCGCGACGGCGGCCGGATCGTCTTCGAGGGGACTCCCGCCGACCTCGTCGCCACCCGCTCCACCCTCACCGGCGAGCATCTCGCGGCCTACGTCGGCACCTGACCGAGGCCACTCTCCTGCTCCAGGGAGAGCACGTGCTCGATCACCATCGCGGCTGCTCCGATTACACCGGCGCGGTCGGCAAGTGGGCTCCTGACGATCCGCAGGTGACGGGTTGCCAGCGGCAGCGAGCGCTGGTAGACGACCTCCCGGATTCCCGCCAGTAGCTGCTCCTGGGCATCGGCGACATCGCCACCGACGACGATCACGGAGGGATTGAAGAAGTTGACCGCGGCGGCGATCACCTCGCCGACCAGGCGCCCGGAATGGCGGACGAGCTGCACCGCCTCCGACACGCCGGCGCGGGTCAGCTCGACCACCGCACGCGAGTCGCGCGCGTCGATGCCGTTCGCCCGCAGTTGGCGGGCCATCGCGCCGCCGCTCGCCAGCGCCTCGAGGCAGTTGAGGTTGCCGCAGTCACAGACGACGTCCTCGCTCTGCTCGTCGGTGGCGATGCGGACATGGCCGATGTCTCCCGCCGCCCCGTCGGTACCGCGGTGGATGGCGCCGTCGATGACGATCCCGCAACCGATCCCGGTCGCGACCTTGACAAAGAGCAGGTTCTCGACCTCCCGCCAGTCGGTCCAGTGCTCGCCCAGGGCCATGATGTTGACGTCGTTGTCGACCAGGACCGGCACGCCGTAGCGGCCGGCGAACCGCTCGGGGACCGGGAAACCGTCCCATCCCGGCATGATCGGCGGGTTGCGCGGCAGTCCGGTCGAGTGCTCGACCGGACCCGGCAGCCCGATCCCGATCCCGGCTACTTCCGCCCGCTCGCGGGAACACTCTTCGAGCAGCTTCGAGAAGCGCGCTTCGACCCAGTCGAGCACCGCATCGGGCCCGGACGCGATCTCGATCTCACCGCGCTCCTCGGCGAGCACCTCGCCGCCCAGATTGGCCACCGCCATGCGCGAGTGAGTGGCGCCGAGGTCGGCCGCCAGGACGAGGCCGGCGTTCTCGTTGAAGGCGAGCCGCATCGGCGGGCGGCCTCCGGTCGACTCGTTGCCGCCGACCTCTTTGAGAAGGCCCAGTCGCTGCAGCTGGTCGAGTCGTTGCGTGATCGTCGACCGGGCCAGGCCGGTCCGCTTCGCCAGGTCGGCTCGGGTCGCTCCATCGCCTTCCCGAATCAGCTTCAGTAGCGAGCCGGCTCCGGTCGGTACAGCTGCGGCAGGAGCTCGATCGGCCATCTTCGGGGCAGTGAATCATTTTAAGCTTTTGTATGTCAAGAATTCAGAAGCAGTTATCTTTTGCTTGACAGACAACCAAAAGCTGACTAGCTTCGGACAATGGAGGTAAGTGCCGCGCAAACGGGGCTCCTCAAGCCCTTGACCGACGTTCGGGAGTTGCGCATCGGCATCGTCGGAACCGGCTTCATCGGGCGCGTCCACGCCAGGGCCGCCAGGGTTGCGGGCGCCCAGCTCGCCGGCGTCGCCTCCTCCACTCCCGAGCGCGCCGCCGTCGCGCGACGCGAGCTCGGCGCCGAGCGCAGCTACGACAGCGGCGAGGAGATGATCGCCTCGGAGGCGATCGACGTCGTCCACATCTGCACCCCGAACAACCTCCACGTGCCGCTGGCCCGGGCGGCGATCGCGGCCGGCAAGCATGTCGTCTGCGAGAAGCCGGTCGCGCTCGACTCGGCCGCTGCCGCCGAGCTGGTCGTCGCGGCCGAGGCCGCCGGCGTAGTCGCCACGGTGCCCTTCGCCTACCGCTACTACCCGACGGTTCGCGAGGCGCGCGTCCGCGTCGGCGCTGCGGCGGGCGAGGCGCGGCTGATCCACGGCGCCTATCTGCAGGACTGGCTGCTCGACGTTGACGACTACAACTGGCGGGTCGAGGCCGAGCTCGGCGGACCCTCGCGCGCCTTCGCCGACATCGGCTCCCACTGGTGCGACCTGATCGAGTTCGTGTCCGGGCAGCGGATCACGGCCCTGGTGGCGCGGACGACGATCGCCCACGGGCGTAGACGGCAATCGTCGCGCCCCTCGTTCGAGCGTGGCTCGCACGACGGCGAGGCGCGGACCGTCGATACCGAGGATGCCGCCCTCGTTCTCTTCGAAACCGACGCCGGCGCCTCCGGCTCGGTCGTCGTCTCGCAGGTCTCGGCCGGGCGCAAGAACCGGCTCTGCTTCGAGATCTCCGCCGACTCGGAGACCTTCGCCTTCGACCAGGAACAGCCGGACACCCTGACCGTGCTGAGGCGCCAGGGGGCGGAAGCGGTTCCGCGTGACTTCACCACTCTCTCGCCCGCGGCGGCCGCCTATGTGACGCTCCCCGGCGGACACCCCCAGGGCTACCACGACTGCTTCGACGCCTTCGCGGCCGAGACCTACGCGGCGATCGCCGGTGCGGAGCCGGAGGGCCTGCCGAGGCTGGACGACGGCCTGCGGGCGGTCCGCGTCACCGAGGCCGTGCTGGAGTCGGCGCGGCAGGGGTCCTGGGTGGAGGTGGCGGGATGAAGCTGGGCATGCTGAGTGCCTGCATGCCTGAGCGCCCGCTCGAGCAGGTGGCCGGCTGGGCGGGCGAGCACGGTTACGAAGCGGTCGAGCTGGCCGCCTGGCCTTCGATCGGCGACCGCCCGTTCACGGCTGCCCACGTCGCCGCCGACCGCTTCGACGCCGCCGAGGCCGACCGCGTCCGCGGTGTCCTCGAGCAGAACGGGCTCGAGCTCTCCGCGCTCGCCTATTACGACAACAACCTTCACCCCGACCCGGCCGAGCGAGCCGTGGTCCATGAGCACCTGCGGGCGTGCATCGACGCCGCCGCCGGGCTCGGCGGCGTCCCGGTCGGCACCTTCATCGGTCGCGACCCGGGCGCCACGGTCAGCGAGAACCTGCGCGCGGCCGAGCAGGCGATGCCGCCGCTCGTCGATTACGCGGGCGAGCGTGGGGTGAAGCTGATGATCGAGAACTGCGTGATGGAGGGCTGGCACCCCGACGGCGCTCCCGGCAACCTCGCCTACTCGCCGGAGCTCTGGGAGTGGATGTTCGGGCTGGGCCTCTACCTCAACTTCGACCCTTCCCACCTGCTCTGGCTCGGCATCGATCCGGTCGCCGCGCTGCGGCCCCACGTCGGACGGGTGATCCATGCCCACGCCAAGGACGCGGAGGTCTTCCCCGAGCAGCGCAACCGCTTCGGGTTCTTCGGCCGGGTCACGAACCGCGAGCAGGATCCCTGGGAGATGGGCTGGTGGCGCTACCGCCTCCCGGGCCTCGGTGAAGTCGACTTCCGCCGCTACCTCGACGTCCTCTACGAGGGTGGCTTCGACGGGGTTCTCTCGGTCGAGCACGAGGACCCGATCTGGGGCGGCACGCCGGAGCTGGTCGAGCGAGGACTGGAGATCGCCCAGCGCAACCTGCGCCCCCTGGTGGTCGCATGAACGAGCGGGTCGCAGCGGGCGCGAAGGTGCTCGAGGTCCGCGGGCTGGTCAAGGACTACCCCGGCGTGAAGGCCCTGCGCGGCGTCGACTTCGACGTCCGCGGGGCCGAGGTGCACTGCCTGCTGGGACCGAACGGCGCCGGCAAGTCGACGCTGATCAAGTGCGTCTCCGGCGCGGTCGAGCCGAGCGCGGGGGAGATCCTGATCCACGGCGAGCCCCTGCCGCCGCGGGACCCGGCGAGCTCCCTGCAGCGCGGCGTCGCCACGATCTACCAGGAGCTCGACCTGGTCGGCGACCTCGACGTCGCCCAGAACGTCTTCCTCGGCCACGAGCCGAGGCGCGGGCCGCTGCTGAATCTGGCCGCGATGCGGACCTCCTCGGCAGCGCTGCTGAAGCGGTTGGGTCACGAGAAGATCGACCCTCGCACCCCTGTCCGGGCGCTGCGCCCCGCCGCCCAGCAGATCGTCTCGATCGCCCGCGCCCTCTCCTACGACGCCCAGATCCTGATCATGGACGAGCCCTCGGCGATCCTCGACAGCGGCGAGATCGAGACCCTCTTCGAGGTCGTCCGTCGTCTCACCGCGGAGGGGGTGGGCGTCGTCTACATCTCCCACCGCCTCGACGAGATCAAGCGGATCGGCGACCGGGTGACGGTGCTCGCCGACGGCGCCACCGCCGCCAACGGGATCGCCGCCTCGACCCCGACCGAGGAGCTGGTTCGGCTGATGGTCGGCAGGAAGGTCGAGCAGCTCTACCCCGAGCGGCCGCGCGGCGGCGGCGAGATCCTGCTCGAAGTGCGCGACCTGAAACGGCTGCCGGCCGTGCGCGGCGCCAGCCTCGAGGTGCGGGCCGGCGAGATCCTCGGCATCGGCGGCCTGGTCGGCTCCGGGCGCAGCGAGCTGCTGCGCTTGATCTGCGGCATCGACCGGCGCGAAGCCGGCGAGGTCCGCGTCGAGGGCAGGCGCCTGGCTCCGAACCGGCCCGACCGGGCGATCGCCGCCGGCCTCGGCTTGGCGCCCGAGGACCGCAAGTCGCAGGGGCTGCTGCTCGACTGGGACCTGACCAAGAACGTCACCATCGCCGACCTCGGCCGCTTCAGCAAGGGCCTGCTCCATGTAAGGCGGGAACGCGCCGCCGCCGGCGACCAGCTGCGCTCCCTGCACACCGTCCCCGACGACCCGGATCGGCCCGCGCGCCTGCTCTCGGGCGGCAATCAGCAGAAGGTCGTGCTCTCCCGCTGGCTTCTGCGCCAGTGCCGCGTGCTGCTGCTCGACGAGCCGACCCGGGGCGTCGACGTCGTCACCAAGGCCGAGATCTACCGGATCGTCGTCGCGCTCGCCAACTCCGGCATCGGCGTCCTCGCCGTCTCCTCCGAGCTCGGTGAGCTGGCCGGGATCTGCACGCGGGTGCTGGTCATGCGCGAGGGGGAGCTGGTGGCCGAGGTCGACGGGGCCAGTGCCACCGAGCAGGAGTTGCTCGGCCACGCCGTCGCCCCCACCGCCGGCCCGGATCTGATCGAGGAGGTCGCATGAATTCGGTGGCAGCGCTGCGAAGCCGCTTCGGCGCGCTCGAGTTCCAGGAGTACGCGCTCGGGCTGGTCGTGATCGCCCTGTTCGTGGCCGGGGCGATCCTCAGGCCCGAGACCTTCCCCACCTGGGACAACGTCCGCAACATGCTGACCCAGGCGAGCATCATCGGGGTGCTGGCGGTCGGCATGACCTTTGTCATCGCCACCGCGGGCATCGACCTCTCGGTCGGCTCGGTGGTCGCCGCGGCCGGTGTCTTCGGCGGCATCCTCGTCGACCCAAGTGGCTCGACCCTGCTCTTCGTGCTCGGAGCGATCGGCTTCGCGGTCCTGCTCGGCACGATCAACGCGACCGCGATCACCTACGGGCGGGTCGTTCCCTTCATCGCGACCCTGGCGATGTTCTCGATCGCCCGCGGCCTCGCCCTGCTCCTCAACGACAAGCTCCCGGTCGGCCTGCTCGACCTCAACGGCGGCTCGTTCGGCGAACCCGCGGCCTTCTCGCTGCTCTGGTTCGGCACCGGCAAAGTGCTCGGCATCCCGGTCTCGGTCTGGATCTTCCTCGGGATCGTCGTCGGCGGCTGGATCCTGCTCAACCGCACCCGCTTCGGCCGCTACGTCGTCGCCGTCGGCGGCAACCGCGAGGCGGCGCGGATCGCCGGTGTGCCGGTGCGCAAAGTGATCTTCAGCGTCTACGTCCTCTCCGGGCTGATGGCGGGGATCGCGACGGTCCTGCTCTGCGCCCGGCTCGGCAGCGCCTCGCCGGTCAGCGGCAACCTCTACGAGCTCGATGCGATCGGAGCGGTGGTGATCGGCGGCACCAGCCTCGCCGGTGGGCGGGCGACGATGGTCGGCACCTTCCTCGGCGTCCTCACCTTCGCGCTGATCTTCAGCTTGATGACCCAGCTCGATCTCTCGACCGAGATCCAGCAGGTCACCAAAGGCGCGATCGTGCTCGGCGCCGTGCTCCTGCAGCGCCCCGAGGCGAGGTACTGATGCGCCCACACCTGACTTCAAGCAGTGAAAATTCAACACCAAGAGGAGGAGTAACAATGTCGCTCAAGCGACTCATCGCTGTGGTGGGAACCATGGCCCTTATCTCGATTGGGGTTGCCGCCTGCGGTGGTGGCGACGACGACAACAACACTGCCGAAACCGCGGCGGAAACCAGCCAGGAAGCGGGCGGGTCGGCCGCGAAGGGCGGATCGGGAGGGACGGTGTCGATCACCGCCAGCGTGCCTCCCACCGACCACGGCTGGCTGGGCGCGATCTCCAAGAACGCCCAGGCCAAAGCCGACGAATACGACGACGTCGACTTCAAGCTGCTCGAGGCCGCCGACGCCGATTCGCAGGCCCAGCAGATCCAGCAGGTGATCTCGGAAAAACCTGACGTACTGGTCGTGCTGCCGCAGGACGGCGAAGCCCTGACGCCGGTCGCCCAGCAGGCTGAGGCGGCGGGCATCCCCGTCGTCAACATCGACCGACTGTTCACCCAGCCGGACGCGGCGACGGCGACGATCCTCGGCGACAACTACCAAATCGGCGTTCTCGCGGCTGAATACATCGCCGAAGAGCTCAACTGCAAAGGCAACGTCGTCGAAATCCAGGGCCTGGCCGGGATCTCGGTCACCGAAGAACGGACCGAAGGCTTCACCGACGAGCTGAAAAAGGTCTGTCCCGACGGCGGCATCGACATCGTCGCCCAGCAGCCGGGGGACTTCGACCCGGCCAAGGGCCTGACCGTGATGGAGAACATCCTCCAGTCCGAGGACCAGATCGACGCCGTCTACACCCACGACGACGACATGGCCCAAGGAGTGGTTCAGGCGATCCGCAACGCGGGTCGAGACGACGAAATGTTCCTCACCGGCGTCGGCGGCTCCTCCGACGCGATGGCCCAGATCGAAGAGGGTGGCTTGTACCGGGCGACCTTTCTCTACAACCCGAACATGGCCGCCTCGGCAGTGACCATGGCCCGCCTGCTCGCCCTCGGCGAGGGCTTCCCGGAGCTGGTCCCGCCCGAGGTTCCACGCCAGATCGTCGTTCCGGCCGCCGTCGTTACCAAAGACAACGTCGGCGAATACAAGAAATACGCGTTCAACTAGTTCGACCCTGCTCGAGGGGCCGCAACCCGCTGGGGCGGCGGGTGCGGCCCTCTTCATGAGAGGATCGCGTCCGTGGAGAGCGAGGGGTCGCAGCAGGACGTAGGCAGTACTCGGCTTGCCGTTCTGCTGGCGATGGCGATGTTCGTGCTCGTCGTTGACACGTCGCTGATGAACGTTTCGATCTCCGCCGTGGTCAGGGATCTCGACACGACGGTCAGCGGCGTGCAGTCGGCGATCGCGCTGGAGGCTTTGATCTCCGCCTCGTTCATCCTGATCAGCAGTAAGGTCGGCGACCTGATCGGCCGCAAACGGGCCTTTGTCCTCGGCCTGTCGGGCTATGCGATCGGCGCCCTGGCGATGACGTTGGCGCAAGGACTGGCGGCGATCGTCGTCTTCTGGGCGATCCTGGGCGGCCTCGGCGCCTCGCTCCTGCTGCCCGCCATGCAGTCCTTGATTCGCGGCAACTTCGAGGGAGCAGCGCAGAAGAAGGCTTACGCGCTGGTCGGCGCCTCGGCCGCGATCGCCGCCGCGGTCGGGCCGCTCCTCGGCGGCTTCGTCACTACGTTGCTGTCATGGCGCGTGGGGTTCCTGCTCGAGCTCGTCGTCATCGCCATCGTGCTGGTCAACATCAAGCTGATCCGCGACGTGCCGTACACCGGGTCGCGCCGCATCGACGTGGGAGGGGCGTTCCTTTCCGTCCTCGGCATGGGCGGCGTCGTCCTCGGGATCCTGGTCTGGCAGGAGGGCGGCGAGTTCGTCGGGCTGATCATCGCGGTCGGCGCGATCGCGCTCGCGGTACTCGCCCGCCGTCTGGTCCGGCGCCACCGGGAAGGGAAGGTGACGCTGCTGGACCCGAACCTATTCAGGCTGCCGAACTTCAGGCTCGGGATCTCCCAGCAGGCGCTGCAGAACATCACTGTGGGTGGCGCGATGATCGCGCTGCCGATCTTTCTGCAGATCTCGCTCGGGTACAACGCGCTGCAGACCGGCCTCACCCTGGCGCCGCTCTCGCTGACCATGTTCGCTGCGGCGATCCTGGCCGGACGGAGGGCGGGGAACCGGCGCCCGGCCAGCATCATCCGCTTCGGCTTCGCGCTGAGCACGCTGGGGATGGCGCTGCTGATCCCCCTCGTGCCGGAGACGGATTCCGGCTGGTACCTGGTGATCCCTCTGGCGATCGCGGGGGCGGGGCTGGGGCTGCTGGTCTCCCAGCTCAACAACTACACCCTCGCCCCGATCGACGAGGAGCGGATCAGCGAGGCGGCGGGAGTGAACTCGGCGGCAGGGTCTTTTGGACTGTCCTTCGGCCTGGCCATGGCGGGGGGCATCCTTCTGGCGGCCCTCTCGCTCAGCTTCACCAACATGACTGAAGACAGCACCGTGATTCCGCCGGCGCAGCAGCAGCTGATCGCCGACAAGCTGGACGAGGACGCCGAAGTCGTCAGCAATGCGCAGCTGGAACAGCTGCTTGCCGCGGAGCCCCAGCCGATCCAGGCCGAGATCGTCCGCATCAACACCGACGCGACGCATCTCTCGCTTCAGGTGGCTCTGCTCGTGCCCGTTCTCGCCGCCCTCCTCGGGCTGCTCAACTCGTTCCGGATGATGCGCCTGCCGGATGTCTCGCCATCGGCCTCGGTCGAGGGCGCAACGCTGGGCTGAGTCGGATCCCGCTCAGGACGGCGAGCGAGGCGAGCCTGTCGACGCCACCGATCAGGCTATGGATCAGCGCCGTGAAGCCGGGCCAGGGGGAGAACTCACCAGGGCTGGGACTTATGGAGATGTGAGTTATTCCTTGAACCGAACAGCTGGGGCTGATGCCGCCCAAGCGCTGATAGAAGAGCTCTTGCGCACGGGCCTCGCACTCGGGGATGCCCTTTCCTCGTTGCTCGAGGAGATGCCAGAAGAGGCATTCCCCGGTGAGGACAATGCTGCTGTGCTGATCGAGATGGTCGTCGGCAGTTGTCGCCCGGCGGTGGAGGCGGCCGGCGAGGCCGAGTGCTGGGCTTCGGCTGCGTTGGTCCGATCGGTGAGGGACAGAGCCCTCGATGATCTTCGTGCTGCGGTTGAGTTGGCGAGGTCGCGGCAGTGACGAGTCAAAGCTCTGCTACTTTCATGTACATGAGTAACTCGGTTGGCGTCGCAGAGCTGCGGCAGAACCTGAGCGTCTACCTGCGGCGGGTCAGCCAGGGCGAGCGGCTGGTCGTTACCGATCGCAACCGTCCTGTTGCCGAGCTTGGGCCGGCGCCGAGCACCGGGCCTGATCTCGACCGGCTGATCGCGGAGGGGCGAGTGTCGCGTCCATTGCGGTCGGGCCTGCCCGAGCCGTTGGAGCTGACGGGCGATCCGCGTGCGTTGAGTCAGGCGCTCGACGACATCCGCGGCGATCGCTGAGTCGTGCCCGTCTTCTACTTGGATGCCTCGGCATTGGTCAAGCTCGTCCGGGAAGAGGTTGAGTCGGGTGCCTTGCGCGCCTATCTCGAAGGCGCGGATCTGGTCAGCAGCGAGCTGGTCCTGACCGAGATCCCCAGGGCTGTCCGCCGAGCGGCCGCGCGCGACCCCGGGGTCCCACTTGATCTGCTGCTGGAGCGCACGGGCGAGCTGATCGACGCAGTCGCGCTTTGTCCACTCGATCGTGCTCTGCTTGCCGGTGCCGGGGCACTTGTCGAGCCGGCCTTGCGAGCCCTGGATGCGATCCATGTCGCGTCTGCCGCTGATCTAGGCTCGGTTGGGGCGTTTGTCACCTACGACGGACGGCAGGCCGCCGCCGCGCGCCTAGCTGGCTTACGGACGATCGCCCCCGGCGCCTGACCGATCCTGGCCCGGCCCGTCAATGGCCGGATTCGAGGGATATATGGCCTTGCGGACAGGGCCATCAGCGTCGAGGATGCCTGCATGCCAAGCCGCAGAAGAGAGGTCGTGTTTGTCGCTTTCGAGGGCATGCAGATCCTCAACGTGGTGGGGCCGGCCGAGATCCTCGACGCGGCGAGCCAGGTCGTCGGCCGTGACCGCGGCTACGCGGTGAGCGTCGCGACCCTGGACGGCAAGCCCGCTCGGGGGTCCTCGGGAATGCGAGTCGAGGCCGATACATCCCTGCGGCAGGTCCGGCCAAGCGGCGTCGACACGCTGATCGTCGGCGGTGGCATGCGGTTCGACGACGTCATCGAGGCAAGCCGCCTTGCGGCGGAGCTGAAGCGTCTATCCGATGGCGCCCGGCGCACCTGCTCGGTTTGCACCGGCGCCTTCCTGCTTGGCGCCGCGGGTCTTCTGGACGGCAAGGCCGCGACGACTCACTGGGCGTTTTGCGAGCTGCTCGCCCGACGACACCCGGGCATCCGGGTGGAACCGGACCGGATCTTCGTGCGCGACGGACAGACGACGACGTCGGCTGGGTTGACCGCCGGGATGGATCTCGCCCTTGCACTCGTCGAGGAGGACCACGGGGCCGATGTCGCCCGCACCGTGGCGCACTGGACCGTCATGTTCATGCAGCGACCCGGAGGGCAGTCCCAGTTCTCGGAGCGGCTGGCGGTCCCGGCGACGGTCGATCCCCCCCTGCGCGAGGTGCTCGACCGGGTCGTCGCCGAGCCCGCCGCCGATCATCGCCTCGCCGAGATGGCGAGACGCGCATCGCTCTCGGAGCGACACTTCCGCCGTGTCTTCCTCGATCAGACCGGCACCACCCCGGCGCGCTTCGTCGAGCGCGTCCGCGTCGAGGTCGCCCGCGAGCTGCTCGAGCGCACGACCGCGCCGGTCGAGGCCGTCGCCGCGGACAGCGGCTTCGGCAGCGCCGAGACGATGCGCCGGGCCTTCCTACGGAGCGTCGGTGTCGGGCCGGCGGACTACCGCGCCCGCTTCCGGTCCACGGTCGCAGCTTGATGCGGGTCCAACTTCTCAACGTCGGCTGGCAGACGACGCCGGCCTCGCTGATCCGCCGAGGGGAGCCGCAGGGACCGCTGATCCGGTTCCCCGTTCCCGCCTACCTGATCGAGACCGACGATCAGCGGATCCTCGTCGACACCGGTCTGCACCCGGAGGCGGTCGTCGACCCTCCCGGGTTCTACGGAGGGGCCGACGCGCTCGGCCTGTTCGGGTTCGAGCAGGAGCAGAGCATCGCCGAGCAGGTCGACCTCGAGACCGTGACGATGGTCGTCATTACCCACCTTCACTGGGACCACAGCGGTGGCCTGCCGCTGGTGCCGGCCTCGGTCCCGCTGCTGATCCAGCGTCGCGAATGGGAGGCCGGACACGATCGCGACGCGACGAAGCGCAACTTCTTCTTCCCCCGCGACTACAGCGGCGAGGAACGGCGGCTCGTCCTCGTCGACGGTGATCACGACCTGCTCGGCGACGGCTCGATCGAGTTGTTGCTGACGCCGGGCCACACGCCCGGCCACCAGTCGGTGCGCGTCGGCGATCTAGTGATTGGCGGCGACGTCGTCCACTTCGCCGCCGGCCTCGACGATCATCGCTTTCCCCTGTTCGGCGACGATCACGATGAGCAGGCCCGCTCGGCGGAGCGGTTGCGCGTCTTGCGGGATGCCGGTCTCACCGTCATGCCTGGCCACGATCCCGACGTCCTGCGTCCGGGGCCGATTACCGTCTGAGCATCTTGCCGAGGCCGTCCCAAAGCAGGGCGGTCGCGGTGTCGACCACGGCCGCCCGCTCGACCTCTCGGTGATCCCACCACCAGCAGGCGAGACCGTTGAGACCTGTCCTGGCCATCTCAGCCACCATGCTCGTCGTGCTGGAATTGACTGCACTGCCGTCGCGGCGCTTTTTATCGGCGCCGCCTTCGAGTACCTGCGTAATCGCTGCACCTGCCTTGGCGTGAACGCGAGCATGGGCCGCGGCAATCTTCGGATCCAAGGGCGGGTCGCGAAACATCGTCCGCCAGAAGAAGGAGTTGCTTTCGAGGGCTGAGAAGAAGTCGTCGATCTGCCGGCGAAACTCGCCGCGGATGTCCGAGCTCCGCGGAGAGCGGATTGTTCTCTCCCGGAGCGCACGGCTGTGCCGCTCCAGCAACTCCAGGTAAAGCTCTTCCTTGGATCGGTAGTGGAGGTAGACGACCGAGGCGACGACTCCGGCGGCAGCCGCGATTTCCTGCATCGTCGCTGCCTCATAACCGCGCTGTGCGAAGACCTCGGTAGCAGCCTCGTCGATTAGTGCACGTCGAGCCTCCGGCGTCAGCCGCCGCCTCGACTTTTGCTTGGGGGTAGTTGCGGACATCTAAATGAATGCTGGTTCGGTAGCCTATCCGGCGATAACAGAATCCTGATTCTGTAACCATGAAGAACTCGGCTCTTCCTCCATCCGACTACTACTTCCCTCCGGGGAAATCAATTGCTCGGCGCGTTCACGAAGAGCGCGTGGTCGGTGTCCTTTATGGGTGCCGTGCGCTGCTTCTGGGCGCGCTGGATCCCCTGACATACACGGCGACGATGCAGGAGACGAGGGCTATCGATCGCCCGTTTCGCCGCCTGGCCCGCACCGGCAAGATTCAGGAGGCTGTCTTGCTTGGCACTCGCGCGGAAGCTGACAAAGCGCTGAGGGCGGCCCACCACCTGCACCAACAAGTGGAGGGCAGCCTGGATGGGCCGGTGGGCGGGCATCGGGCCGGCACTCCCTACTCCGCCTTCGACCAAGAGCTGATGCTATGGACCCTTGCGGTGATCGCCGATTCCGCTCGTGCCGTGTACGAGGTAATGGTCCGCCCGCTCTCCGCCTCCGAGCTCGAGCAGCTTTGGGAGGATTATCTGTTCTTTGGTGAGCTGTTCGGGATGTCTCGCGACACGATGCCCGCCAGCTACCCGGAGTTCAGCGCCTGGCTGCAGGAGCGAATTGACTCGCCGGAGTTCCGCCCCACGTCGCACGGGCTGGCCGTGGCGCCCGCCGTCGCGTTCGACATCCCTGTACAGGCGCTCGGTCGACTGATGCTCCACTGCAACAACCTGATCGTCAAAGGGACCGTCCCCGAGCAGGTCCGTGAGGTCTTTGGCATCCGCTGGACACCTGCGCATCAAGCGGCCTTCCGGGTCGTCTCCTCGATCAACCGGCTTGCCAGCCGCTTTCTTCCGGATCCAAGCGGAGATGTCCGCTTGAAGCCCGACTGATCCATTTGCTTCAATCGGATCACCAGAGAAAGGAGGTGGTCCTAATTTTGAGTCACATGCTTGAGGGGACTCTGGAGGTGCAGGGCCGCTAGGCGCCGCACAGGTTCGGGCGTCCGGCGGAATCCACCCCGGGCACCGGCGAGCAACGGAAGGCCGGACTTTGTCCCGCCCGGCCGCGGTTTCCGCGTTCGTTTGATTGCACCTAACAGGGCCGCCTCCGGGCGGCCCTGTTTCGTTCCCCCGGCCGGCCGTCCGGGTCTGCCAGAGTTGGCGAAACCAGTCCCAGATCGATCGGAGGAGCAGCATGATCACCAAGGCGGATTTCATCGGAGTCCCTTCGACGGACGCCGAGCGCTCGCGCAGCTTTTACATCGACACCCTCGGCCTACGGCCCGACGAGCGCTCGCGATTCGAGTTCTGGGCGGGAGACACCTGCTTCGGGATCTGGGAGCCGGCCAAAATGGGGATGGAGTTCGCTCCGCAGAAAAACGCCCACCCGGCTCTGCACGTCGACGATGTCGCCGTCAGCCGGACCGAGCTCGAGGCCAAGGGGGTCGAGTTCAACGGCGAGACCTTCGATACCGGGGTTTGCCACATGGCGCTCTTCACCGATCCCGACGGCAACGATCTGATGCTCCACAATCGCTACGCACCCTACGAGTAGACGGAGGTCCAGCCAATGGCAAAGCTGAGGTTCGAAATCTCGATCTCGCTGGACGGCTTCGTCGCCGGTCCGAACCAGAGCGTCGAGCACCCGCTCGGCGAAGGGGGCGAGCAGCTGCACGAGTGGGTGGTGGCGCTCGAGGCCTGGCGCCGCCGCCACGGCCGCGAGGGCGGCGAGGTCAACGCAAGCTCCGGGATCATCGAAGAAGCGCTCGACAACGTCGGTGCCACGGTGATGGGGCGCGGCATGTTCGGTGGTGGACCGGGGCCGTGGGGAGACGAGCCCTGGCAGGGCTGGTGGGGCGACGATCCGCCCTTCCACACGCCCGTCTTCGTGCTCACCCACCATCCGCGGGAGCCGCTGCCGAAGCAGGGCGGCACCACCTTCTATTTCGTCAGCGACGGCATCGAGGCCGCGCTCGAGCAGGCCAAGGAGGCAGCGGGGGGTAGGGACGTCCACCTCGGCGGTGGCGCTGACGTCGCCCAGCAGTACCTGAAGGCCGGCCTGATCGACGAGCTACGGCTCAATCTCGTCCCGATCCTGCTCGGCGATGGTGCGCGGCTGTTCGACAGCCTCGCGCCCGGCGACTTCCAGCTACAGCTCGACCGGGTCCTCGACGCTCCCGGCGTCACCCACCTGCGGTACCTCGCCTCAGGTTGATCGTCGCCGCCGGAAGGGTCGCGGCGGTCGAGGTCGAAAAGAGCCGGCATGGAACAACGAAAGCTTGATGTCGGCGGCACTCTGAGTCAGATCTTCTCGACCTACGGGGCCCAGGCGGGTGTGTTGCTGCCCCTCGCCTTCGGCCTCTTCCTCATCGTCGCGATCGTCGACGGCCTGCTGTCAGGTGGGAGCCTGATCCTGATCCCGCTCAGCTTCGCGGTCAGCATCATCGCCGGCACCCTCTATCAGGGGATGGTGGTGAATCTCGTCAGCGACGTCCAGGACGGCCGCCGCGATTCCACCGTCGGCGACCTGGTCTCCGACACCGCTCCGGTGGTGCTGCCGCTGATCGGCGCCGGCCTGCTCGCCGGCTTGGCGATCGGCTTCGGGTTCCTGCTGCTGATCGTTCCGGGGCTGATCTTGTTGACGATCTGGGCCGTGATCGCACCGGTGATCGTGGTCGAGCACAGCGGCGTCATGGACGCCTTCGGCCGCTCCCGTGAGCTGGTCCGCGACAACGGCTGGCAGGTCTTCGGCGTCATCTTCGTCGTCTTCGTCATCGCCACCATCGCCGGCCTCGTCCTCGGCGCGATCGGCGCCGGCGTCTCCGACAGCTTCGTCGGGCGAGCCCTCTTCAGCCTGATCGCATCGACCCTCACCGCCCCGATCACCGCCCTGGCCGCGGCGACGATCTACTTCCGCCTGCTGGAGATCAAGGGCGGCCCGGCTGCGCCTGCGACCGCAGGCTTCGAGGATGTGCCGGCGCCTCAGCCCCCCTTGGGAGGTACGCCACCACCTCCGCCTCCGCCCGCCCCACCGGCGCCTCCTGCGCCGCCGGCGGTCTAGCCACCCAGAGCCACCCACCCAGCGCCGACGCCCGCTTACCAGCGGGCGTCGTGCCGCTCCATCACACCCAGTCCCTCGGCCAGATTCAGCTCGCCCAAGGCGCCGGAGAAGCTGCCGAAGCGGTGGCTGTAGGTGGAGCGGAAGAGCAGCAGATTGTCGTCGCGGGCACGCTCGGACTCGGAGGCAAACTGAAGTAGCCGCTCGCCCGGGAACTCGACCGCGGCGACGTCGCGGAAACGGACCGGGGGAGGCTCGAACGGCTCCCCGTCGACCCAGATAGCCCGCTCGCTGTTCGTGTCCGGGTCGTTGATGCCCTCGACCAGGTTCCAGGCGACCGGGCGGCCGTCGACGGCCCGGCCGACGCCGGCCGACCAGTGCCAGCTGGTCTGCCGCTGGTGGTAGCCGGCCGACTCGTCGTTGACGGCGAGTCCCTCGACCTGCCATTGCCTGCCGCCGGCCTCGATCGTGCCCGAGGCCGGCACGCCGGCGCGCTTCCGCGTCCAGCCCCAGGCGGCGCCGCTGGGGCAGATCGACTCGATCGCAGCGGCCTCGCCGAGCCGCAGACGGACCCGCACGTCGCCGCGGTCGATCGCGATCTCGGGGCCGTCCATCCGCACCTCGGTGCTGCCGGGTCGCAGCGAAGTGTGGTCGAAGGCACGGCGCTCGTCGCGGTCCCAGATCGCCCAGAAGCACTGACCCAGCGGCCCCACCTCGGCCCGGGCGGCGCAGAGCATTACCTCCGGTCCGTAGAAGCCGACGTAGCGCCAGCGCTTACGGGTCTGCCCGTGGCTGCGCAGGGGCATTGGGCCAGGGGGAAGGGGAAGGTCGGGGCGGTCTTCGCCGGGTCCGCGCCAGGGAAGGCGCTGGTCTGAGTTCACGCGGCGAAGCTAGCACCCCGGCTTGGATCGAAGAGCGCCCAGCGCGCGCGAATGCGCAAGGAGCATTGACGAACATGGAAGCCGCTGCTAGGGTCCCAAAAGTTCCCGACCATTCAGGGAACTGCAGGGTTAAAAACGCACCAGTACCTCAAGCGGTAGAGGAGCGGCATTGTAAGCCGTTGGTCTGGGTTCGAGTCCCAGCTGGTGCATCACAAGGGAGTCGACGGGCAGCGATGAGCACCAATCTCTTTGATCACTTCGACGAAATCGCAGCCCACGAAGAGGCGGGGGTCTACTGGACCCCACGAGCTCCCTTCACCCCTCACGAGCGCTTCGACCTGAGGCTGATCCCCCGGGTTGAGGCCTGGCAGCGCAGCAGCGAGTCCCGCAAGGCGCTCGAGTTGATCGAGGGCGACCCGCTGGTGGACACGGTCGAGACCGATGGCGAAGAAGTCTGGCTGCGGCTCGACAGCGACTGGATCGAGCGCCGCGGCGCCGCGATCGAGGCCGGCGAGGACGAGGGGTCGAACTCCGACATCGCCGCCGGCGAGCGCTACGCGCTCAACTTCTGGGACGCCAACTCGACCAAGGCGCTGCACGTCGGTCACCTCCGCAACCTCGCCCTCGGCAACGCGCTCGGCAGCGCCCTCGAACAGGCTGGCGGCGAGGTCGAGCGCCGCAGCTTGATCTGTGACGTCGGCCGCAGCATGGGCGAGGCGATGGCGGGCGTCGTCAAGAGCGGCCGGCACACGCCTGAAAGTGGCGAAAAGAGCGATCACTTCGTCGGCTACTGCTATGCCGACTACGTCAAGGCGGGTCGCGCTGGCGGCATCTCCGACCGGGCCGAGGACTCGGTCGCGCGCGAGTCGAGCCTGCACGAGGACGAAGCCGACGAGCTGATCAACAGCGTCCTTGCCGGCGACGTCGAGGCGCTGGAGCTGTGGTCGAAGACCCGCGCCTGGGTGATCTCCGGCCAGCGCAAGACGCTGTCGCGGCTCGGCGTCGCCTTCGACAAAGTCTTCTTCGAGTCCGACTTCCTGCCGGAGGTTGACGAGCTGACCGCTGCGGGTCTGGAGCAGGGCAGGCTGCAGAAGCGTCACGACGGCGTCGTCGTCTACGAGACCGGCCGTGAGGAGCTCGAAGAGATGCCGATGCTGCGCTCCGACGGCCTGGCCACGCAGCACATGCGGGCGCTTGCCTACTGGATGACAGCGCCGGAGCTCGACGGCACCACCTCGATCCAGGTCTGCGGCTCGGAGTGGGTCTCCCACGTCACCTGCCGTCGCCAGCTGATGGACGAGTTCGCCACGGCCGGCACTGGCGAAGGCGCCGTCCACCCCCGCCACGACATCTTCTACGGCATGGTCGCTCGCCAGAAGCGGGCGCTGACCTCGAGCGACGAAAAAGCGCTGCTGATCGACGACCTGGTCGAGTGGATCGACGAGCAGATGCAGGCCGACCCGGAGCGGGCGGAGGTGCGCCGCGCCTACTCGAGCTCGGACCGCGTCCCCTCCCAGGTGGCCCTCGGCTACTACCTGATGCACCCAACCGCCAAGCGGGTCGACTTCGAGCCGGAGAAAATGCTGCTGGAGTCGCAGAGCCTCGGTTGGGACCTGGCGCTGGCCCGCAGTCGCCCGCTTCTCAACGGCAACGGCAACGGCGCCGCAGCCGCCAACGGGCATGACCTGGCGCAGGATGCCGAGTACCGCTTCGCGGTGGTCCAGGCCGAGATGTACAGGCGCTTCCTGCAGACCGCGGTCAACAAGCTGGACGTCAGCTCGCTCTCGCACTACATGTCGCATCTGATCCGCTGGCACTTGGAGCGCGACCGCGGTCCGCACGTCGAGCGCGTCGTCCAGGCGGTGCTCGACCAGGGATCTCGGGGGCTCGGTTTCGAGGCAGCGCGATGAGGACGCTGCTGGTCGACAACTACGACTCCTACACCTACAACGTCTTCCACCTGCTGGCGGGCGTCTCGGGCGAAGAGCCGATCGTGGTCGAAAACGACGCGATCTCCTGGCGGGCGCTCTCGCGCTGGGACTTCGACGCGATCGTCCTCTCGCCGGGGCCGGGCCACCCCGCCAAGTGGCACGACTTCGGCGTCTGCCAGGACATCCTCCGCTACAGCGAGGTGCCGGTACTGGGCATCTGCCTCGGCCACCAGGGGCTGGGGCGGGCGCTCGACGGCATCGTCGGCAGCGCCCCGGTGGCGATGCACGGTCGCCTCAGCCAGATCCGTCATACCGGCAGCGACCTCTTCGAGGACATCCCGCAGGACTTCTCGGTCGTCCGCTACCACTCGCTGACGATCACCGGCTCGCTCGGGCCCGAAGGCCGTGTCACCGCCTGGACCGATGACGGCGTCGTGATGGGGATCGAACACCTGCGGCGGCCGCTGTGGGGGGTGCAGTTCCATCCCGAGTCGATCTCGACCCAGCATGGCGAGACGCTGGTGCGGAACTTCTACTCGCTCGCCCGCAGCCGTCGCCAGCCGCGCTCCAGCGCGGTCAAGAGCAGCCCGGCGAAGGCGCCGGCGCCCCCGAAGGCGCGCGAGCGCAGGGACTCCGGCGCGCAGCTGCGGATGCGGACGATCGAGGGCGAGCCGTCGACCGAGGTCCTCTTCGAAGACCTCTTCGGGTCCGCCGAGCACGCCTTCTGGCTCGACAGCGCCGACGCACCGACCTGGCTCGGGCAGTCGTCCTACATGGGGGCAGGCCTCGGCCCCGAGCGCTGCGTCCTCTCCTACGACGTCGACGCCGGCGAGGTGCGGGCGCAGCGGGCGGCCGGCGAGGAGGTCGAGCGCAAGTCGATCTTCGAGGTCCTCAACCGCGAAGTCGCCCGGCTGGCGGTGGAGCCGCCGGCGGAGATGGCGAAGGGTCTGGTCGGCGGCTTCGTCGGCTATCTCGGCTACGAGTGCAAGGCCGACTGCGGCTCTCCCAACGAGCACAGCTCCCACATTCCCGACGCCCTGCTGATGCTCGCCGACCGGGTCGTCGCCGTTGACCACACAAGCGGTCGCACCCACCTGATCGCGGTCTGCCACGGCGACGAGGAGGAGTGCGAGCGCTGGCTGGACGAGGCCGAGGGCCTGGTCCGCGAGGAGCTGCTCAGTCCTTCCCGGCGCGAGCTCGAGCCAGCCGCCGGCGATGAGGAGCGGGTCGAGTTCCACTGCGGCCGCGGCCGCGAGCAGTACCTGGCCGACATCAGGCACAGCCTCGACGAGATCGTCGCCGGCGAGACCTACGAGGTCTGCCTCACCGACCAGATCTCGACCGAGTCCAGCCCTGACCCCTTCCATCTCTACAAAGTCCTGCGCCGCCGCAACCCGGCGCCGTTTGCCTCCTACCTCAAGTTCGGCGAGGTGGCGGTGGTCAGCTCCTCGCCAGAGCGCTTCATCTCCGTTGACCGCGACCGCTTCGTCCAGGCGCGGCCGATCAAGGGGACGATCTCGCGTTCCGACGATCCGGCCGAGGACGCGGCTCGCCGCGCCGAGCTGGAAGGCGACGAAAAGACCAGCGCCGAGCACCTGATGATCGTCGACCTGCTGCGCAATGACCTCGGCCGGGTCTGCAAGGTCGACAGCGTCACGGTTCCCGACCTGATGGTGGTCGAGCCCTACGCGACCGTCCACCAGGTCGTCTCCACGGTCACAGGCGTGTTGGAGGAGGAGCGCAGCGGCGTCGAGTGCGTGCGCTCCTGCTTTCCCGGCGGTTCGATGACCGGGGCGCCGAAGCTGCGGACGATGGAGATCATCGACGACCTCGAGGACGAGGCCCGCGGCGTCTACTCGGGTGGGCTCGGCTACTTCGGTCTCGATGGCGTCGTCGACCTCAGCATCGTCATCCGCACGATCGTGATGCGGCCGGGGCGGACGACGATCGGCGCCGGCGGCGCGATCGTCATGCAGTCCGACCCCGAGGACGAGTTCGACGAGATCCTCCTCAAGGCGCGGGCGCCGATGGCGGCGATCGCCGAGGCGGTGACCGGCAGCGACGCCCCGGAGGCGTGGAGCATCGAGCTCGAGTCGGCCCGGAAGGCAGCCCGATGAGCGCGGTGGCGGTCGACTGGGTGGTGCGCGAGGCCGGCGCGGAGGACGTCAGCGCCGCCGCCGCCGCGGTGGGGGAGTTGCTGGCCGAGCTGGGGGGCGAGGCGCCCTCCGCGGCCGAGCTGGAGGCGGCGACTCGGGTATTGGTCGAGCAGCCCGAGGCCGGTGCGCTGCTGGTGGCGGAGGTCGGGGGGACGATCGTCGGCGTCCTCGCCGCCAGCTGGCTGCACGCGATCCACGTGCCCGGGCGCTACGGGGTGATCCAAGACCTCTGGGTGGATCCCGAGTGGCGCAGCCAGGCGATTGGCCGCGACCTGGTCGAGGCCTTTGTCGAGGTCGCCCGTGCGCAGGGGGCGGCCCGCCTCGAGGTCGGCCTGCCGAAAGACAGCTTCGAGCGGATTCGCGCCACCGAAGCCTTCTACCTCGCCAACGACTTCGTCTCGCTCGGGGTACGGATGCGGCGGAAGCTGCGATGACGGAGCTAGTGGCGATCGAGCAGCGGCAAGGCCGCGACGACGACGCGCCCTGGGTGCTGGAAGGCGGCCGCACGATCGCCGGCCAGGACAACAATCTCCGCCTCGTTGAGGTACAGAGCGGCCTCGCCCGCCATCCGGGCGTGCGCCCGGGGCCGGCCGATGCCGGCGACGAGGAGGTCGAGCGGACCCTTCGTGCCCTGCACGAGCCCGGCTATCTCGAAGCCTTGAAAGATGTGCGCTCGAAAGAGCCGGTGATGATGCCCCAGTTCGCGACTCCTGGGCTCGCACCGGATATCCCCGTCCACGCCGCGCTGGTCACGGCGGCGCACGAGGGGATACGAACGGCGATTACCGCCGCTGAACGAATAGTCGCTGGAGCCCGCCTCAGCTATGCCGTCTGCAGGCCGCCCGGGCATCATGCCGGGCCAGCCTGGTTTGGCGGTTATTGCTACCTGAACAACGCGGCCGCGGCCGTGCAAATCCTGGTCGAGGGCGGCGTGCAGCCGATCGGCGTCCTCGACCTAGATCTTCATTACCCCAACGGAACCTCGGCGATCGTGGCGCCGATGGCGCAGGCCAACCTGCGCTCGCTGCACGCCTCGCCGGTGACTAACGTGCCGGCCGAGACGGTGCTGCCGTGGGCCGATGGGGAAGAGGTCGTCGCCTTCGCGGAGGCGCCCGACCCGGAGCGCTATCTGGAGGCTGTCGCCGCCTCGGTTGATGCGCTCGCTGGGTCTGCCGGCGCGATCGTCCTCTCGCTCGGCTACGACACGGTCGCCGGGGACCCCCACGGGGACTGGGGCTTCTCGCCGCAGATCTTCGCCGAGATCGGTCGCCTGGTGGCTGCTCCCAGCCTGCCGGTCTGCGTTATCCAGGAGGGCGGCTACGCATTAGCGACCCTCGCCGACTGCGCGGAGGCCTTCGCCACCGGTCTGCTCGAGGGGGCCGACGGGCCGACTGCGGGAGGTATGGGAACGGAATTGGCCCGTCGGCGGGGAGTTCGGGTGTGAGCGCCGGATTGGAGCCTTTTCGTCGGCGGCTCGACGAGATCGACGACGGGATCGCCCGCCTACTCGGCGAGCGCTTCCAGATCTGCCGCGAAGTCGCCCGGCACAAGAGCGAGCACGGGATCCCGATGATGCAGCCCGATCGCGTCGTCGAGGTGCGCGAGCGCTACCTCGCCCGCGGCGCCGACGCCGACCTGCCCGCCGACTTCAGCGCCGACCTGTTCGAGCTGCTGATCGCCGCCACCTGCAAGATGGAGGACGAGCTGATGGCGGCTCCCTCGGCCGAAGGGAAAGAGGCGTGAGCGGGCTGCCTCCGGGGCCGCGGCTGCCCAAAGCGCTGCAGGCGATCGGCTGGGTGAAACGCCCACTGCCGTTCCTCGAGAAGTGCCAGAGGCGCTACGGCGACACCTTCACGCTGCGGATGCTGCACTGGGGGACCTGGGTCGTCCTCAGCGATCCGGAGGACATCAAAAGCGTCTTTACCGCCGGTGACGCGGTCGGCGTCGACGTCGCCAACCCGCTGCTCTGGCCGATCCTCGGTCCGCGCTCGGTGATGCTGCTGGAAGAACCGCGGCACATGACCCGCCGCAAGCTGATGCTGCCGCCCTTCCACGGCGAGCGGATGCAGCGCGACGCCGAGACGATGGCCGAGGTGGCGCGACAGGAGGTGCGCGCCTGGCCGACCGGCGAGCCGTTCGAGATGTGGCCGCGGATGCAGGCGGTAACGCAGGAGGTCGTCGTCCGCGCCGTCTTCGGCCATGAGGAGGAGGAGGGGCTGGAGCGGGTGCGGCGGCAGCTGACCAGCCTGACCGAGTGGATGAATGACTCCCGCAACCTCAACATGCTGGCCACCTTTGGTCCCGGCGCCGTGGTCCGCAGCCGCGGCTTCAAGGAGGCGATGCGGCCGGTCGAGCAAGCGGTCCTCGACGAGGTCTACAAGCGCCGCGCCGAAGGCGCGGACGGCCGCGAGGACATCGTCTCGATGCTGGCCCACGCCCGCTACGAGGACGGCTCGCCGATGAGCGATCGCGAACTGCGCGACGAACTTGTCACGCTGCTGACCGACGGTCCGACCTCGGCCTCGCTGGCCCGGGTCTTCGAGCGTTTGCTGCGCCACCCAGAGAAGCTGGCCCGGGTCCGCGACGCGGTGGCCAGCGGCGAAGACGACGCCTACATAGACGCGGTGATCAAGGAGACGCTGCGGCTCTGCGCGCCAGTGCCGGTGGTGGTGCGGCGTTTGCTGAAGCCAATGCGGCTGGGCGGGCACATGCTGCCGGCGGGGACCACGGTGGCGCCCTGCATCCATCTCGTCCACCGCCGCGAGGACGTCTATCCCCACCCGCGCAGCTTCATGCCGGAGCGCTTCCTCGAGCAGCCGCCCGGCACCTACACCTGGATCCCCTTCGGCGGCGGCACCCGCCGCTGCCTGGCGGCGCGCTACGCCGAGCTGGAGATGGCCAGGGTGCTGCGCACCGTGCTCGCCGAGGTGGACCTGAAACCGGTCGACTCGCGCCCCGAAGGCGTGGGGCGGGGCGGTATCGCCTTCAGCCCTGACCAGAACGGACTCGTTGTCGCCGAGCCACGTGCGCAGCGACCGCGGCAGGAGAGAGAGCTGTGGGAACCAGTCCCGACCTGATCATCGTCGGCGCCGGCGCCAAGGCCGCAGGGATCGCGGCGAAGGTTCACGTGATCAACAGCCTCGGCCTCGGCCGGATCGAGCTGAAGATCATCGAGGGGACCGAGGTCGCCGCCTCCTGGCTGGGCCGCAACGGCATGACCTCCGGCGAGGAGCCGCTGGCCGTGACCCCGATCAAGGACGTCGGCTTCCCCTACCGCAGCCACGCCGAGTTCGGCGAGGCGGGCGAAGCGATCGACGCCGGCATGGCGTCCTTCACCTGGCACCAGTACCTGGTCAGCAGGCGCGAGTACGCGCGCTGGATCGACGCCGGCTCGCCCTCGGTCAGGCACCGTGACTACGGCCAGTACCTGACCTGGGTGCTGTCGCGGGCGACCGAGGGGGTGAGCCACGTGCGCGGTCGCGTCGCCGAGGTCTCGCTGCTCGAGCAGGAACAGGGCTGGGAGGTCGAGGTCGACGAGGCCGAGGGCGTCTCCCGCCATTCCTGTGGGGCGCTGGTCCTGACCGGGCCCGGCGTCCACCGCTCCTTCCCGCACGAGCCCGGCATCGCCGCCAAGGTCTTCCACTGCGACAGTAGGCGCGACGAGTTCGCCCAACTACCGGAGGACCGCAGCTGCGACGTCGCCGTCGTCGGCGGCGGCGAGAGCGCGCTCAGCTGCGTGATGTTCCTGCGTGGCTTCAGGCCCAAGGCCCGGTTCACGATCTACACGCCGATGCTGCCGATGAGCCGTGGCGAGAGCTTCCTCGAGAACCGCGTCTTCTCCAACCCCGACGTGGTCGAGTGGACGGCGCTGGACCAGCAGACGCGGCGCGACTTCGTCAAGCACAGCGACCGCGGCGTCTTCGACCCGCCGAGCCTGGCGGCGATCGCCTACGACGACCGTTGCACCTTCGTCACCGGCCGCGCCACCGACGTCTCCGCCGCGGCGGAGGGCAGGGTCCGCCTGCACTACACCTCGCCGGAGGGCGAGACCGGGGAGGAGCACGACTACGTCGTCAACTGCACCGGCTTCGACCTGCTCGCTCAGCTGCGCGGCATGTTCTCGGACCAGGTCCGGGCCGAGATCGAGGGCCGCGTCGGTCAAGTCTGGGACGCGCCGGCCGGGACCGAGGTCCCGATCGGGCGTTCGCTGGAGCTGCTGGATATGCAGCCGCGGCTGCATATCCCAGGCCTGGCGGGCCTCAGCCAGGGACCTGGATTCGCCAATCTCGGCGCTCTCGGACTGATCTCAAACCGAGTCCTGGAGCCGCTTTTGCAGGCTGCGGCGCGGGCTTCAAATACTTCATATGCTTGACAATAATCAATCAATCTGAATAGGGTGAATCGCATGGAGAGAGTTTCGAAGGCCGCTTGGGCCGTGGTCCTGGCGGCGGTGGGGTTTGCTCTCCTCGCGAGCGGCTGCGGCTCGGAGTCAGAGGGGTCTGCGGACCTGACCGGCTCCGGCTATCCCAACGTCGACAAGTCCAACACCCGCTTCGTCGACGGCCCGATCGACAGCGCCACCGTCTCCGGCCTCGAAGAAGCGTGGAGCCTGCCGATCGAAGCGCAGAGCACCTTCGGCAGCTACGCCGCCTCGCCGATCATCACCAAAGGGGTGGTGTACTCCCAGGACCTCGAGTCCAACGTGCAGGCGATTGACCTCGAGAGCGGCGACGTTCTCTGGACGAAGAACTACGAATCGGCAAGCCATGGCCCCAATGGAGTCGTCGTCGCCGACGGGCACGTCTTCGGGACGACCGCGACCGCCGCCTTCGCAATCGACCAGAAGACCGGCAAAGAGGTCTGGTCAGTGACCCTTACCCGCAATGCCTCAGAGGGGATCGACATGGCCCCCGGCTTCCACGACGGCCTCGTCTACGTCTCGACGGTGCCGGTCAACGTCGGCGAATTCTACGGCGGCGGCGGGGTCGGAATCCTCTGGGCGCTGGACGCGAAAACCGGCAAGAAAGTGTGGAGCTGGGACACGGTCCCGAAGAGCCTCTGGGGTAACCCCAAAGTCAACTCGGGCGGTGGGCTCTGGTACACGCCGGCGTTCGACGACAAGGGCTCGATGTACGTCGGGGTCGGCAACCCGGGACCGATTCCGGGCACGCCGGAATTCCCCTTCGGGTCGAGCAGGCCTGGCCCGAACCTCTACACCGACTCGATCGTCAAGCTCGACGCGAAGACGGGCAAGATGGACTGGTATCACCAGCAGACGCCGCACGACGTCAACGACTGGGACCTTCAGAACCCGCCGATCCTCGCCAAGGTGGGCGGCAAAGACATCGTCATCGCGGCGGGCAAGTCCGGCTTCGTGCTGGCCCTCGACCAGAAGACCGGCAAGGTGTTGTGGGAGCGCACGGTGGGCAAACACAACGGCAACGACGACATCGGTCTTGAAACGATGGACGGCAACGCCAACGTGAAGACGCCGCTGACCCTCTTTCCGGGCTCCCTGGGTGGGGTGATCGCGCCGGCGTCGACCGATGGCTCACTCCTCTTCGTGCCTGTCATCAACCACTCGCTGACCATCCTCGAGAACTCTGAAAAGGAAGAAAGCGGTTCGCTGACCGGCGAACTCGTTGCCCTCGACATCGCCACCGGCGCGGTCAAGTGGAAACACAAATTCTCCGGCGGCGCCTTCGGGGCGACGACGGTGGTCAACGATCTCGTCTTCGCGACGACCTATGAAGGGACGATCTTCGCCTTCGACACGAAAGGCGGCCGGGTCGTCTGGCAGGCCTCGTTGCCGACCGGCACCAATGTCGGCGTGATGGCCAGCGGCGACACGCTGTTGGCGCCGGCGGGGGTCCCGCTGGCCGAAGGGCAGGCCCCCTCGATCGTCGCCTACCGCCTCAGCGGCTCGGAATAGCTCCAAGGCGGTGACAGGGCGGCTAGCCTGCCGCCATGGACCAGGTGATCCAGGTTGTCGGGGCGATGCTGATCCTCGTCGCCTTCACGGCTGTGCAGCTGGAGCGGATGCGCCCGGACTCGCGTCTCTACCTGGGCCTCAACCTGGTCGGCTCGGTGGTTCTGGCGGTGCTCGCCTTCCTCGGCTCGCAGTGGGGGTTCGTCCTGCTCGAGAGCGTCTGGGCCGTTGTCTCGGCCTGGGGCCTCGCCGCGGCGCTACGTGGCGCGGCTTAGCAGCCGCTCGGCGAGGCGGTTCATGCCACGTTCGCTGGCCGCGGCGGCGGCTGCGGTCCAGTCGGTGGGGCGATCCGGCGGTGGCGAGACGCCGGCGTCTCGCAGGGTTGCGATGTCCTTGAAGGCGAGCAGCTCCTCGCGGCCGTCGATCAGGGCGCCGCGCAGTTTCGGCCGTTCGACCCGGATCGCGTTGTCGAGCAGCTGCTCCAGCGAGCCGTGCGCGCGCAGCAGCTCGGCTGCCGTCTTCGGGCCGACGCCCTTGGCCCCCGGCAGGCCGTCGGAGGGGTCGCCGCGCAGGGCGATGAAGTCCGGCACCTGCTCGGGGTCGATCCCGTAGCGCTCGCGCACGCCCTCCGGCGTCACTTCTTCGGCGCCTTTGCCGCCGGTGCGCACGTAGAGCACGCTCACCCGCTCGGCCGCGCACTGGTACATGTCGCGGTCGCCCGTCAGCAGCAACGCTCGTCCGCCCGCCTCGGCCTCGCGCTCGGCATAGGTGCCGAGTAGATCGTCGGCCTCCAGCGAGTCGCTGGTCGCGACGGTCCAGCCGAAGGCCTCGAAGAACTCTCGACAAGCTTCGAACTGAGGTGCCAACTCGTCGGGCATCGCCGCCTCGCGCTCGGCGTGGTAGGCGGGATAGAGCTCGGTCCGGTAGGAGGCGGCGTCGGGCCCGAAGCAGAGAACGACGGCGCGCGGATCGTGAATCTCCACCTCGCGCATGATCAGGTTGGCAGTGCCGAGCAGAGCGTTGACCGGTTTCTTGTCCGGGCCGACGATGGTCTTCGGCAGCGCGTAGAAGGCGCGGAAGAGCATCGAGGGGGTGTCGACTGCGAGCAGCGGCTGCGGCGTCACGGCGCCCAGACTACGCCCCGCGAGGTCTGCCGGGTCGACTCCAATACGGTTACCTCGAGTGAGCGAGCAGGCACTGCATATAGAGAACCTGGTCAAGCGCTACCCGACCGGGGTGGAGGCACTGCGCGGCGTCTCGCTGGAGATCGAGCCGGGCGAGTTCTTCGGGCTGCTCGGTCCCAACGGTGCCGGCAAGTCGACCCTGATCCACTGCGCGACCGGGCTGGCGCAGCCGACCTCGGGATCGATCCGCATCTTCGGCCACGACGCCACCGGCAACTACGGCGAGGCCCGCCTGGCCGTTGGCCTGGCGCCGCAGGAGCTCAACATCGACTGGTTCCTGACCGTCGAGGAGACGCTCGACTATCACGCGGGCTACTTCGGGATGCCCAAGCGAGAGCGGCGCGAGCGGACCAAGGAGCTGCTGGAGATCTTCTCGCTGACCGACAAGCGCGACGAGCGCACGCGCACCCTGTCGGGCGGCATGAAGCGGCGGCTGATCCTCGCCCGCGCGCTGATGCACCGGCCGCGACTGCTGATCCTCGACGAGCCGACCGCCGGCGTCGACATCGAGTTGCGGCTGGAGCTCTGGCACTACGTGCAGCGCATCAACCAGGAAGGGACGACGATCCTGCTGACCACGCACTACCTGGAGGAGGCGGATCAGCTCTGCAACAAGATCGCCTTCATCAACGGCGGCGAGATCGTCGCCCACGGGACCAGCAGTGAGCTGGCCGAGCGCTTCGACGTCGCCAACCTCGAGGACGCCTACCTGGCGCTGGTCGGACGCAAAGAGCTGTCCCGCTCGCACGTGGAGGGGCTCACCCCCTAAGTGGTCCGAGCCGCCCGAGGCGCGAGCGTGCCTACGGCTGCTTAATCGTCCAGGCCCGTTTGGCCGGGGTCGGATCGAGGTTGCCGGCGGGGTCGATCGCCCTCACTTCGAAGGTGTGTTTACCCGCGGCAAGTCCCTTGTATTTGTGGGGCGACGCGCATTTCTTGAAGGCGCGATGATCGAGGCTGCAGGCGAACCGCGAGCCCCGCTCGGTCGAGGTGAATTTGAAGACGGCCGGCTTGCCGAGGACGCCTTGCTTGGGTCCTTTGACGATCTTCGTCTGCGGCAGCTTTACGTCTGGGCAACCGTTGGCTTCGGGGCCTTTCAGTGCGGGACAGGCATCGGCGCCGTCGCCGACCTTGTCGCCGTCGGAATCGAGTGAGCGGGGGTTGGACCCGATCGCAATCTCGACCGCGTCGGCCAGTCCGTCGCCGTCCTGGTCGGGATCGCAGGCGTCACCGACCTTGTCGCCGTCGAGATCCGCCTGATCCGGGTTCGCTGCTGCCGGGCAGTTGTCGGCAGCGTCGCGGATGCCGTCGCCGTCGGAGTCGGGCTGGAGGATCGCCAGCGAGATGACCTGGGTGGCGCCGTTGCCGATCAGGCCGACGGGGGTTGCCCCGGTCCCCGTGCCGAGGTTGATGGTGTAGAGGCTGGTCAGGCCGGTGACGTTGTTGGTCAGCGCCGCGAAGGCGGTGCCGCTGGGGGAGACGTCGAAGCCGGCGTCGCTGTTCGGGCTGAGGGTCAGCCCGAGCGTCCCGATGTCGCTGACGACGCCGCTGTTGACGCTGCCCGGGCCGTTCTGGACCGCGAGTTGGCTGGTCGCGCGGTTGATCTCGTAGAGGGTCGATGAAGGAGTTCCGAAGACGTTGCGGTCGTAGGCGGCGCCGATGATTTCCGTGCTGCCGGCGGGCGTCAGGTCGGTGTCGTTGCCCGCGAGCGCTCCGGTGACCGGGTTGAGCCGGGCGCTCTCGTCGTTGATGTTGACGTAGCGGATCCGGTCGATGGTCCCGATCGGGTTGAAGTCGTAGCCGCTCGGGACGTCCCCGGCGCCGGCGAGCGGGAACCCAGATGGACCGACCAGGGTTGCGGCCGCGGTCGCGGGGTCGATCGTGTAGGTCTGGACGGCCGAGTTATTGGCGGAGCCGGTCGCCACCGTCATTGCATACAACTGCCCGGTCGCCGGGCGCACGTCGATGCCACGGATCGTCTGGTTGGGGGCCAGCCCGGTCACCGTTATTGACGACGTCACAACGGTCGGCGCGGTGGTATCGAAGCGGATCATCAGGTTGCCGGGAAGGATCGCGACCGCCTGCTCGGCCTGCGCCGGCGCGGCGCCAACTGCAAGCAACAGGGCGGTCAGGGCGGCAGCAAGGGGCAACCGCCTCGAGCTTCCTGCTCGGCGGCCAAGGCTCATGCCACCGACCTTATCGTCCACGTCTGGGTCCGCATAGTGTTCGCGCCGTGAACAGCGCCGCCCAGATCCGCTTCATGACGCTCTGGCGCCGTGAGGTCAGCCGCTTCATGAAGATCAAGAAGCAGACGCTCGGCGCGCCATTGCTGGAAACCTTCCTCTACATCTCCGTCTTCGGCGCTGCGCTCGGCTCCCGAGTCGGCGAACTGCACGGCATCGACTACGTGGTCTTCGTGATTCCCGGCCTGATCATGATGGCCTGGTCGATCAATGCCTTCACCAACAACTCCTCCTCGATTCTCCAGCAGAAGTTCCAGGGGGCGATCCAGGACCAGCTCTCCTCGCCTGCCTCGCCGACCGAGCTGCTGCTCGCCTTCTCTCTCGGCGGGTTCCTGCGCGGCCTGATCGTGGCGACGCTGACCTTTGTCGCCGCCTCGTTCCTGGTCGACCTCCCGGTCGACCACGTCCTCGTCCTGGTCCCGGCCCTGTTCCTGGTCGGCTTCTTCTTCTCCCAGCTCGGGGTCCTGATCGGCGTCCGCGCCGAGCAATTCGACGACGTCTCCTTCGCCCAGACCTTCGTCCTACAGCCGCTGATCTTCCTCGGCGGCGTCTTCTACTCGGCCGAACTGCTGCCGCAGCCGTTCGAGACTCTGACCCACTTCAACCCGATCTACTACATGATCAACCTCGTCCGCTACGGCTTCGTCGGCTACACCGAAGCCAGCATCCCGCTCTCGCTGTTGGCGCTGACCCTGGCGACCGCGGCTCTCTTTGCCGTCAACCTGCGCCTCTTCTCCCGCGGCTACAAACTGCGCGCGTAGGGCTGATGTCGACCTAGTCGACGTTCTCGCCGATCCAGGCGAGGTAGCCGGGGCTGCCGGTGAGGATCGGGATTGCGAGGATCTCGGGCTCGTCGTAGGAGTGGGCCTCGCGGATCGCTGCCTCGACCTCGGGGTACAGCCTCGCCTCGGTCTTCGCCAGGCACTGCCACTCCCGCGCCTCCTCGACCGCGCCCTGCCAGCGGTAGCGGCTGAGGATCGGGCCGCTCACCTGCACGCAGGCGGCGAGGCGGCGATCGATCAGGATCGAGGAGAGCAGCTCTGCCTCCGGCTCGGAGCCGACGGTGGTAAGGACCTGGATGCAGTCGGTCGCCACCGTCTTCTCCGCTTCCCGCTAACCCGGGTCGGCGACCAGCTTCCTGTCGCCGTCGGTCTCGGGCATGATCAGGATCGCGCCCTCGCCGGTGACGTAGGCCTCCTCGCCGTGCTGGGTGACGTCCATACCGACCGCCTCGTCGCGCTCTCCGGCCCGCAGAGGCATTACCGCGCCGATCACCTTGAGCAGTACGAAGGTGGCGACGAAGGCGTAGACGGGGGCCGCCAGGGCGGCCAGCGCCTGGTCGCCGAGCTGGGCGGCGTTGCCGTAGAAGAGGCCGTCGGAGACGCCATTCCAATCGAGCTGGGCAAAGAAGCCGATGAAGAGGATGCCGAAGAAGCCGGCCATGCCGTGGGCGGCGAGGACGTCGAGCGTCTCGTCGACTCGCGTCCGCGTCCGCCAGACGATGATCGCGTAGCTGGGTAGGGCGGCCAGGGCGCCGAGCAGCATCGCCCAGCCGGGGCTGATGAAGCCACCGGCGGGGGTGATCGCGACGCAGCCGACGACGATCGCGGTGGCGGCGCCAATCGCCGTCACCTTCCTGCCGCGCATCAGGTCGAGCGTGAACCAAACGATCAGGGTGCAGGCCGGCGTCAATAGCGTGTTGGTGAAGGCAAGCACGCTGGCGTCGCCAGTCGAGAAGCCACTGCCGCCGTTGAAGCCGAACCAGCCGAACCACAGGAGGCCGGCGCCGAGCAGGACGTAGACCGCGTTGTGGGGGAGCAGGGCCTGGCGACCGTAGTCCTTGCGGGCGCCGACAACCAGCGCTGCCGCCAAGGCGGAGAAGCCGGAGCCCATCTCGACCGGGATGCCGCCGGCGAAGTCGAGGGTGCCACCGGCCTGCAGCCAGCCGCCGCCGAAGGCCCAGTGGGCGAGCACGGCGTAGACCAGGACTGACCACAGCGCCGCGAAGACGAGGAAGGCGCCGAACCGCATCCGCTCGACCACGGCGCCGGAGACGAGGGCGACGGTGATGATGCAGAAGGTCGCCTGGAAGGCCCAGAAGACGAGGTGGGGGATGGTCGTGCCTTCACGCGGGACGAAGTCGACCCCCTGCAAGGCGACATAGCCGAAGCCGCCGATCAGGCTGCCGTCGCCGTCAAAGGCGAGCGAGTAGCCGACCAGCGCCCAGGTGACGACCGCGACAGCGATCGCGGCGACGCACATCATGAAGGTGTTGAGGGTGTTCTTCGAGCGCACCAGGCCGGCGTAGAAGAGGCCCAGCGCCGGAGTCATCATCAACACCAGGGCGGTGGCGACGAGCATCCAGGCGGTATCGCCGGTGTCGACCGCGGGGGCTGCTGCCATCAGCGCCGTCATCGCTTCTCCACCGGGGTCACGGCACCGTCGTCGGTCTCACCGCTGCGGATGCGGACCGCCCGCTCGAGCGGCACGACGAAGATCTTGCCGTCGCCGACATGGCCGGTCGAGCCGCCCTCGCAGAGGGCGTCGACGGTCGGCTGCACGAAGTCGTCGGTGACGGCGATCTCGAAGCGCACCTTCTCCTCGAGTCCCATCTGCACGGTGGTGCCGCGGTAGGTCTCGACCCGGTCGAGCTCGCCGCCGTGGCCCTGCACGCGGCTGATTGAGAGCCCACGTACCTCAGCTCTGTACAGCGCCTCCAACACGTCGTTCGCCTTCTCCGGGCGCACGATGCCGATCACCAGTTTCACGACTCTCCTCTCTCCCCACCCCTACTAAGACCGCGCGAGCCTACCAAGGGGCCCGGCAAGCGAGCTTGCGGCTCTGCCAAGCCGGAAAGGGCGGGGTGCCGCTCTCTCTACAATCGCGGGCCGATGGCAACTCGGACGCGAAGGCAGCGGCGTAGTCCCCGCCGCAGCCACTGGAAGAAGAAGATCCTGCTCCCACTCGGCGCGATCGGTGTCGTGCTCATGGTCGCGGGCGGGATCGGCGCCGCCTGGGCGATCCGCGTCTACGACTCGGCGCCGCCTCTGGACAGCCTGCAACCCGTGCAGAAGGGGCGCTCCTCGGCGATCTACGCGGCCGACGGCAGCCTGATCGGCTTCATCCGCTCCAACAACGTCCGCCAACCGGTCTCCGAAGAGGCGCTGCCGCAGACCCTCGAGGACGCCACGGTGGCGATCGAGGACAAGAACTTCTTCGAGCACGGGGCGGTCGATCCGGAGGGCATCGCCCGCGCTGTCGTCAAGGACGTCCAGGCCGGTGCACTGGTGCAGGGTGCCTCGACGATCACCCAGCAGCTGGTCCGCAACCTCTACATCCAGAACCCGGAGGACACGTTCAAGCGAAAGCTGCGCGAAACGGCCCTCGCCTTCGAACTCGAGGAAGCGCACAGCAAGGAGTGGATCCTCACCCAGTACCTCAACACCGCCCCCTACGGAACGGTCGAAGGCCAAACCGCGGTCGGTGCCGAGGCGGCGGCGCAGACCTACTTCGGCAAACCGGCCAAAGACCTCAACTTGACCGAGTCGGCGCTGATCGCCGGTCTGCCCCAGGCTCCCTCCGAATACAACCCCTTCCTCGATCCCCAGGCGGCGACCGAACGTCGCGCCGAGGTGCTGAAGGTGATGGAGGAGCAGGACTACATCACTCCCTCCGAATACCGCGAGGCTCTGCAGTCGGGCCTCGGTCTCAACCCAGGTCACAAGTACAAAATCATCCGCGACCCCTTCCTCTTCGACCTGGTCCAGCAGCAGCTGATCGATCGCTACGGGATCAACACCGTCCGCAACGGCGGTCTCAAGGCGTACACGACGATCGACCCCGAGCTGCAGGAACGGGCGCAGGAAGCGGTCGACGCCTGCGGTGTCTGTTACCCGGAAGGCGGTCCGGCGGCCGGGCTGGCTTCGGTCAATCCGGAAAACGGCGAAATCGTCGCCCTCGCCTCGACCGAAGGCTACGCCAGCGAAAGCCAGTTCAACTACGCCTGGCAGGCGCACCGCCAGCCCGGTTCTTCCTTCAAGACCTTCGTGCTGGCGACCGCGATCAAGGAGGGGGTCGACCCCGACAACACCTACTACGACGGCACTTCGCCAAAAACCCTGCCAATCCCCGGCGGCGGCACCTGGGAGGTAAACAACGCCGAGGGTGGGCTCGGGGTGATGTCGCTGGCCAGCGCCACCTGGCACTCGGTCAACGTCGTCTACGCCCAGCTCGACCTTGACGTCGGCCCTGAGAGCGTCACCGAGACCGCCCAGCAGATGGGGATCGAAGCGCCGCTGCAGTCGGTCCCGGCAGAGGGCATCGGCGGCCTCAGCATCGGCGTCACGCCGCTGGAAATGGCGGACGCCTACGCGACCCTCGCCAACGGCGGCATCCATCACGACCCGACCGCGATCAGCCGGGTCGAGTTCCCCAACGGCAAGGTCGACGAAAACGATCCCGACGAAGGTGACCGTGTGCTGACGCCCGGCCAAGCGTACGAAGTAACCCGCTTGCTCGAGGGCGTGATCACGCAGGGCACCGGCGCCGGCTACACCTCGACCGCCTGCACCGCCGCCGGCAAGACCGGCACCTCCGAGGAAGAGTCAGATGCCTGGTTTGTCGGTTACACCCCGGATTTCTCCACCGCGGTCTGGGTCGGTCACCCGCAGTCCCGTGAATACACCGGCTACGGCGGTCCCACTGCTGGTCCGATCTGGAGCTCCTTCATGGAATCGGCGCACGCTGGCGAATGCACTGAATTCGAAGTCCCCGACTCCCTGCCTGAGCTCTCCGGCCTGCAGAGCGACCACACCTCGTCCTCCTCGGAGGCGAGTTCGGGCTACGACGAATACGAAGGCACGGAAGAAACCGAAGACGAAGAGAAAGACAGTGGGGAAAAAGGCGGCGACGAAAGTGAAGAGCCTTCTCCGGAACCGGCGCCCGCTCCGACTCCTGCCCCGGCGCCGACTCCGGAACCCGCGTCGCCACCCTCGGTCGGCGGCGGTATCGCCAGCCCCCACTAGCCGGGAGGCTTGGGCCCCGGAGCCCGCCTACTCGCCGATGATCTCGACCCGGTAACCGTCCGGGTCGCGGACGAAGCAGATGCGGTGGCCTTCGGTGCGGCCGCCGGGGCGGTAGGGCGGCTTCTCGGGGTCGATGCCGTCGGCGGCGAGGCGCTCGAGGGTGCCGTCGAGGTCGTCGACGCCGATCGCGATGTGGTTGTAGCCGCTGCCCAGCTCGTAGGAGTCGACGCCGTGGTTGTAGGTCAGCTCCAGACGCGGGTCCTCGCCCGGCATGCCCATGAAGACGTTGATCGCCTCGTCGCCGATCGGCATCCGTGCCACCTCCTGAAAGCCGAGCTTCTCGTAGAAGGAGACCGAGCGGTCGATGTCGCCAATTCGATAGCAGGTATGGAGGTAGGTGTTAGCCATCTAGACAGGCTAACGGGGCTGTACTACCTTGCAATACCTCAGAAAATTCTCTGGAACTGCGCCGGGGAGGCGCGGAAAGGAATTCCCTTGATTCAGTTTCATCTCCGCTCGGCGGCGCGCCGGGCCACCATTGCCGCGGCCGCCTCGATCGTCGCTGCGCTCACTGCCTTCGGACCCGGTCTCGCCGGTGCCGAGACGCCCGCCGCCAGCGAAACGCCGGCGGCGGCCACGATCAACATCGAAGAAGCCAAGGCTTACAAACCGCGCTTCGTCGGTCCGAAGACGGTGGTGCAGGGCGAGGAGCTGCGGATCGTCAACAAGACCCCCGCGAAGAAAATGGGGCCGCACACTTTCTCGCTGGTCGAGCCCTCGACGCTGCCGAAAACGCCGAAGGCACGCCAGCTCTGCTTCACGCCGAACCACATCTGCATGGCGATCGCGCAATGGCACGGCGTCAAGGGCAATGGCCCGCCGACCGTGAATCCGGCCGAAGCCGGCGCCAAGGGTTGGGACACCGAGGGCAGCCTGAGCAAGAAGGGCGACTCCTGGTTCACCGGCTCCAAGAAGGGCGCCGGCATCGAACAGGTGGTCAGCGCCGAAGCTGGGGAGACGATCCACTTCATGTGCGCGATCCACCCCTGGATGCAGGGTTCGGTCAAGGTCGTCGCGCCGACGACGGCGCCCACGCCGACGACCCCCTAGCGGCACGTCTGGTTCACCGTCAACTTCGTCCCGCCTGGGGCGCCGGCAGTTCCTCGGCGCCCTGGGCGGCGGCGCGCTGGCCCTGCTACTGCCGCAGCGGGCGCTCAGCGGAGGCGCCCCCCAGACTGCGGCCAAGGCCCCTCACCCTCCACCGCCCTTCGGCTCGCCGCTGCCGATCCCCGAGACCCTGACCGGCTCCCGCCTGCGGATCCCGATCCGCGAGGCGGAGGCGCAGATCTTCCCCGGGGCGAAGACGCGGCTCTGGACCTACGGCGGCAGCTTCCCCGGGCCGACGATTCGCCGTCCCGCCGGCCAGCGCACCGAGGTCACCTTCCACCACCAGTTGCCGCCACAAGCAGGCGAGCTCAGCGTTCACCTGCACGGCGGCCACAACCGCACCCAGTTCGATGGCCAGCCAGGTGGGCTGACCGGCATGCAGCCGGTCTCCTTCTACTGCGACATCTCCCGCGATCTCTCGCCCCGCGCCTCGGGTAACGATCTGCTGATCGAGCCCGGCGGCAGGAAAACCTACGCCTACGACCTGGTCGAAGATGGACGGCCCGAACGGGCTGCCTTCCAGTGGTACCACGACCATCGCCTCGATCGCACCTCTCCGCACAGCTGGCGCGGCTTGGCAGGGATGTGGATCGTCGATGACGAGCTCGACTCCTCGCTGCCGCTGCCCGGTGGCGACCGCGACATCCCGCTGATGATCGCCGACCGCAGCTTCGACCGCCACAACCAGTTGACCGATCCGTTTACCGCGGCGCCCCCGCCCGCCGACGGCGTCTTCGGGCAGCGGGTGCTGGTCAACGGCGCCTTCATGCCCCACCACGTGGTCACCGCCCGCCGCTACCGGCTGCGGATCCTCAACGTCTCCAACTTCCGCTCCTACAACCTCTTTCTCTCCACCGGGGCGCCGATGGTCCAGATCGCCAGCGACAGCGGCCTGATGCCGAGGCCGGTGCCGCGAAGGCAGATCCTGATCGGTCCCGGTGAGCGGGTCGAGGTCGTGGTCGACTTCGCCGGCAGCGCCGGTGAGAAGGTGGAGCTGCGCAGCGGGCGGGGCGGTCCCGAACCGGCCGGGGCCCGCTCTTACGTCGGTGCGCTGATGCAATTCCGGGTCGCCCGCGGTCGCGCTCACGACCGCACCCGCGTGCCCCACCGGCTGCGGCCGTTGCCCGCCTGGGCGGCGAAGGCGAGTCCCAAGCCGGACCGTACCTGGACGGTCTCCCTCGGCGGCCTCTTCAAACCCACCTGGTTGATCAACGGCAAGACCTTCAATCCCGCCCGCGCCGAGGCCTTCCCGAAGCTGGGCACGACCGAGACCTGGGAGATCGTCAACCGCACCGGCGTCGCCCACATGATGCATATCCACCACACCGACTGGTACCTACTCTCGCGCAGCGGCCGCCGGCCGCCACCCTGGGAGGACTGCCTGAAGGAGACCTTCTTCGTCTTCCCCGGGGAAACGATCGTCGTCGCCGGGCGTTTTGTCGACTACACCGGCAAGTTCGTCATCCACTGCCACATGTTCGACCACGAGGACCATGGCCTGATGAGCCAGTTCGAGGTGGTTCCCTAAAGATCGCGCCGAAGCTGCCGATTGGGGGCAGGTGGGAGGGGTGATGGAGAGGCGTGGGGCGCTGCAGGAGCGGGGACGCTCCGAGGCGCGTGCGATCGGTGCTCTGCTGATCGCCGCGGCCGGCCTGGTAGAGCTGTCGCTGGTGCTGCCGCACCCGAGTGAGGTCAACGAGCCGGCCCTGATTGGGATCGCTGCCGGGATGTTTGTCACCGGCCTGCTCTGCTTCTCCCTCTTCCACCGTATCCCGCTGCTCGTGGGCCACCTTCTTCTCGCCGCCACCGCAGCAGCCACCGGCCTGCTGATCTACGAGAGCGGCGTCGCCGCGGGCCAGTACGGGACGATCTACGTCTGGGCGATGCTGATCGCCGGCTACTTCTTCCCCCGCCGGGCCGCCTTCACCCACCTTGCTTGGTTGCTCGCAGTCAACGCGGTGACGCTGGCGACTGTCGAGAGCACCGCCGCCTACTCGCCTCTGACCCGCTGGCTCTTCAGCGCCATCTCCCTGGGCGTTGTCGTCTTCTTCACCAGCGCCCTCGTCTCCCGCCGCAAGAAGGCCGACCTGCGGGCGCAGCGCTTCTTCCATCTCTCCCAGGACATGCTCTGCACCGCCAACTCCGACGGCTACTTCGTTGAGCTCAACGTGGCCTGGGAGCGGAACCTCGGCTACAGCGGCGAGGAGCTGCGGGCGCAGCCGTTCATCGAGCTCGTCCACCCCTACGACCGCGAGCGGACCGAAGCCGAGGCAGTCGACCTCTTCGCCGGCGCCGGCCAGGTCGGCTTCGAAAATCGCTACCTGGCCAAGGACGGCTCGATGCACTGGTTGCGCTGGAGTGCCACCCTCGATCCCGAGGAGGGGTTGGTCTATGCCCGGGCGGCTGACGTGACCGAACTGAAGCGGGTGGAGGGTGAACGGGAGAAGCTGCTCAGGGAGGTCGAGGAGCTGGCCGTCACTGACTCGCTGACGGGGCTACCGAACCGCCGGGCGCTGGACGAGCAGCTGCCGCGCGAGTTCGCCCGGGCGCGCCGCGCCGAGACCCCGCTCTCCCTGGCGATCCTCGACATCGACCGCTTCAAGCTCTACAACGACACCCACGGGCACCTGCTCGGCGATGTTCTCCTGCGCGGTTGCGCGATCGCCTGGGACTCCGAGTTGCGCGGCGAAGACACGCTGGTCCGCTTCGGCGGCGAGGAGTTCGTCGTCCTCTTGCCGGGCTGCGCGCAGGACCAGGCGGGGGAGATCCTCGAGCGGCTGCGGGAGGCGACCCCCGACGGGCAGACCTGCTCGGCCGGTCTCGCCTGCTGGGACCATGCGGAGTCGGCGGAGGAGCTGCTCGGTCGCGCCGACGCGGCCCTGTACCGGGCCAAGGAAGAGGGCCGGGACCGCCTCGTCACCTCCTGACCCGGCGCCGGTCATGATTGGCGCGTGGGGGACGAGCTGATCCAGCGCTTTCGGGCCGCCCGCCGCGACCGGACGCTGGCGGTGGTGGAGGGCTTCCACGCGCTCAAGCACGCGCTGCGCTTCGGCGCCGAGCTGATCGAGGCGGTCGCGGTCAACCCCGACGAGCTGGAGCGGCTGGCGGCCAAGCTGGCCCCCGACCTGAAAGGGAGGCTGGCAGGCATCGCCGAGCCGATCGACGAGGAGGCCCTGCGCCGGCTGGTGCCGCTGCCACCGCGGACCGGCGTCGTCGCGATCGCCCACCGCCCTCCGGTCGACGTCGCCGCGGTTCTCGCCGACCCCGGCCCGGCGCCGGCGGTGCTGCTCGAGCAGCCGAGCAACATGGGCAACATCGGCGCCTGCATCAGGGTCGCCGCCGCCGGCAGCGCAGCGGCGGTGCTGAGCACGGGAGAACACGATCCCTGGCATCCCGCCGCCCTGCGCGGTGCCGCCGGCCTGCACTTCGCGCTGCCGGTTACCGCGATCGAGGTGCTGCCGCCGAGTGACCGGCCGCTGATCGCGCTCGACCCGGAGGGCGACTCGGTGCGCTGGGCGGAGCTGCCGCCACGGGCGCTGTTGGCCTTCGGCACCGAGCGCGACGGCCTCAGCGAGGAGCTGCTGGAGCGGGCCGACGCACGGCTGTCGATACCGATGCGGGAAGGGGTCTCCAGCCTCAACCTGGCGACCTCGGTGGCGGTGACTCTTTTTGCGCAGGGAAGGTGCAGCGATTAGCGTGGGGAAGATGTGACGGCGGCACCTAGCCGCCGATGCCGCTCCCCTGACGAAAGGACCTCGTGTTCCCGCTTGCCGACATATCTCTAGGCGAACTGTTTTTGATCGTCGTCGAGATCTTCTTCTTCGTGATCTGGATCTGGATCCTGATCACGATCCTCTCCGACCTCTTCCGCGACCACGAGATCTCCGGCTGGTCAAAGGCCGCCTGGGTGCTGTTCTTGGTCTTCATCCCGTTTTTGACGGCGCTGATCTACCTGATCGCCCGTGGCAACGGCATGCGCGACCGGGCGATCAAAGCCCAGGCCGAGGCCAAACAGCACATGGATTCCTACATCCGCGAGCAGGCTCACAGCTCGCCGGCCGATGAGCTGCACAAGCTCAACGAGCTGAAGGAAAAGGGCGCGATCTCCGCTGCGGAGTTCGATCAGGCCAAGGCCAAGCTGCTGGCCTGAGCTGGCGAGGGGCCCGGTACGCCGGGCCCCTCGACACGCTCTTCGCTTTCCCTTCAGAAGCGCTCGATTTGCAAGGGAAGTTGCAAGTTATTAGCAACTCTTCATACTCTTGAGGCGACTCCGCTAGCCTGCGCGACCTTGCCAAACCCTTGCCGGGGAATGGCCGACCTTCGATGCGCGCTCTCTTTTCCGACACCAGCCCGAGCCTGGCCAGGCGCCGTTCGCTGCTCTGCGCGGCGCTGTCGCTGGCAGTTGTCTGCGGCTTGGCGCTGAGCGACGCCAGCGCCCCCGCCAGCCTCCAGGACAAGTACGACAAGACCACGCAAAAGCTCGAAGGGGTCCGCGAGAGCCAGGAATCGGTGGCGGAATCGCTGGCCGAACAGAACGCCGCGATCGACTCGATGATCGGCGAAGTCTCGGCGCTGCGCCAAGAGCAGGCGGCGCTTGAGGCCGAACTGGTCGAGAAGCAGGCCGAGCTCGATCGCGCGACGGCGGCGCTGAAGTCCGAACAGCAGCACCTCGAGGAGGTCCGAGCCCAGCTTGGTCGGGCGCTGAAGGTGCTGACCGAGCGGCTGGTGATGATTTACGAGACCGGCGACCCGGACCTGCTCGGCGCCGTGATCGAATCCTCCAGCTGGTCCGATCTCGCTTCTCAGACCGAATACCTGAACCGGATCCAGGACTACGACGACTCCGTCGTCGAACGGGTGACGAGCCTGCGCGACGAGGTCAAGGGTGCGGTTGCTCGCCTCGCCAAGACGCGGGCGACGATCGAGAGCGCCCGCGACACGATCGCCTCCGCCGAGCGCGAAGCCGCCGCCGCCAAGGCAGAGGCCGAGACCCGCTTCGCCGACCTCAAGGCCGCCCAGGCCGAGCGGCGCGAAGCGATGGCGGGGCTGGAATCGCGGGAAGAGGCGCTCAGCAGCAACCTTTCCTCGATCTCCTCGCAGATGGCGGCCGCAGGCGCCCCCGTCCCCGCCGGCGCCCCGGCACCGCTGACCCCGGGCCAGACCGCCGGCTTCATCTCGGAAAGCGAAGCCTCGGCACCGGCCTCGGCGCCGGAGGCAATCAAGGCGGCGATCTCCGCCGCCAACTCGATCGCCACCACCCCCTATATCTGGGGTGGCGGTCACGGCTCCTTCGAATCGTCCGGATACGACTGCTCGGGCGCGGTCAGCTTCGCCCTCAACGGCGGCGGCTTCCTCGACAGCCCGCTCGACTCGACCGGGCTCTCGACCTGGGGCGAAGCGGGTCCCGGTCAGTGGATCACCGTCTACGCCAACGCCAGTCACGCCTGGATGACGATCGCCGGGCTCGCCTTCGACACCTCTGGTGGCGCCGGCCCTCGCTGGCACTCCTCGATGGTCAACTCACCAGAAGGCTTCATCGAACGTCATCCGGTTGGCTATTAGCGAGGACGCGCGCGACCGGCGCATATCTGTGTCCTCGGTCGCTCGCGTGCGGAGCACGCCACGCTCCCTGCGTCCTTGATCTGCTTGGTCGCGCACGCCCTTGGGATAGTTTCTGGGGATGACGAATCTTGAGCAAAGACTCGCGGAGCTACTCGAAGTAGAGAAGTTTGAGCCGACGGCGGAGTTCCGGGAGCGGGCGTTGTGGAGCGACCCGGCTATCTACGAGGAAGCCGCGGCCGACCCCGAGGCTTGGTGGCTTCGGCAGGCGACCGAGTTGCTCGATTGGGAGACGGTTCCGAGCCAGGGGCTGAACGACTCCGATCCGCCCTTCTACAAGTGGTTTGAGGACGGGCGTCTGAACGCTTCGGCGAACTGCCTCGACCGGCACGTCGAGGCGGGCAACGGCGACCGGGTCGCTTACCACTGGCGCGGCGAGGAGGGGGAGGAGCGCGACGTCACCTACGCCGACCTACACCGCGACGTCCAGCGCTTCGGCAACGCGCTCAAGGACCTCGGTGTCGGCAAGGGCGACGTGGTCGGGATCTACCTGCCGATGATCCCCGAGGTTGTCGTCGCGATGCTCGCTTGCGCGCGGATCGGCGCCGTCCACAACGTCGTCTTCGGTGGCTTCTCGGCGGAGTCGGTGCGGGAGCGGATGGAGTTCTCGGAGGCGAAGGCGCTGGTCACCGTCGACGGCGCCCCCCGCAAGGGCAAGTCGGCGCCGATCAAGCCCACCGTCGACGAGCAGATGGGGGACCTGGAGTCGCTGGAGACGATCGTGGTCGTCCGCCACACCGAGATCGAGTGCCCGATGCGGGAGGGCCGTGACGTCTTCTACGACGAGGTGGTCGAGGCCGCTGATCCCGAGTGCCCGGCCGAGCCGATGGAGGCCGAGCACCCGCTCTTCATCCTCTACACCTCGGGCTCGACCGCGAAGCCGAAGGGCATCCTCCACACCACCGGCGGCTACATGGCCGGCGTCACTGCCACCCACCGCTACGTCTTCGACCTCAGGCCGGAGGAGGACGTCTACTGGTGTGCGGCCGATGTCGGCTGGGTCACCGGCCACTCCTACATCGTCTACGGGCCGCTCAGCAACGGCGCCACCAGTGTGATGTGGGAGGGGGCACCGGACTACCCACACAAAGGGATGTGGTGGGAGCTCGTCGAGCGCTACAAGGCGACGACCCTCTACGCGGCTCCGACGGCTATCCGCACCTTCATCAAGTGGGGTGCCGAGATCCCCGCCAAGTTCGACCTCTCTTCACTGCGGCTGCTGGGCTCGGTCGGCGAGCCGATCAATCCCAAGGCCTGGCTCTGGTACCACGAGGTGATCGGCGGCGGCCGTTGCCCGATCGTCGACACCTGGTGGCAGACCGAGACCGGCGCGATCATGATCACGCCGCTGCCGGGGATCACCGCGACCAAGCCCGGCTCGGCGACCACGCCGTTCCCGGGGGTTGCGGCGGAGGTGGTCGACGAGAGCGAGGGCAAGCCGGTCGCCGAGGGCCAGGGGCTGCTGGTGCTGGAGCGGCCGTGGCCCTCGATGCTGCGCGGCCTCTATAAGGAGGACGACCGCTTTGTCGAGACCTACTTCTCGCGCTTCGGCAAGGAGCGCTACCTGGTCGGCGACGCCGCCAGGCGCGACGGCGACGACTACTTCTGGGTTATCGGCCGCATCGACGACGTCGTCAACGTCTCCGGCCACCGGCTCTCGACCGCCGAGGTCGAGTCGGCGATCGTCGCCCACGAGAAGGTCGCCGAGGCGGCGGTGATCGGTCAGTCCGACGAGGACACCGGCCAGGCGATCTGCGCCTTCGTGACTCTGCGCGGCGACACCGAGCCCAGCGACGAGCTGGTCGAGGGGGTGCGTGGCGTGGTCGCCGAGCGGATCGGCAAATTCGCCCGGCCGAAGCGGATTATCTGGGCCGACGAATTGCCGAAGACCCGCTCCGGCAAGATCATGCGGCGGTTGCTGCGCGACATTGCCGAGGGGCGGGCGCTGGGCGACGTGACGACCCTGCGCGACCCCGACGTGATGGCGGAGCTTGAGTCGAAGATCGCCGAGGAGCGGGCCGGCGAGGATTGACGCGAACGCATTTCCCTTCGGTATGCGGAGGGAAATGCGTTCGAGCTAGCCGCCGCGTTGCCCGACCATCCGCTCGACCGCGACCTCGAGCGCCTGCAGCTGTTCCTGGACGCTGCGCAGTTCGCGCAGGGCAAGCGCCTCGGCGGAGAGGTCCTCTTCCTCCAGCTCCTGCTCGATCTCGGCGATTTCGGGGGCGAGGAAGCGCTGGGCGAACGAGCCGGTGAGCAGGGCGACGAAGCCGATACCAACGATCAGGATCACGGTGGAGACGATCTCGCCGCCGGTGGTCGTTGGGTAGATGTCGGAGCCGAGCGTGGTCATCGTCGTGATCGCCCAGTAGGTCGAGTCCCAGAAGCTGAGGTGCTGGCTCTGCTTCTCGAAGGCGCCGAAGATCGCCCCGCCGCCGACGATCGTCAGCACCGCCAGCAGCAGCGAGTAGCGCAGCCCCTCCAGTGAGAAGACCTCGCGCGAGAGCTGGGCCAGACGCAGCAGGCGCAAAAGCCGCAGCAGGCGCAGGACCCGCAGGCTCTGCAGGCCGGCCGGCAGCACCGGCGGCGTCAGGAAGACGATGACGATCTCGAGCGGGTGCCGGCGCAGCCAGGCCCGGCGGTTGGGGACGACGGCGAGCATCACCACCAGCTCGATCGCGAAGGCGGTCCAGGTGACCCAGTTGAGGACGATCGCCACCTTCTCCAGCGCCCCGCCCGGATGCGACTCGGTGATCGCCACGGTCGGCAGCGTCAACGCCGCCGCGATCAGCATCGGCGTGTTGAGGATTTCCGCCACCCGCGTGCTGCGGGCGTCCATTCCCGGCGGGTAGTGCGCGGGCGTCGGTGTGACTTCGGAGCTCACCGCGATTGATTCGACGCCGCGGGCGCGGTGCCTACCCCGCTGCGTATGCGGTTCGCAGACCAGCATCTACATCGACGACGAGCTCGACCGGGCGCTGGCCGTGAAGGCTGCGGCGGAGGGCGTCACCAAGGCGGAGCTGATCCGCCTTACGCTCGGCGCCGCTGTCGCTTCCCCCATCCGGACCAGGCCGAAGGCAGTCGGCATCGTTCGCGACGGCAAGCCGCCGATCGCCCGCGACATCGACGCCTATCTCGGCTCAACCGGGTTTGGCGAGTGAGCGTCGTCCTCGACACCTCGATCGTGGTTGCGCTTGCGGTGGCGGACGAGCCCGACCACGCCGCCGTACGCGATTGGGTGATGGCCCAGGGCGAGGAGCTCGTAACCACGCCACTGGCCCTGGCCGAGATCGACCACGTCGTCGAGCGCCGGGCCGGGCGGGCGGCGGCCGACCGGGTGCTCGCCGACTTCCACGAGGAGGCCTACCGGGTGCGCTGGTGGGCGCAGGCGCTGCCGGACTCGCTCGCGGTTCTGCGGGCCGAAGCGAAGATCGGCATCGGCTTGGTCGACGCCTCCCTCGTTGCCCTGGCCCAGCACCTCCGCACCAGCCGCGTGGCGACGCTCGACCACCGCCACTTCCGCTGCCTGCAAGTCGGCGGCGAGACCTTCACGGTCCTGCCGGCCGACGCCTGACTCCGGTCGGACGAAGGCGCTGCCGGGGGTGGGATTTGAACTCGCTAAATTAGTTTGCTAAACTAATTACCAACGCTAATCAATGGTCGACAAGACTCCCGACATCCCACTCACCGATTCCGCCGCGAGGCTGCGGATGGCGATCGTGCGGACGGCGCGGCGACTGCGGCAGGAGGCAGCGGCGGAGGCGAGCGGGCTGACGCCGACCTCGACCGCGGCGCTGGCGACGATCGACCGCCACGGGCCGCTGACGCCAAGTGAGCTGGCCGAGCTGGAGCGGGTGAAGCGGCCGACGGTGACCCGCACCCTCGGCTGCCTCGAACGAGAGAGGCTGGTCGAGCGCACGCCGGACCCGGCCGACGGCCGCAGCTCGCTGGTCAGCGTCAATGCCGCCGGCCGCGAGCGATTGCGGCGACTGCGCGGCCGCAAGAACGCCTACCTGGCACGGCGCATGCGCGACCTCTCCGCCGAGGAGATCGAGACGCTCGAGCGGGCAGCCGAGATCCTCGAGCGGATGCGGGAGGGTGAGCGCGGGTGAGCGCCGCCCTGCGCCGCTCCTTCAACTCACTCGAGGTCCCCAACTACCGGCGCTACTTCGCCGGCCAGCTGATCTCGCTGTCCGGCACCTGGATGCAGACGGTGGCGGCGATCTGGCTGATTCTCAGCCTCACCGGCAGCGGCGTCGCGGTCGGCCTGACCACGGCGCTGCAATTCCTGCCGATGCTCCTGCTCGGCGCCTGGGGCGGCCTGCTCGCCGACCGCATCCCGAAACGCAGGCTCCTGATCACGACGCAGATGCTGATGGCGATTCCCGCCGTCGGCCTCTTCCTGGTCACGGCGACCGGCATCGTCGCCCCCTGGATGGTCTTCCTGGCGGTTTTCGCGATGGGCGCGGTCAACGCCATCGACAACCCCACTCGGCAGAGCTTCGTGATGGAGATGGTCGGGCCGGACAGGGTCGTCAACGCCGTCAGCCTCAACAGCGTGATCGTGCAGATGGCGCGGATCGTCGGTCCGGCCGTGGCCGGGCTGCTGATCGCCGGCTTCGGCGTCGTCCCCTGCTTCGCGCTCAACGCGCTCACCTTCGTGGCGATGATCGTCGCCCTCTGGGGCATGGATCCGCGCGGCCTGCACACCGAGCCGGTCGCACCCCGCGAGCCGGGGGCGATCCGCGCCGGGCTGCGCTACGTCATCGCCACCCCCGAGCTGGCGGTGCCGCTGGCGCTGATGGCGCTGGTCGGGACGCTCGGTTTCAACTTCCAGGTCGTGCTGCCGCTGCTGGCCAAATTCAGCTTCGACGGCGGCGCCACGACCTACGCGGTGATGGTCTCGGCGATGGCGGTGGGCTCGATCGTGGGCGCCCTCGTCAACGGCGCCCACGGTCGTACCGGACCACGGCTGATCGCCGGCGGCGCGCTCGCCTTCGGAGTCCTCGCCACGCTCTCGGCGGCAATGCCCTCGCTCGCCCTCGAGGTGCCGGTGCTGGCCATGCTCGGCGCCGCGGCCGTCACCTTCGCGGCGACGATCAACTCGACCCTGCAGCTGGCGGTGGCGCCGAAAATGCGCGGCCGAGTGATGTCCCTCTACTCGGTCGTCTTCCTCGGCTCGACCCCGATCGGCGCCCCCCTGGTCGGCTGGCTCTCAGAAGCCTACGATCCGCGCCTGGCCCTGCTGCTGGCCGGCATCACCGGCTTCTCTGCCGCCTGGGCCGCCCACGTCTGCTTCACCCGCCTCTCTAAACAAACTGAAAGAGCAGCAGACTCGGCCCCTAGGGAGATCGTCGCCTAGCCCCCTGTCGGGGAGGCCGGCGGGAGGGGTATGCCGGACACTCCCCGCTGTTGTCCGGCATACCCCTCCCGCCGGCCTCCTGCTACTGCGCCGCTAGCCGATGTACCCCGCGGATTCGAGGTACGCCTTTGCTGCTTCCTTCGGCGTCTGCTTTTCGAGTTCGACCCTGGCGTCGAGCTCCTGCATGACTTCGAGCGTCAGACCCCGCTGGACCTGGACGATGGTCTTTTCGTAGTCGGGCCCAGCTTGCTCCGCGGTCGACTTCTTGGTTACGAAGATGACGTTTCCGGCCGGGAACACTTCCTTGTCGTCTTCGAGGATCACGAACTTGTCCTTCTCCGCCGCGAGTTGTGGGTCGGTGGTGAAGAGGATCGAGAGGTCGGCCTGACCCTTTTCGAGAACCGTGTAGCGGAGGCTGATGTCAACCGGCTTGAACGACTTGAATTTCAGCCCGTACAGATCTTCCAGGCCTTTCAGGCAGTCGATTCGTTCCGGGCACTCGGGCGAGCCGTAGAGGGTCAGTTTCTCGGATACGCCATCGAGGTCGGAGACGGTTTTCAGGCCGTACTTTTCGGCCGTCTTCTTCAGCGTCCCGACTGCGTTGGCGCTGGCGAACGGGGTGGGTGGGAACGCCGTCAGATCTTCCTTTTCGAATTCGGCTTTTGCCTCGTCGTAGGCTCCGTTGGCGTCGGCGGGGACATCTTCCGGTTCCTTGCCGAAAAAGGAAGTGAGAGCCGTGCTGGCGTACTCGGGGTAGCCGGAGATCGCTCCGGACTTCACCGCTTGCAGGGCCACGGTTTCGGAGCCGAGGTTGAGGTCGCTCTTGACTTTGTAGCCGGCTGCCTGCAGGGCCTGCGCGTAGATTTCCCCGAGGATTTCCTGTTCGGGGAAGTTCTTTGAGCCGATCGTCAGGCTGACCTTGGCGTTGTCTGGGTTGGAGACGATCGCGCCACCACCACTACTGCCTTCGGTCGAGCTGCTGTCGTCGTCGCTGCTGCCGCAGGCGGTAGCTCCGATCGCCAGGGCGAGTGCTGCCAGCATGGCAAAAGCCATCCGTAGCCTCGTCGTGTTGGACCTCAATTTGATGCCTCCTTGTGGGTTTTCGGGACGGATCACACGGGCTTCAGCTTCAGGCCCTTGGACGTGAGACGGCGTTGGAGCGCGGCGAGGCCGAACTCGAAGGCGAGGGCCAGGAGGGCGACGAGGATCGCGCCGGCCAATACCCCATCGGTGCCGTAGACGTTTTCGTTGATGATGAAGTCGCCGAGGGTGAGAACTCCCGCCAGCGGTGCGATCGTCGCCGTCGCCACGATATTCACAGTGGCGCCGCGGACGCCGCTCATAATGGTCGGTACCGCAAGGGGCAACTCCACCTTACGGAGGATCTCAAACTCGGTCATGCCCATGCCGCGAGCGGCGTCGACGGTTGCCCGATCGACCTGTCTGATCCCCACAAAGGTGTTGGTCAGGATTGGCGGTACTCCGAGTACGGCAAGGGCGATGGTGAGGTTGAGCACGCCGACGCCGATGGCTGCTGCCATGAAGGCGATCAGCGCCAGCTCGGGTATCGCGCGGCCGGCGTTGCCCAGCCCGACCGCCAGTAGTTCGCCGGTGCCCTTGTGGCCGAAATAAAGGCCGATCGGCAGCGCGACGACCAGGGCGAGCGCCAGTGCGAAGATCGTTACTTCGATCTGGGTCAGCGCGAGTTCCAGGACCTTGTCCAAGCCACCGACCTTGTTGCCGCCGGTCACGTTCGACTCCTGTGGGGTGAAGATGAATTCGATCGCGCCACCGAAGGAGGCAAGTACGGGGTGGGGCAGTGGGCCTGTCATGCTGCCGCCCGCCGCCAGGGCGTAATCAGGTGCTGGATGGTCAGCAGGACTACGTCGAAGAGCAGCGCCATGGCGATAGCGATGCCGCCGGCAAGGATGATGCTGGTCGTAAAGCTGAGGTTGCCGCCACCGTAGATCTGGGTGCCGAGCCCACCACCGCCGGCGAAGACGGCCAGCGTCGCGATCGCCACCGTGCTTACGGTCGCGATCCGCAGCCCGGCGACTATCTCGGGCGTCGCCAGTGGTAACTCGACCTTCCAGAGGATCTGGCGGTCGGTCAGGCCCATCCCTCGGGCCGCGTCTCGCACCGAGTCGGGGACGTTGGCGAGGCCGACCATGACGTTGCGGTAGATGATCTGCAGCGTGTAGGCGCTGAGGGCGATGATCGCGGTCTCGCGACCGCGCCCGGTGATCGGCAGCAGCAGCAGGAAGAAGGCGATGCTTGGGATCGCGAAAAGGATCCCGGTCCCGGCGAGCAGAGGCGGCCGCGCCCAGGCGTGGCGGTGGGCAAAGACCGAGAGCGCAAAGGCAATCGCGAAACCGATCAGAACGGAGATCACGACTAGTTCCAGTTGCTGAAGCGTCGGCGTCCCGTAGCGGTCGATGTTTTCGCGGGCCCAGTCGAAGCAGAAGAGCTTGCTGGTGTCGGCTTGGCAGGGCAGCGTGTCGGAGCTGCGTTCTTGGATGAAGCCTTTGCCGACTTCGCCGACCGCCGCCAGTAGGGCCGGGCTAGTCATGAGGTCGCTCCACGGCGCCATGCTCGTCGCTCTTCGCTTTCGGCGAGGCGAGGAACTCGGAGATGATCTCGACCGAGAGCACGCCGGCGATCCGGCCCTCGGCGTCGGCCACCGCCGCGTACTGCGCCTCGCCCTGGAGCAGGTCGGCGAGGGCGTCGCGCATCACGTCGTCGAGTTCGAGCAGCGGTCCGAGCGGCGAGTCGGGGCGACCAGGGACGACGTCGGCGGCGAGGTCGCGCTCGGAGAGCCAGCCGAGCGGACGGCGCTCGCCGTCGACCAGCAGCGGGTAGGGAACCTCGACCTCCGGCGCGGCCAGCTTCGCCCGCACCTCGGCGGTCGCCTGGCCGACGTATGCCAGCGGCGCCTCCCAGAGGTCGATGTCGGCGACCCGCATCAGCGCCAGCCGCTTCAGTGCCCGGTCGGCGCCGACGAAGTCCTCGACGAACTCGGTCGCCGGGGCCATCAGCAGCTCGGCCGGCGTCGCGTACTGCTCGACCCTGCCGCCCTCGCGCATGACCGCGATTCGATCACCCATCTTGATCGCCTCGTCGATGTCGTGGGTGACGAAGAGGACGGTCTTCTGGACCTGCGCCTGCAGGCGCAGGAACTCGTTCTGGAGGCGCTCGCGGTTGATCGGGTCGATCGCCCCGAAAGGCTCGTCCATCAGCATCACCAGCGGGTCGGCGGCGAGCGCCCGGGCGACGCCGGCGCGCTGCTGCTGACCGCCGGAGAGCTGCGCCGGGTAACGCTCGCCCAGCTCGGGGTCGAGCCCGATCAGCTCCAGCAGCTCGGCGACACGGGCTCGCGTTCGCTCCTTCGTCCAGCCCAGCAACTGCGGCACCGCGGCGATGTTCTCGGCGATCGTGCGATGGGGGAAGAGGCCGATCTGCTGGATCACGTAGCCGATCTCCCGCCGCAGCTGGGCCGGCTCGCGCTCACGCACCGAGCTACCGCCGACGAGGATGTCGCCGGCGGTCATCTCGACGGTGCGGTTGACCATCCGCATCGCCGTCGTCTTGCCGCAGCCGGAGGGACCGACGAAGACACAGATCTCGCCGGCCGGCACCTCCAGGCTCAGCCCGTCGACCGCTGCCGCTCCGGTCTTGCCGTAGCGCTTGGTCGCGCCCTCGAAGCGGACGGCGGAGGCTGCGTTCGCCGGCTGTGCTGCTGCATCAGTTGCCTCGGGGCGGGGCACTCGAAGCGAGCCTATACCCGCCGTGACACCGGCCAGAGCCGGGCTTAAAGAACCCCTGTGTCGGTCGTCTCGTCTCAGGCGAGGCCGAGCCGCCCGGCGCGCTCGACGGCTCGGCTGACGATCTCCTCCAGGCCGGGTAGCTCGCCGCCGCTCATCAGTACCCGTCCGGCGACGACGGTGGTATCGACGACCGCACCGGTGGCGGCATAGACGAGGTTGGAGGCGAGCTCGCCGATCGCCAGCTCCGGCGCTCGCGGGTCCAGCAGCAGGAAGTCGGCCGGGGCACCGACGGCGAGTGGAGCACCGTTGCCGAGCAGCTGCGACCGTTGCCCGGTGGCGATCGCCCAGGCCTCGTCCACCTCGACTGCGGCGACGTCGCCGGCGGCATGCTTTTGCGTCAGCGCGAACGCCTTCAGGTCGGCGAGCAGGTCGAGCGAGTCGTTGGAGCCGGCGCCGTCGGTGCCGAGCCCGACCGCAACCCCGGCCTGGCGCGCCGCCGGGTAGGGGAAGACGCCGCCAACCGCCAGCTTCATGTTCGCGACCGGGTTGGCGACGACCGTGCAGCCGCGCGCGGCGATCAGCTCCAGCTCGGCTTGATCGAGCCAGACGCCGTGGGCCAGCAGCGCCTGCTCGTTGAGCAGACCGAGGCGGTCGAGGTAGAAGGCCGGCCGCACCCCGTGCTCTCGCAGGCAGTCCTCGACCTCGACCTCGGTCTCGGAGAGGTGGATGTGGACGGGGACGTTGCGCTCCGCGGCGAGCTCAGCGATCCAGCGCAGCGAGGCCTCGCTGACGGTGTAGATCGAGTGCGGGGTGAGCGAGGTCCGGATCGCCGGCCGGCCCTCGAGCTGCTCGAGGCTGGTGCGGGCGCTCTCCTGCAAACGTTCGGCGTTGCCGTCGGCGTCGAACAGCGCTGCCCCCACCGTGGCCCGGATGCCCGCGTCCTCGACAGCTCGCGCCACCTCCTCTGGGAACCAGTACATGTCCCAGAAGCGGGTCGTGCCGCTGCGGATCATCTCCGCGCAGGCCAGCCGCGTGCCCCAGTAGACGTCCTCGGGCTCGAGCCTCTTCTCAACCGGCCAGATCTTCTCCCGCAGCCAGGGCAGCAGCGGCAGGTCGTCGCCGGAACCGCGGAACAGCGTCATCGCCGCGTGGGTGTGAGCATTGAGCAGCGGTGCCACCAGCGGCGCTCCGCCGGCATCGATCGTCTCGTCGCCCGGCAGCGGCTCAACCTCGGGCCCGAGGGCGGCGATCCTGCCGTCCTCGCAACGCAGCCCGACGACGATGCCGTCGAGTACAGCGCCGCGAACGGTCAGCGGTGCCGGGGCATCGCTCACCCCAGTGCTCCGAGGCGGGGCAGGACCGCCGCCAGGGCGTCACGCAGGTGAATCGCGTTGGTGTCGCGGTCGGCTTCGATCTCGGCGACGCTGAGCGGTCCGGGGCCGACCCCGTTGGCGAGGTTGTCGACGACGCAGACCGCCGCATAGGAGAGGCCGAGCTCGGCGGCGATCGTGCACTCGGCGCCGATCGTCATTCCGACCAGGTCGGCATGGGCGGCGATCAGACGGATCTCGGCCGGCGTCTCGAAGCGCGGCCCCACCGTCTGCCAGTAGACGCCGCCGTCGCGCAGCGGTGTCTCCGATGCCTCCCAGGCGGCCAGCACTTCCCGTCGCCACGCCGGGTCGAAGCCGGGCGTCATGTGGGCGCGGGCGTCGTCGAAGCTGGTCAAGCCGACTCCGAGGGCGACGAAGTCGTCGGGACAGGCGAAGGTTCCGACCGGCAGCTCGGCGTGCAACGAGCCGACCGAGCCGATCGCCAGCACCCGGTCGCAGCCCTGCGCGATCAGGTGGCCGAGGTTGGCACTGTGGTCGATCTCGTGCGGCAGCCGGTAGTCCTTGCCGCTGCCCCCGTGGCGCTGGACGACCGCGGCGCCGTGCTCGGTCGCGGCGGCGAGGATCGCCGGCCCACGCGGTCCGGTCGCGCTGCTGCCCAGCACCACCGCCAGTCGTCCCATTGCGTGCTGATCCTATGGCGCGCTCGTCATCTCAAACACATCGCGCCGTTTTCACACTCAAAGCCGAGGGTAGGAGTGCAGCCATGGGTAATCGTCCCTCCGGGCGTGAGGAGAGCGAGGGAGAACGACTTGACCGCAACCTCGGCGAGCTGCTGCAGGAGCTGCGCGTGGCACTGCCGGGCGTGCAGGTCCTCTTCGCCTTCCTGCTGGCGGTGCCGTTCCAGCAGAACTTCACCAAAATCACGCCCTTCCAGGAGCGGGTCTATTTCGCGACGCTGCTGCTCACCGCGCTCTCGGCGGCGCTGCTGATCTCGCCGTCCGCCTACCACCGCCTGACCTTCCGCATGCAGCAGAAGGACCACCTCGTTTTCCTTGCCAACCGCTTCGCGATCGCCGGCCTCGGCTGCCTGGCGCTGGCGATGACCGGCGCGATCGTGCTGATCACCGATGTCCTCTTTGGCGCCACCGCGACCATCGTCACCGGCGCCTCGTCGCTCCTGGTCTTCGTCCTCTTCTGGTACGCGCTACCGCTGAAGCGGCGGCTCAGCTCCGACGAGGAGCCGGATCAGCCTGGCTCGCGCTAGAGCGAGCCTCGCGGAGTTTCGCCAGCTCGCTGGCCAGGTCCTCGGCGAAAGGCAGTAAAGGCGCCTCGCGGCGAAGCATCTCCATGTCGTCTGCCCAGATCCTTTCCTTGACCTTCAACGGCACCTCGAACTCTTCGCCGGCGCTCTCTCCCTCTTGGGCGAGGGCGCGGCGGAGGACGCGGATGTTGGAGAGCTTGTCGGCTCCATAGATCGCCGGCGCGTCCCTGCCCGCCTGCGCTACCTGGCGACGGTGAGCGTCCTTGCGGCGCTCGTAGGGCTCGATCGACTCGTCTTCGGTCAAGGCGGCGACCAGGGCCGCGACAGGCTGCCCGAAGCGCTCGGCGACATCCTCGACGCTCGTCTCGCTGTCCTCGACCACGTCGTGAAGGAGAGCGGCGGCGACGGTCTGCTCGCCGAAGCCGTGTTCGGCCAGCAGCTCGGCGACGGCGACGGGATGGTGGATGTAGGCCATGCCACCGCTGCCGTTGCGCGTCTGCCCGGCGTGGGCACGTTCGGCCATCTCCAGGGCCTCGCGGATCAACTCCGACTCGGCGGCGGCGGCCTCGATCGCGGCGGACGGCATCTTCGCGCAGCCTAGCGCCCGGAGGCCTGGACTCAGGCGGTGACGATGGGCTTCGGCGCCTGCGCCGGAAGCTCATACTCGGCCCGCTCCGTGCCCAGCTCGACTGCCCCCTCGGCGCCGCCGAGCTCGGCCCAACGCTCATTCGCTTCAGCGGCCAGGGAGTCGAGGAACTCATCGGAGTGCAGCGGGTCATGGTGGAAGAGCACGGTGCGCTCGGCGCCGGTGCGCCGAGCGAAGATGAGGGCGTGGCTGAGCGCGGAGTGGCCCCAGCCGACGTGCTCGGGGTACTCGTGCTCGGCGTACTGGCCGTCGTGGATCAGCAGTGAAGCGTCGCGGGCCAGCTCGAAGCCGGAGATCCAGTCCTCCTCGAGGTTGTCGAGGTCGGCGCCGAGAGCAGGCTCGTGGTCGGGGATGTAGGCAAGCGAGGAATCGCCGTCGTCGATCCGGTAGCCGAGGGTGGGGCCGCGATGGGCGACCGAGGCGGCGCGGATCCGCGCCGAGCCGATCTCCCACTCGCTCTCGGGGCAGTGGCGGAAGGAAACGTCGCAGGGCAGCTCCCGCACCTCAACCGGCGAGAGCGGGGCGGAGATGTAGCGGGCAATCCGGTCGCGCAGCGAGGCCTCGGGCGAGGCCGGGCCCCAGATGACGATCTCGGTCTGGGGGCAGAAGGCAGGGGCGAAGAAGACGAGGCCCTGGATGTGATCGAGGTGGAGATGGGTGAGGAGGATGTGGAGGCGGGCCGGCTTGGCGGCGAGCGCGAGGCCGAGGCTGCGGATGCCGGTGCCAGCGTCGAGCGCCAGTAGCGAGCCGTCGGAAAGGGTCACGCCAACACAGGAGGTATTGCCGCCGTAGCGGATCGTCTCCGGCCCCGGGGACGGAATCGAGCCTCGCGTTCCCCAGAGCTTGATCTTCACGCGGAGAGGGCCTCGGTGTCGTTTGTCAGCGCCGGCCAGAAGACGGCGATCGCACCTTGAGAACCGTGTGCGGTGAGGATCGGGAAGGCGGAGACCTCGACCGAGTGCTCGCTGCCGTCGGTCGAGCGGATCTCCAGCTCGGCGTGGGCGGGGCGGCCGTTGCGGACAGCGGCGACCAGTGGCAGGTCGTCATAAGGGATCGGCTCGCCGCTCTCGTCGAAGGGGCCAAAGAGAGACCCCCAGGCATCGGGGCCGACGGTGCCGAGCTCCTCGAAGCGTTTGCCCAGCAGCATTCCCGCCGCCTCGTTGTAGAAGACGAGGACGCCTCCCTCGTCGACCAGGAATGCCGGAGTCGAGAGCGCCGACATCAGGTTCCGCGCAAGGATCAGCTCGAGTGGCCGCTGTGACACAAATGACACTTTAGTTCGTTGAATTGGACACGAGAGCAGGTTGCCGGAACGGCGCGCGGAGAGCCAGGTCCCAAGCCTCTTCCGCCCAGCTCCTCGGCTAAGTGATCTTGATCACGTAGATCGCCTTCTGGTGGCGACCTTCGTCGAGCGGCTGCTCCTGCTCCCCTTCGTAGTCACCCCAGGTCTCGAGGCAGGTAAGCCCCGCCGCGGCGATCGTCTCCAGGACTTCGGCCTCGGGGAAGTGGCGCTGGCGGTGGACGTGAGTGGCTTCGAGATCGCCCTCGACCTCGAAGCGAGCCTCGCAGATCGAGCCGGGCTCGACGTCGGCGGACTCCTGTCCGGTCCAGGTCATCCCATCTCTACTCGCCTCGGTCGCAAAGTCCGACCGAAAGGTCGCGAGAGTGTTGAGGTCGAAAAGGAGAGTGCCGCCGGGGGCAAGGTTGGCTCGCATCCCTTCGAGCGCGGCCTTCATTTCGTCGCTGCTCAGCAGGTAGTTGAGCGTGTCGTTGAGCGCCCAGACCAGACCGAACTCGCCGAGGATGGGCAGGTTGCGGGCGTCGGCGACCTCCAGACGGACCGTGTCCCCGACCTTCTCGCGGGCGATCTCGAGCATCGCCGGCGAGACGTCGCAGCCGACCACCTCCCAACCTCGATCGAGCATCGGCAGGAAGCTCTTGCCGGTTCCGCAGCCGACGTCGAGGAGGCGACGGCTGGGGATGTCATGCGCCGCGGCGAGTGCTTCCAGCCTCCCCGTCCAGGCGTCAGCCCGGTAGCCGGCCGTGAAGTCGTCATAGAAGACGGCGAGGGATTGGTAGGCGACACGCCCCGCGTTCGGGCCTCTATCTGCCATGGGCGCCTACGGTGCGGTCTCGAAGCCGATGATCGACACCGCCATCGGAATCGAATCCTCGCCGCTCTCCAGCAGTCGTTCGGTGCTGGTGGCTTTGATCTCCATCAGCTTCTTCATCGTCTCCTCCAGAGCTGTGGTCGTCTCCGACCATCCCTGCACATCGACCTTCATCGTGTGCAGGCTGTGGTGGCGATCCTCGCGGCGCTCGAAGATACCGGCTCGCATCGACTCCCCGACCAGTTCGCCGGTGGCCTTCATCTGCATCCCGACGATGCTGGCGCGGATCGATTCTGGGAGTCGCACCCATTCCTTATCGTTGAAATAGGCGGAGCGGACGGCGCGGTAGAAGTGCTCGGTGGCGCCGCGGCGGGGCACCGTTCTAACCAGCTCGATGCAGTCGAATTTCTCCAGCTCGCGGACGTGGTAGGCGAGCTTGCCGACCGGCGTGCCGATCTCGTTGGCGAGTTCAGATGGACTCGCTTCCCGCTGATTGAGGATGTGCAACGCCTGAAAGCGGTGTGGGTGGGCGATGGCCTTGATCAGCCTCAGGTCGATATCGATGTCCAGTGGCTTGGCTTTTCTCTTGGTCGGCAAACGAATCTCTCCTTAGTGGAAGCAAGCTGAGTAGTTAAGCCTATGTGGATCGGCCAAATCTTGCGAATCTTTTTCGGCTGTAAATCTCCATTGGTGTAACTCTCCTCAACATTCGCTCGGTCCCCCGGACGACCTCACAAATCGCCTATTGCGAGAGGAGGTGAGCAGGGTGAAGATCGTCAAGACCGAGCAGGCAGTGCCAGTTGTCTCGATTCAGAAGATGGGCTAGGACTGAGCAGTAACGGCCGGCCGGTCTCTTCCTCGGCCAGGGGAGACCGGCCGAAGCCGGTCAGAGTCTGCCATTGTCGCGCAACAGTCTTTGTCCATTGCGAGGAGGGATCAAGCCGATGGCGATCGATCAAACCAAGATGGGGCGCGTCGTCGCCGAACAGATGGAGGCGCTCGAAGCCGACTACGGGGACGACAGCGAAATCGGCGACGTCTGCACCATCGTCGAGGTCAGAGGCCCTCACGGCTCCCATGTCAGGGTTCGCGGCAGTAACCCCAGCCCGCACGTGATGATCGGCCTCCTGCGCCTGTCGGAGGCGATGTTTGTCAACGGCTTGCGCGGCCGGCCTCCGGGTGAGGACGAGGCCGGGGACTGATCAGTCGCCCTCGTCCTTCGTGCGGGTCTCCTCCAGCGCCGTATGGGCCCACTTGGGCTGCCCGTTTAGGACGGAGCGGTAAAAGCGCTCCTGAGCACCGCGCACTTGCCTGGTGCTGGCGAGCCAAAGAACTTTCAGCTCGGACAGCACTTTCATGTGATACGCAATGTTTCCCAGTCGGATTCCGAGCAACTCGGAGAGCTCAGTGGCGCTGGCTGCTCTGCCAGTTGCCAGCACGCGCAGAATTTGACGTCGCAGCGGGTGGTTGAGAGCCGTGATCATGGCTGCCGTATCAGGGTTCATGGGCTTCTCGTCAAGGTGCATGAGTGTTTCTAGACGCCATGCTACGCGCGTCTCTGACTTTTGCATCCCTTTTTGATTAAAAAGCCGCAACTTTGGACGTTTGTTATAAGGATTTAACAGTTCTTACGCCATTTAGATAAAGCTGAGCGTGGATGTGGGACCGCGCAGTCGAGTACAACTCCCCGTCGATGCGCGAACCCAGCCCCATGTACAGAGCCGCGATGGCGGTCACTCGACCCGTCGCCTGGTGGGGCCGCCTGCGGGCCGAGGGCGTCGATCTCCTGCCTGAGAGCGGCCCGGTACTGGTCGTCGGCAACCACGACAGTCACTGGGACCCGGTCATGGTCGGAATCTCGGCGATTCGGCGTCGGCAGATCCGAGCGCTGGCCAAATCGGAACTCTGGGACGTACGAGGGCTGGCACCGGTCCTCAACGGCATGGGGCAGATCCCGATCCAGCGCGGCGCCGGCGACAAGCAGGCGCTGGCGCGGGCGATCGAGGAGCTGCGGGCGGGGGCCTGCATCGGCGTCTTCCCCGAGGGCACCCGTTCGCGTGGCAAGGTGCTGCGGGCTCGCAGCGGCATCGGCCGCCTTGCCCTCGAGGTGCCGGAGGCGCGGCTGGTCCTGGTCGCGATCGAGGGCACGAGCGACCTCACCAGCTTCCCCCGCCGTTCCCGCATCCGCGTTCGCTTCCTCGATCCCGAGGGCGGTCAGGCCAAGCCTGGTGAGGACCCCGGTGAACTCTCGGCCCGGCTCCTGGCCCAGGTCCGCGAGCTCGTCCCGCCCTCGATCTCCTACCGCAAGCGCGCCCGGCAGACCTGAGGTCTCAGTCCTCCGGCTCCTTGCCGCTGGGTTCGAGCGCGTACCACTCGGCCCCGAAGGAGTCGATGTCATTGCCCTTGCTGTCGCCGGGCTTGCTGTCGGCGGCGTAGGTGTAGAGCGGATGGCCCGCGTAGGTGACCTGGGTGGTGCCGTCCTTGCGTTCGCTCGTGTCGAGCTTTGCGGCGGCGGCGCCGTTGGCGGTTTGCGGCTTGTCTTCGGTAAGGAGCGGCGGCCAGACCGCGGCGCAGTCGGCATAGCAGGACGACGTTGCTCCCTTGTCCTTGTGGAAGTCGTAGAGCGTCAGTCCATTTGAGTCGACAAGCACGCGGCCCAGCTTTGGCACGCTGCCGACCGAGACGACCGCCCCGCTCGGCGGGCTCGGTTGGTTGCCGTTCGTTGAGCTGTCGGTGGTCGCGTTCTTGCCGCCGTAGGCGCTGCCGTCGCCGTCGCTGCCGCCGCCGGCGATGATCAGC
>DASYLY010000067.1:0-6112 GCA_036009365.1 Solirubrobacterales bacterium
GACGTAGACGGCGCCGAGCAGGCCGCCGAGCAGGTAGTACCAGCTGACGTCGAAGGTCGCGCTGAGGCCGCCCGCCTTGCCGCTGAGAACGACGATCGTGGCCAGCGCAACCGAGCCGACGGCGAAGGAGACAAGTGCCGCGGGCAGACCACCGGTGGCCTTGCCGAGACCGGCGTTGATCGGCGCCTGCAATGCGATCAGCCCGCCGGCCGCAGCGGTCAGCAGGACCGCCAGGCCCCTATCCACGGGGAGATCCTCGGCGCGGCGTGATCTTTGGGCTGGAAGCGGGTTGCATGAACATCGGCGCCTGGGTTGAACCGCCGTGCTGTCATATCAGTAACGCAGAGAGGAACCACCGAAGACGATGCCGCCGCCGTCCGCCGCTTCCGCAGAGAACCTCACCTCCCGCCTCTTCCTCGGGCCGGCCTTGCGCACCCAGTCCGACCGGCGCTTGGTGACGCTGGTCCGCGAGGGATACGAGGCCGCCTTCGAGGAGATCGTGCGGCGCTACCGCACGCAGCTCGACCGCTTCGCCGCCGCGATCGTCGGCGGCCGCTCCGAGGACGTCACCCAGGACGCCTTCTCGAAGGCGTTGCTGGCGCTGCGCGGCTCCGAGGCGGAGATCGAGCTGCGGCCGTGGCTGTACCGGATCGTCCGCAACACGGCGCTGAACGAGCTTCGCGACAGCCCGCCGGAGGCGGCCGATCTCGGCGAAGCGTTGGCCGGTGGCCGCAGCGCCGCCGAGGAGGCGGAGCGGCGGCAGGAGATGACGGACCTGATGGAACGGCTGCGGGCGCTCCCGGAGCCGCAGCGGGCGGCGATCGTGATGCGGGAGCTGGAGGGCCTCAGCCACGAGGAGATCGCCGCGGCACTCGGGGTCAGCGGCGGTGCCGCCCGGCAGGCGATCTTCCGGGCGCGGCAAGCGCTGCGCGACGGCCTCGGGCTGCTGCTACCGCTGCCGCTAGTGCGTGCCCTGATCGACCACGGGGCCGAGGCGGCCGGAGCGAGTGGGGCTGTCGCCGGTGCCGGTGCCGGTGCGGCGGCCGGCGCGGCTGGGGCGGCCGGTGGAACCGGAGCAGCTCTGGGTGGGGTCGGGGTCGGCGGCGCCCTCAAGGTCGGGGTTGCGACGGCGCTGATCGCCGGCTCGGTCGGCGCCGGTGTCGCGGTCGAGCAGCGCAGCGACCAAGGCAACAAGAGACCCGCGGCAGCCGAGACCGCCCGCGGCGACAGCGGCGCTCCCAGCGGCAGCCAGATCGTGGCCTCCGGCTCGGGTCCGTCCGCCACCGCTGGGCCAGGCGTGGGAAGGAGCGACGACGGGCGCGGGTCGAACGACGACGGTGGCGATCGCCAGGAGAGTGGTGGTAGCGAGGGTCGCGGTCGGGGATCCGGCGGCGACGGGGAAGTCATCGGCATACCCGGGGACCGGGACCTGGACCACGGCGGCCCAGGGCCACGTCACGGCGGAACCCGCCATGGATCCGGCGGGGGAGGGCACGACGACGGCTCCGGGCACGGCGGACACGGCCCGAGACCCAGCGACGACAGCTTCGGAGGGGACGGCTCCGGGCACGGCGGCCCGGGCCCTGGTCCACGCCCACCATCCTCGTCGGGAGGGAGCGACTCGGGGCGCGGCGGCAGCGGTCATTCCGGCGGGGGCGGGAGCGGCGGCGGCTCCGGGAGCGGCACGAGCGGCGGCTCAGGAAGAGACGGCTCCGGCTTGGGCTCTGGCGACGGCGGTGGTTCCGGCCCCTCCGCCGAACCGCTCCCGGAAGCACTGCCTCCCCCTCCCGAAGGTGAATCCGGAGACTCGAGGGACGGCGGCGAAGACGATTCGTGATCTTCGCGTGGCGCTCGGGTTGTCGGTGTGAACATGTTCACACCGACCAAGGAGGACGACATGCATTCCCCGAACGGCAAGCGATTCCGGCGTGGCTTTGCGACGGTGGCCGCCGTCGGCGCCGTGGCGATCCTGGCCCTCTCCGGCCTCGCCGTCGCCAGAGACCATGACGGCGGACGACATCACCACGGCCCCGACACCGGCACCATCGCCTCCTTCGACACCAGCACCGGCGTGCTGGCGATCGAGCTGACCGGCGGCGACACCGTCAGCGGCCTGGTTACCCGCCGGACCAGGATCAAGTGCGAGGACGAGCACGCGCCGGACGTCTCCACCCGCGCTCGCGAGGGCGAGACCGGCGACGATCGCGGTGGACACGGGGACGAGCCTGGCGACGACCACGGCGACAGGGGAGACGAGCCGGGTGACGATCGCGGTGGCGACAATTCCGGTCCCGGCTCCTCACACTCCGGACCCAGCAGTCACGACGACAACGGCAGGGGCGCCAACTGCACCGCGTCAGACCTGATCGTCGGCGCGACCGTGCACGAGGCCGAGTTGGACCTGAAGAACGGCAAAGCCTTCTTCCGCGAGGTGGAGTTGAGCGAGTAGCGCCTTCCGGCAAATGAGGAGAACAGGATCGAAGCCGCCGCACCGGCCGGTGCGGCGGCTTCATTGCGTTTGGGCTCTTTCAGACATTCGGCCGTGCCCCGGTGTACGCGCGCCCAGCCCGGGTACCCACTTTTGACGAGTTCCCCGACAACCGACCGAGGAGGACTGGACCGATGAAAGGCAAGCCCAGAACCGCGCGAGGGATCGCCTCCCTTGCGGTATCCGCAGTGACGCTGGCGGTGGCGATGGCCCTGGCGATTCCGGCCCTGGCCCACCACGGCAGCGATAACAGCGACTTCGGCGACCGCGACCCGGCCGGAACGATCGCCTCCTTCGACCAGGGCAGCAAGGTCCTCACGGTCGACCTCGGCGACGGCGGGACCGTCAGCGGCCTCGTCACCAGGTGGACCTGGATCGATAATGGCGATCGCGACTGCGACGACCGCCGTCATCTGAGCGGCGACTGGTGCCGCAGGCAGCTGCATGGCTCCGGTGACGATCACGGCGGCCACCATTGGGGTGGTCGCGGCGACACCGACGACCTCGTCCCCGGTGCGGTGGTCGAGGACGCGGTGCTCGGCCTCGCCGACGGTCGCGCCTTCTTCGTCAAGGTCGACCTCGACGACTGACCCTCTCCATGGCCTGGCTGTCCGCGCGGCGGCCAGGCCACCCCTGCCCCCGCCGGCTACTTAGCGTCGAGCCAGTCGGCGCCAATGCCGACGTCGACCTCGAGCGGCGGGTCGAGCCCATAGGCCGCGCACATCTCGCGTTCGACCAGCTCGACCGCAGCCTGCATCTCCGCGGGCGGGCCCTCGAACAGCAGCTCGTCGTGAATCTGCAGGACCAGGCGGGTCTCCCCCCCGGCCTCGCGCAGGGCGCTTTGGCAGCGCACCATCGCCACCTTGATGATGTCGGCCGCGGTGCCCTGGATCACCGTGTTGACCGCCAGCCGCTCGCCCAGTTTGCGCGTGTTGGGATTGCCTGAGCGCAGCTCCGGGATCGCCCGGCGCCGTCCCATCAGGGTCGTCACGAAGCCTTCCTCCTGGGCCTTCTCGACGATCTGCTCGCGGAAGGCGCGCACGGCCGGGAAGCGCTCCAGATAGCGGGCGACGAATTCCTCGCCCTCTTTGCGGGGGATGTTGAGCCGGTCGGCGAGACCGAACCCGGTCAGCCCGTAGACGATCCCGAAGTTGACCATCTTCGCCTTCGAGCGCTGGCCGACGTCGACCTCGTCGCGGCCGATCGCGAAGACCTCGGCGGCGGTGGCGGCGTGGACGTCTTCGCCGGCCCGGAAGATCTCCTTCAGCACCTCCTCCTCGGCGACGTGGGCCAGCACCCGCAGCTCGACCTGGCTGTAGTCGGCAGAGAGCAACTGGTGTCCGGGCGCGGCGACGAAGCAGGCGCGGACGGGGCGGCCGAGCTCGGTGCGGATCGGAATGTTCTGCAGGTTCGGGCTGGTGCTGGAGAGGCGGCCGGTCGCCGCCGTGGTCTGATTGAAGGTGGTGTGGACACGGCCGGTCGCGGGGTCGATCAGGTCCGGCAGTGAGTCGAGGTAGGTGTTCTTCAGCTTCGTCAGCTCGCGCCAGGACTCGATCTTCTCGACGATCGGGTGCTCGTCGCGGATCTGGGCGAGGACGCGTGCGTCGGTCGAGAAGCCGGTTTTGCCGCGGCGCTTGCGGCTCAGGCCGAGCTTCTCGAAGAGGATCTGGCCGACCTGTTGCGGAGAGCCGATCGTGAACTCCTCCCCGGCCAGCTCGTGGATCTCCTTCTGCAGCGTCTCGATCCGCTCGCCGAAGCCGGCCCCGACCTTGGCCAGTCGCTCCGCGTCCAGCATCAGTCCTTCTCGCTCCATCGCCGCCAGCACATCGACCAGCGGCAGCTCGACCTCGCGCAGCAGCGACTCCAGGCCCAGCTCCACGATCCGGGAGCGCTGGACGTCGGCGAGGGCGGCAACCAAGCTCGCTTCTTCAGCGGGCTCGAGGTCGGCCTCGCCCTCGTCGCCGAGCGAGAGCTGGCCGTCGTCCTCGTCCTTGTCCTTGCCGGGAGTTGCCCCCCCAACCAGACCGATGCCCGCATCGGCAGCCAGCTCGGTCAGCTCGTAGGTGCGGCGCTGCGGCTCCAGCAGGTAGGCCGCCACCATCGTGTCGTGGTTGATCTCCAGGGCGACGCCCTCGCGGGCAGCGGCGGCGAGCAGGCCGTGACGACCGCCGCCCAGCGACTTGGCGTCGTGGGCGACGAGGGGCCGGGTACCCCACGTGACCGCCAACTCATCGTGCGTGCCGGACCCGCTGACGATCCGCTCGCCGTCGGCGGCGGCCCAGCGCTCGCCGTCGATCGCCAGTGCCGCCGGCCCCTCGGCGAGGTCGGCCGGGGTGCCCTCCACCGCCTCCACCTCCAGCTCCTTCTCGACGCTGCGTCCCGGCACCGCCTCGCCTTCCGGCAGCGCTTCTTCGAGCCGCTCCAGCACCGCCCGCAGCTCGAACTCGCGCATGAAATCGCGCAGGGCACCGCGATCGGGCTCGGAGGCCATCGCCGCCGCCAGGTCGACCCCGGTCTCGATCTCGTACTGCAGCGTCGCCAGCTGCTTCGACATGCGAGCGTCCTCGGCGTGCTCGACCAGGTTCTGCTTGCGTTTGGCGCCGGAGACCTCCTCGACGCTGGCCAAGACGTTCTCCAAGGAGCCGAATTTCTGCAACAGCTGGGCCGCCGTTTTCTCGCCGATCCCGGGGACGCCGGGGATGTTGTCGGAGGTATCGCCGCGCAGCCCCATCAGGTCGGTGACCAGCTCCGGCGGCACCCCGTAGCGCTCGATCACCGCCTCGCGGTCGTAAATCTTGGTCTCGGTAATGCCGCGCGAGGTGCTCATCACCCGGATTCCGTCGCCAACCATCTGGTAGGCGTCGCGGTCGCCGGTGACGACCATCACCGGGATCCCCTGCTCGCGCGCGCGCCGCGCCAGCGAAGCGATCACGTCGTCGGCCTCGAAGCCTTCGACCTTGACGTTGGTGTAGCCGAAGGCCTCGACCAACGGCATCAGGTGCGGCCACTGCTCGCGCAGCAGGTCGGGACGCGGCGAGCGCTGGGCCTTGTAGAGGTCATAGGTGACCTCGCGTCCCGACATCCCCGCGTCCCAGGCGACGACAACCCCGCCCGGCCGGTGCTCGTCGATGACTTTGACCAGCATCGAGGCGAGCCCGTAGATCGCGTTGGTCGGCCGCCCGTCGCTGGTCCCGATCGACTCCGGCAGTGCGAAGAAGGCGCGGTAGGCAAGCGAGTTGCCGTCGATCAGAAAGAGCTCGGGGGCGTCGGCCATCGCGGCCACTCTACGAGGCGACGAGGGCGACCATGAGATCGGCTGCGACGCGCTCCGGTTCCTTGTTGATCTGCCTTTCGTCGAAGCGCCGCACCTCAAACCCAGCCCGCCGCAGGTCGAACTCTCGTGCATGATCGTCCTGAAAGGCAATGCGCCCACGGTGGTAGCGGTAGCTGTCGGTCTCGACGACGAGCCGATCGTTCCGCCAAAGGAAGTCGACAGTCCAGCGCCCGACCTTCACGTTCACCTCGGGCGCGGGCAGACCCGATCGGCGACAGATCCGCAGGAAGTCCCGCTCCAGGTCACTGCGCGTCCCGTCGGTCTCCAACTCGAGCCGATACCCCGCGAAC
>DASYLY010000068.1:0-6034 GCA_036009365.1 Solirubrobacterales bacterium
CGGCGGCCAGCGCCAGCGGGTGGCGATGGGGCGGGCGATCGTCCGCGACCCGAAGGCCTTCCTGATGGACGAGCCGCTCTCCAACCTCGACGCGAAGCTGCGGGTGCAGATGCGGACCGAGGTGGCGAAACTGCAGTCGAAGCTGGAGACGACGACCGTCTACGTCACCCACGATCAGACCGAGGCGATGACCCTCGGCGACCGGGTCGCGGTGATGAGGGCCGGGGTCCTGCAGCAGGTCGGCACCCCGGCGGAGCTCTACGACAATCCGAAGAACCTCTTCGTCGCCGGCTTCATCGGCTCCCCGGCGATGAACTTCATGCCGGCCGAGCTGCGCGGCGGCAAGATAAAGCTGCCGATCGGCGAGGTCGACGCCGGCGATCTCGCCCGCGGGCGCAACGATGGCAAGGTGATCGCCGGGCTGCGACCGGAGAACTTCGAGGACGCCAAGCTCGTCGGCGACCTCAAGCAGAAGCGCGGCGTCGTCTTCGAGGCCGAGGTCGATCTGGTCGAGTCGCTTGGCTCCGACCTCTTCGCCTACTTCCACGTCGAGTCCGAAGGCGTCCAGTCCGACCAGCTCGCCGACCTGGTCGAGGACACCCTCGACGAGACCGGCACCGCCAACCTGCGCGAGGGCGAGGAGCAGGTCGTCGCCCGCCTCGACCCGACCAGCAAGGTGCACCGCGGCGAGCGAGCCGAGATCTGGGCCGACACCGCCAAGCTGCACCTCTTCGACCCCGAGAGCGGCGAGGGGCTGGGCGGTCAGGAGATGGGCGCGCGCAGCTAACCTCCGCGGATGCGGATCCGCGCCTGGACCTCGGTCGCAATAGGGCTCATGGCCTTCCTTCTCTCCGCATCGCCGGCCGCCGCGGCAACCAGCGCAGGTGACGACTGCGTGGCCGACGCCGTCGAGGCGAATCGGACGATGATCCCGTGGAACACCGGCAGCTCCCCACTGCTGGTCAACCGGGTGGTGGGAGAACCGGGCGGCGTCATCACCAGCTGGAAGGTCCGGGTCGCGGCAGGGCAGTCTTCGCTTCCCCAGCGGCTCGAGACTTACACCGTCCTCAACGAAAAAGAAGAAGCTCGCAAGGAAGCTGAAACCGGACTGGAGACGGTAGGGCCGGGCGAAAGCTCGTTCCCAACCCGGATCCCGGTGGCCCGCTCGGCCCATCTCGGCCTCTTCGGACCATCTGGGACGTTCGCCTGCAATACCGGCGAAGCGGTCGTCACCGGCACATTCGAAGGCAATGCCGCGCTGGGCGAAGTGAGGACCATCACCGGACTGATCGGCTATCGCACCCCGGTGACCGTGACCGTAGAGCCCGACCTAGACCGCGACGGCTACGGCGACGAGACCCAGGACGGATGCCCCCGCAGCGCCACCCTGCAAACCGATTGCCCGCCGGTCGCGATCCTCCACGCCGCGGCCACGGCGAGACGTCGGGCGATCCTGGTCGAAGTCAGGGTCAGCTCCCAGGCGCAGGTCGGGGTTTTCGGCCAGGTCCGCGGCGGCGGGCCGCCCGTTGTGCTCCACTCCGGCGGGGGGCGTCTGATCGGCGCCGACGCCGTGGCGATCTTCAGACTGCCACTGGGCAAAGCCGTGAGCAGGCGCCTCGGTCGACTTCCCACGCGGGCAGCACTGCAGGCGAAAATCACCGTGCACGCCACCGATCTGAGTGGCCGGGGACGAGACTGGCGGCTGACTGCGAAGCTGCCCGGTCGCGAGCGCTAACCGGGTCGCTACCCGTTGCTAACCTGCGGGAGTAGGCAGTCTGCCTGCGCGTCCGGTTCCTACTTCGACGAGGAAAGCGCGCCCTTCTTGACTTCAGCAGAGCGGCTCTCGACCGACTGCGATAGCCCGCGCGAGGAATGCGGGGTGTTCGGCGTATTCGCACCCGGCCACGATGTCGCCCGGCTTGCCTACTTCAGCCTCTACGCGCTGCAGCACCGCGGCCAGGAGTCGGCCGGGATCGCCACCTGCGAGGGCGGCCATATCACCACCCTGCGCGACTCCGGCCTCGTCTCCCAGGTCTTCGACGAGGAGAAGCTGCGGGCGCTGGAGGGCCAGATGGCGATCGGTCATGTGCGCTACTCGACCACCGGCGGCGGCTCTTGGGAGAACGCGCAGCCGGTCTGGCGCGACGACGGCCGCGAGGTGGCGCTCGCCCACAACGGCAACCTGACCAACGCGGTCGAGCTGTGGGGTGAGCTGAAGGGGCGCGGGATCGACTTCCGCGGCACCTCCGACTCGGAGATCATCGCCGCCCTGCTCTCCTCCCACGAGGGCAAGCTGATCGAGGACGCGGTCCAGGACGTGATGCCGCGGCTGCAGGGCGCCTACTCGACCGTGGTGATGACCAAGCACGCGATCGTCGCCTTCCGCGACCCGCACGGGATCCGGCCGCTCTCGCTGGGCCGGCTTGACGGCCGCTTCGTGGTCGCCTCGGAGAGCTGCGCTTTCGACATCATCGGCGCCGAGCTGATGCGCGAGATCCATCCCGGCGAGATGGTCTCGCTGACCGAGCGCGGGCTGGAGACGCGCCAGGTGGTCAAGGCCGAGCGCAAGGCGACCTGCGTCTTCGAGCACATCTACTTCTCCCGACCCGATAGCCGTCTCGAGGGCAAGGTGCTGCAGCAGGTGCGCGGCAAGATGGGTGAGATCCTCTGGCGCGAGGCGCCGGTCGAAGCCGACCTGGTGATCGCCGTGCCGGACTCCGGCAATCCGGCTGCGGCGGGCTTCGCCCGCGCCTCGGGGCTGCCCCGCGACGACGGCCTGATCAAGAACCGCTACGTGGCGCGGACCTTCATCCAGCCCGGCCAGGAGCTGCGCAAGCACGGGCTGCGGCTGAAGTTCAACCCACTGCCGGAGATTGTCGCCGGGCAGCGGATCGTCGTCGTCGACGACTCGATCGTGCGCGGCAACACCACCCGCCAGATCGTCGGCATGCTGCGCGACGCCGGCGCCAAGGAGGTTCACCTGCGGATCTCGGCGCCGCCGATCCGCAACCCATGTCACTACGGCGTCGACATGTCGACCCGCGAGGAGATGATCGCTCACAACCGCAGCGTCCAGGAGATCGCCGACGAGCTCGACGCCGACTCGCTCGCCTACCTCTCGATGGCCGGCATCTACGAGGCGATCGGCGGCAGCGCCGACGACCACTGTGACGCCTGCTTCAGCGGCTTCTACCCGCTCGGGGACCCGGATGACGCCAACGGCAAATTTGCCTTGGAGGACGTCGCCGTGGTGCCGGCCAACGGCTAGCCTGCCGACGGTGAGCGACAGCTTCAAGCTGGTTGTCCTGGCAAGTGGCAGCGGGACCAACCTGCAGGCGATCCTCGACACGCTGCACGGACAGGGCGGGGTCGAGGTGGTCGGGGTCGGGTCCGATAAGGCGGACGCGTGGGCACTGGAACGGGCTCAGATCGAGGGCGTGGCGACCGCGGTTTTTGCGCTCGACAAGTACGACGACCGGGTGGCGCGGGACGCGGATATGGCCCAGTGGATCGAGTCGCGCGAGGCCGACCTCGTCGTCCTCGCCGGCTACATGCAGCTGCTCGACGCCGCCTTCATCGCCCGCTTCCGCAATCGCATCGTCAACGTCCACCCCGCCCTGCTGCCGGCCTTCCCCGGGCTCGACGCGATCGGGCAGGCACTGGCCGCGGGGGTGGGGACGACTGGGGTCAGCGTCCACTTCGTCGACGAGGGAGTCGACACCGGGCCAGTGATCGCTCAGCGTGAGGTGGCGGTGCCAGCGGGGGGCGACCGCGAGCTGCTGGAGGCCGCGGTGCACGCGGTCGAGCACGAACTCTACCCGGAGGCGATCCGCATGATCGCGGAGGGCCGGGTTAGGATCGACACCGACGACCCGAGGGTTGTCCTGATCAATGAATGAGGCAAGCGCAGACACCCGGGACGAGGCCGTGAGCAACGGCGCGATCCAGGTGCGCCGGGCGCTGATCTCGGTCTCCGACAAGACCGGGGTCGCCGACTTCGCCAAGAGCCTGGCTGCGCTCGGGGTCGAGATCCTTTCGACCGGCGGTACCGCCGCCGCCCTGCGCGAGGCGGGGCTGGAGGTGACCGACGTCTCCGAGTTCACCGGCCAGGAAGAGATCCTCGGCGGCCGCGTGAAGACGCTGCACCCGCGGCTGCACGCGGCGCTGCTGGCCCGGCGTGACGACGACGAGCACGTGGCGACGCTGGCGCGCGAGGAGATCGAGCCGATCGACATCGTCTGCGTCAACCTCTACCCCTTCGAGCAGACCGTCTCCGGCCACGACGTCGAGGCTGAGATGGCGATCGAGAACATCGACATCGGCGGCCCGACGATGATCCGCGCCGCGGCGAAGAACCACGCCGGGGTCGCGGTCGTGGTCAAACCGGAGTCCTACGACGCCGTCTGCGCCGAGCTGGAGGAGTCCGGCGGCGAGGTCTCGGCGACGACCCGGCACTGGCTGGCCAACGAGGCCTTCGCCCAGACGGCGCGCTACGACGCCGCGATCAGCCGCTGGTTCTCGACCGAGTACGAGGAATTCCCCGAGCACATGGCGGTCGCCTACGAGAAGGTGCTCGACCTCTCCTACGGCGAGAACCCCCACCAGCGCGCCGCCCTCTACTCGGAGGTCGGCGTCCGCAAGCACATCCTCTCGCGGGTCTCGAAGCTGCACGGGCGGGCGCTCTCCTTCAACAACGTGCTCGACCTCGACTCGGCCCGCAGCCTGGCCGGCGATTTCGAGCAGCCGGCCTGCGTGATCGTCAAGCACAACAACCCCTGCGGGGTGGCGGTCGGGAAGGACGCGCTGCAGGCCTACCTGAAGGCGCTGGCCTGCGACCCGCTCTCCGCCTACGGCGGCGTCATCGCCGTCAACCGGCCGATCGATAAGGCGCTGGGCGAGGAGCTGCACAAGAACTTCGTCGAGGTGCTGCTGGCGCCCGGCTACGAGGACGCCGCCCTCGACGTGCTGCAGCAGAAGGAGGCGATCCGGATCCTCTGCGAGGAGGAGCGCCGCGAGTCCGACCCGGTCGAGCGCGACGTCAAGAAGGTGATGGGTGGCCTGCTCGTCCAGGACCGCGACGGCGATCCCGAGCCGCGGGAGATCATGGAGGTGGTGACCAGCGGCGAGCCGAGCGATCAGCAGTGGAACGACATGCTCTTCGCTTGGACCGTCTGCCGCCGCGTCCGCTCCAACGCAATCGTGATCGCCAAGGACGGCGCTACCCTCGGCATCGGCGCCGGCCAGATGAGCCGCGTCGACTCGGTCCGCCTCGCGGTCGAGAAGTGCCACAACGCCCGCGGCGAGGAGGCGGCTGACCTACTCGCCGGCTCCGCCGTCGCCTCCGATGCCTTCTTCCCCTTCGCCGACGGCCCCCAGGAAGCAATCGAGGCCGGCGCCACCGCCGTGATCCAACCCGGCGGCTCCAAACGCGACGCCGAGGTAATCGAGGCGTGCGACTCCGGCGGCGTGACGATGGTCTTCACCAAGCACCGCCACTTCCGGCACTAGTTCCTCACCCCCTCTTCGCTGTCACACAATTGTTTGAGTTGTGTGACCCACACGCGAAGACTTCAGAGATAGCTTCGCCATGTCGCGGCCGCGGCGACGCCCCGGCCGCCGGACGCGGGCTCCACCCTCACGAAGTGGAGGCTGGCGGGTTCGACTCCCGCTCGGGGCGCTACGATGTGAAGATGTGAGGGTGGGGTCGTCAGTCCGACGGCAGCCTCTTTCGCAAACGGCCCGCTTCGGCGGGTCGTTTGCTTTAGAGAGGTTCAGCAAACTAGAGTGGGGCGCATGGCAGGAAAGAGCAATGGGGCATCCGCGGCTGCGGGTTCCGACACGTGGATGCCGGCACGGCTCATACCAGTCGCGGGAATACGCGGACAGGATGAGCAGGAGATTCGCGCAGCGTCGTCACTGCTCGCAGTCATGGGTTCGGTAGACGAGTTCGGACGGGGGTTGCTCCGCGATGTCGGTGCTCCGGCAGGACGCATCTCTACCTTTACCGAGGTTCCACTTGAGAGCTCTGACGGCA
>DASYLY010000069.1:0-21241 GCA_036009365.1 Solirubrobacterales bacterium
GGCGCCGTAACGCTCGACGTAGTCGCCGGGGCTGACCGTGTTGCCCCTCGACTTCGACATCTTGGCGCCGTCGCGGGTGATCATCCCCTGCGCGAAGAGGTTGGCGAACGGCTCCTGGGCGTCGAGGTGGCCGAGGTCGGCCAGCGCCTTGGTGAGGAAGCGCGCGTACATCAGGTGCAGGATCGCGTGCTCGACGCCGCCGATGTACTGGTCGACCGGGAACCAGTGGTCGACCGCGGAGCGATCCCAGGCGGCCTCGCGGTTGCGCGGGTCGAGGTAGCGGAGGAAGTACCAGGAGGAGTCTACGAAGGTGTCCATCGTGTCGGTCTCCCGGCGGGCCGGGCCGGCGCAGCGCGGGCACTCGGTCGCGACCCAGTCCTCGGCCGCGGCCAGCGGGCTCTTTCCCTGCGGCGCGTAGTCCTCGACCTCGGGCAGCTCGACCGGCAGCTGCTCGTCGGGCACGGCGACGATCCCGCACACATCGCAGTAGACGACCGGGATCGGCGCCCCCCAGTAGCGCTGGCGCGAGACCAGCCAGTCGCGCAGGCGGTAGTTGACGGCGGTGCTGCCGCGCCCCTCGGACGCGAGCCAGGCGACGATCTCCTCGTAGGCCTCGCGGTTGTGCTTGCCGTCGAAGCGCCCGGAGTTGACCATCGGCCCGTCGCCGGGATAGGGCAGGCCCTGCTCGTCGCGCGCCGCCTCTGGGTCGACCCCTTCGATCACCCGCACCACCGGCAACCCGAAGCGCTGGGCGAATTCGTAGTCGCGCGAGTCGTGCCCCGGCACCGCCATGATCGCCCCGGTCCCGTACTCCATCAGCACGTAGTCGGCGACGTACATCGGGATCGACTCGCCGTTGACCGGGTTGACGACGCTGCGCCCGAGCGGCACGCCGGTCTTCTCGCGGTCCTCGGCACCGCGCTCCTCGGCCGACTCGCGGGCGACCCGGGTGACGTACTCGCGCACCTCCTCCTCGGCCGGCGTGCCGGCGACCAGCCGCTCCAGTTCCGGGTGCTCGGGGGCTAGCACGAAGAAGGTGGCGCCGAAGAGGGTGTCGGGACGGGTCGTGAAGACCGGGAAGTCGAGGTCGACTTCGTCGCAACGGAAGACGACCTCGGCCCCTTCGGAGCGGCCGATCCAGTTGCGCTGCATCGTCACCACGTGCTCGGGCCAGGACTCGAGCAGGTCGAAGTCGGCGAGCAGGCGGTCGGCGTAGTCGGTGATGCGGAAGAACCACTGGGCCAGCTTGCGCTGCACGACCTGCGTGCCGCAGCGCTCGCAGCGGCCGTCGACGACCTGCTCGTTGGCGAGCACGGTGGCGTCTTTGGGGCACCACTGCACCGGCGCCTCGACCCGGTAGGCGAGGCCCTTCTCCAGCAGCTGCAGGAAGATCCACTGGGTCCAGCGGTAGTACTCGGGCGTGTGGGTGCCGATCTCCCGCGACCAGTCGATCGAGATCCCCCACTCGCGGAACTGGCGCTGGAAGGAGGCGATCGAGCGCTCGGTCGCCACCCGCGGCGGCTCGCCGGTTTTGATCGCGTTGTTCTCCGCCGGCAGGCCGAAGGAGTCGTAGCCCATCGGGTGGATCACCTGGAAGCCGCGGCGGCGGCGGAAGTGGGCGATCGCGTCGCCGACCGCGTAGCACTTGAGATGGCCGACGTGGGGCTCGCCGGATGGATAGGGCAGCATCTCCAGTACGTAGGACTTCGGCTTGGAGTCATCGAAGCCGGGCTGACCGGGGTTGGCGACCTCCCAGGTCTTCTCCTCGGCCCAGACCTGCTGCCATTTCGCCTCGATTGCTTTCGGGTCGTATCCGCTCATCGGAGCGGCGATCTTACGAGGGCCGGGAGCGGCGGCGCGTCAGCCGCAACCCCGACCAGGTCTCGTCGATCGCGCAGACCTTGGTGTCGACCATGCCGGCGGGCAGGGCGACGTCCCTCACGACGTCCTCGCTGAGGTCGGTCTCGACAGCGGAGGACCGCTTCGGCCAGGCCATCCACAGCATCCCGTCGCCGACCGCCGCGGCCACCTTCGCGAAGCACTTCTCCAGCTCGCTCCGCGAGATCACGAACCAGATCGTCATCTCGCGAGCGCCGCGGTTCCCCCGCCGCACCACCACGCCGTCGGGCAACGGCGCCAGCACCGCCTCGATCCCGTCGGGCGCGTCGACCAGCGCGATCGTCGTCCCCTCCTTGATGCCGAGCTTCTGTGCCAGCGGCTTCCCCGCGGGCGACCCCGAGTCGGACATCGGCACGATCGGATCGGCCGGCGGCGAGGTGATTGCCACTTCCAGCGCCGGGCCGATCCCACCCCAGCTCGCGTACACGGCATCCGGCAGCTCCATGCGGATCTTCTCGACTTTCGCCGCGGCCCCGTCCACGAACACGATCGGGATCCCACGCAGGGCCTTCGACTGCCGCAGCGAGAACGCGACCTCGCGCCCATGCGAAGGCAGCCGCCCGAGATCGATCACGAACGCATTGGGCGGATCGTCGCGCAGCGCCTTGATCCCGATGCTCGTCCCCGGCACCTCCCCGTCGACCGCGTACCCGAGCGCCTCCAGCTTCACGGCTCGCTCCGGCACCTCCTCTGCCTTCCAGTGCACGAGCCGGATCACTCTCTGCTTCCCAGCCACCTACCAAGCCTATGACGGTGTTGCTCTCAGGCGACCGGCGAGATCGCGGCGAGGATCTGCGGCCAGATATAGACCTCAACCGTTGCGGAAACGATCAAGGTCGGCGCCGCCAGCGCAACCGTGATGAAGGTTGCCGCGAGAAGCTGGTTCCACTCGCCCCGGCGGCTGGCGATCAGCCAGGCGGCCAGCGGCAGGAACAGCGCCGTCAGCTCGGGAATCGCGTGCGGCAGCACGCTGAAGATCAGCTCGAGCCGGGAGATGTCCAGCTGGAAGGCCAGCGTCGAGCCCTGGAAGCCGAGGTAGAGCGACTGGGTGAGGAGGGAGAAAAGGGTGACGGCGGTGACGAAGAGGATCGCCAGCTGCCCCGCCTTGACGTGGATCCAGCGTGAGACCCCGGTGCGCTGGGCGGCGGCGATCGGCATCGAGGCACCAGCGATGAAGCCGGCTACGCAGGCGGTGGCGTGCAGGGCCAGGACGGTCGAGTTGCGGATCAGGATCGGCACCAGGTCGCCGGGCTCGGAGGACGAGGTCAGCCCCGGCAGGTGGATCGGCGTCAGATCCGGGGTCAGCATCCCGGCGACGAACCAGACCGAGGTCAGCAGCGCCAGGGCGATCGCCAGGCTCAGCAGCAGCCAGGTCCGCAGCACCGCCCAGGGTCGTTCGTTCCACGACTCGAACGTCTCCCGCGTGTCTCGCATCCCATGCGAGAACACGTGCTGATTCGCCGCGCTCATCGCTGATTCATCGGCAGCAGGGGCGAGCGGATTGAGTAGCGGGCGGGCCCTGTTTGAAATCATCGATTTTTGGTACATAGGGTCCATGCGGTGGCAAGTGGGGAGGCGTCTAACCGGCCTGGCTGTTTTTGCGCTCCTCTGCCTCACCTCCAGCGCCGCGGCCGAAGCCCCTTCCCGGTACTCCTTCGCCGACCAGTGCCGGACGCTTCAGATCGGCATTGGGGTGGTGGCACGCTCCGGTCCTTCCTACGTGGTGAACGGCGGCACTTCCGAGCGCTTCTACATGAAGGCATCTGCCCTCGGCAGCTACCTGCTCCTCGGCAGTGACGGCAGCCTGATCGCGGCGGCGGCGCTCGGCGACGGGGTTGTCGCCTCCCCTCAGGCCGGTCCGGCGGCGGACTGGGAGCTGCACGAGTCCGGCGCCGGCTTTACGTTCACGAACCTCGATACCGGGCGCGCCCTAGCGGTGGACGTCGGCGGCCGCCTGGTTCAGTCGGCGGGCCAAGGGGCGACCGTGGTGCCACAGCCGGCCGAGGGCTGCACCGCCTTCGCCGAGATCGGCCTCGATGCGAGCGGGACTCCCTGGTCCGGCGCGACCCCCTACGCCGAAGTGGAGGGGACGATCGACGGTCACAACCACGTCACCGCCTACGAGTTCCTCGGCGGCGATGCCCACTGCGGCGAACCCTGGAGCCGCTACGGCGCCCCGGCGGCACTGGTCGACTGTCCCGATCACTACCCAAACGGCGCCGGCGCGGTGCTGGAGAACGTCCTCTACGGGAACCCGCTGCGCACCCACGACCCGGTCGGGTGGCCGACCTTCAAGGACTGGCCGGCCCCCGAGTCGCTGACCCACGAGCAGACCTATTACCGCTGGATCGAGCGGGCCTGGCTGGGCGGGGTACGGATCATGGTCAACGACCTGGTCGAGAACGTCGCCCTCTGCGAGATCTACCCGATCAAACACAACAGCTGCCAGGACATGGACAGCGTCCGCCTACAGGCCCAGCGGATTCACGAACTCGAGGAATACGTCGACGCCCAGGCGGGCGGCCCCGGGCGCGGCTGGCTGCGGATCGTCCGCACCCCCTTCGAGGCCCGTCAGGTGATCAACGAAGGCAAGCTCGCGGTCGTGCTCGGGATCGAGACCTCCGAGATCTTCGGCTGCGGCGGCTCCGAGGCGCAGCCGCGCTGCGACCGCGAGCAGATCGTCCGCGGGCTCGACGAGATCGAGGCGATGGGCGTCGCCTCGCTGTTCCCGATCCACAAGTTCGACAACGCCTTCGGCGGGGTCCGCTTCGACGGTGGTGCCTTCGGGGCCGCGATCAACGCCGCCAACTTCAAGCAGACCGGTCAGTTCTGGCAGATCGAGCCCTGCCCGGGGGCCGAGCACGACAACGAGCAGACGACCGCAATCCCCGGGGAAGCCGGAATCCTCGGCGCCGGCCTGCTCGGGCTGCTGCCAAAAGGGACGGCGCCCATCTATCCGCCCCCACCTCACTGCAACGTCCGCGGCCTGACCGGGCTGGGCGAGTTCCTGATCGAGGAAATGATCGACCGGGGGTTGATGATCGAGCTCGACCACGAGGGGGCGAGGACCGCCAAGCGGGTCCTGGAGATAGCCGAGCGGCGCGGCTACTCGGGCGTGATCGCCTCGCACTCGTGGAGCGACCCGCACACCTGGTCGCGGATCTACCGGCTCGGAGGGTTCGCCGAGCCGATCACCTCAGGGGCGGAGAGCTTTATCGCCGAGTGGCAGCAGCTGCGCGCCGCCGCCGACCCCCGCTTCAAGTTCGGGGTCGGATTCGGCGCCGACGCCAACGGCTTTCACGCCCAGCCCTCTGCCCGCGGCACCGGCCAGCCGAACGCCGTCGCCTACCCGTTCCGGTCGCTGGACGGCAGGATCGTCTTCGACCGCCAAGTCTCGGGGCAGCGGGTTTGGGACGTCAACATCGACGGCGTCGCCCAGTACGGGCTTCACCCGGACTGGATGGAGCAGCTGCGCCTGCTTGCCGGGCAGCCGATCGCCGCTGACCTGATGAACGGGGCCGAGGCATACCTGCAGACCTGGGAGCGTGCCGTGGGCGTCCCCGGCCCGCGCTGCCTGAAGCCGCCGAAGCGGCTCTCGCGGACCGGCTTCGGCGCCTTGCAGCTGGGTCGCGACCCGCAGGAGACCCTGCTCGCCGGCGGTCAGCCAAACCAGCGCACCGGCCGCTCCTTCCGCTGGTGCTCGAGCCGCGGCAAGGCGAGAGGCGCGGCGTCCGCCGGCGCCGCGATCGTCTTCGACCAGGCCGGTCGGGTTGAGTTCGTCGTCAGCACCGCCGCCGGGAAGGGCAAGCCGAAGCTGCGCAAGTCAAAGGCGAAGGGCAAGGCTCGGACGCAGGTGAAGAGGCTCGGCCCAGGACTCTTTGTTGATCGCCGTGGCAAGGGAGGCGACCTCATCTGGGGCTACCGCAAGGGCAAACTCCGCTTCAGCGCCGTCGCCACCCCGCGCATCGCTCACAAGGCGAAGCTGGTCAAGGCGACCCTTCGCGAGGCCGGCGTCAGCTGAACGAAGCACGGGACGCCAATGAACCCGAGACCGAAGCGATCAGAGGGCGTTGACGACGCCCTGTGCCGCAACGAAGTCGATGCCGGTGCGTTCGGCGTGCAGCTTCGCAGCTCCCATCCTGTCGCCGGAGCGGGCCAGGGCCAGAACCTCGGCATCGACTCCATCCTCGCGCTCATCAGGCGGCAGCCCTGCCCGCTCGCGCAGCTCGCGTACCTGCTGCTCGAGCCGTAGCAGCCGTTCGACGATTTGCGCTTCGGTTAGTCCCTCGGCCATGCATCGACCCTACCTTCGAGTGGAGCTGAGGGGGCTCGAACCCCTGACCTTCGCGCTGCCAGCGCGACGCTCTTCCAGCTGAGCTACAGCCCCAGAATCGGCTTACGAGTTTATCGAGAGTGCGGCCGCGCTAGGCGGCGCGCTGCTCTGGGCCCTGATCCTCGTCGACATCGAGGATCAGGTTGTCGGGCGCGGTGTGACGAACCTTGAAGTCAAGTGTGGAGAGCTCCTCGAGCTCCCGGAGCAGCTCGGTTGGCTCGTCCAGCCGCATCGAGAGGGTCGCGCGGCCCTCGGAGAAGCGTTCGACCGAGATCTCGGAGGCGCCGAGCTGGCCGACGGCGTCCTCGAAGCCAACCAGCTGGGAGAAGTCGCCCAGGGGGCCGATCTCTACCCTGACGTCGCCCTCGAAGAGGCCGTAGGTCGGCTCGGGAGTGACGGCGGTGTCGAGCTCCTCGTCGCCGCCCTCTGGGCTGGTAGATGTCAGGGCCTGCACCCGGCGGCTCACCTCGACCGCCTCACGCAGGGCTTTCATGCGGATCCGGGTCGCCTGACCGCGAGCCTGAGCCTCGATCTCCTCGAGGCGCTCGGAGACCGCGTCGAGCGAACCGATGCTGCGCTCGTGGCGCTCGTTGGCCTCGCGCAGGCGATCGGTCAGGTCGCGGATCTCTCGCTCGCGCTCGATCACCATCCCCGACAGCGAGGCCGTCTCGCTCTCCATCTCGGCAACCGTCTGCGCCAAGGTCTTCGTCTCGGCTTCCAGCTCGCCGATCGCCTCAGCCCGCCGTTCCGATTCGGCAGCCTGCCGCTCGCACTCAGAAGTCTTTTTTTGCAGGCCGCGAATTCGCGTGTCGCGTGCATTGATCGCCACGTCGACATCAGGACGGCGATACCCGAACAGCGCCCGCTTGAAGCTACCCATGCGCGGCACCGTACGCCGCCTCTCGGACGGCACTTTCGTCAATCTCAGCGCGGCGGTCCGAGCGGCCGTCAGGCGCTGGCGGCGGATGGCGCTTCGGGCGCTTCGAAGTCCAGCTCGAGCCGCGGCGCCTCCCGCCAAAGATCCTCGAGCTGGTAGCGGTCGCGGGCTTCTGGAGTGAAGACGTGGAGGACGCAGTCAAGATAGTCAAGCACGACCCAGCCGTCTTCACCAGCCCCATCGACGCCGCCCGGCAAGATGCCCGACTGGTGCTTCACCTGCACCCGTACCTCGTCGACTATCGCCTTTGCCTGGCGTTCGTTGCGGGCGGTGCAGATCACCAGGAAGTCCGTGTAGGAGACCAGCTCGCGCATATCGAGGCCGACGATCCCCTCGGCCTTTTTCGAGTCGGCCAGCTCGGCGAGTTGCCGCGCCAGCGCCTCGGAACTGGGTCCGCTCATCGGTAAATCCCCTTCTCCTCGATGAACCGTGCGACCGCCTCCGGCACCAGGTAGCGCAGCGGCCTGCCGGTGGAGGCCCGCTCGCGCACGGCGGAGGAGGAGACGCCGAACTGCGGCATCTCCAGCATCGTCGCCCGGCCCTCGGCGCCGAGGCTGCGCATCACGGCGGCAACGTCGGCCTCGGAGATCCCGGCCCGCCGGGCGACAGCGATCCGGGCCAGCTCGACGACGCGCTCCGGCATCCGCCAGCTCTCCAGCCCCACGGCAGCGTCCGCCCCCATCACGAACACCAGCTCCGTGTCGCCTTTCTCTCGTGCAAGCAGCTCCAAGGTCTCATACGTGTAGGACGGTCCGTCCCGCTCGACCTCCAGGGTAGAGACAGAGAAGCGGGAGTCGTCGGCGGCGGCGAGCCGGGTCATCGCCAACCGCAGCTCGCGGCCGGGCTCGTCGGCGATCAGCTTGTGCGGCGCCTCGCCGGTCGGGACCAGGATGACTTCGCTCAGCCCGAGCTGCCAGAGCGCCTCCTGAGCCAGGGCCAGGTGACCGAGGTGGGGGGGGTTGAAGGCCGACCCCAGCACTCCGATGCCGGCGCCGCCCGCAGCCGGACGCGCCGAGCTCTGCCCTGCCGCGCTACTCACGTATCTGGCCGTTGCCGCGCGCCACGTACTTGAAGGTCGTCAGCTCGCGCAGCCCGATCGGCCCGCGGGCGTGCAGCTTCTGGGTCGAGTTGCCGATCTCGGCTCCCATCCCGTACTCGAAGCCGTCGGTGAAGCGGGTCGAGGCGTTGATGTAGACGGCAGCGGCGTCGACTCCCGCCGCAAACTCCTCGGCCGCCGCCTCGGAGGTGCTGACGATCGCCTCCGAGTGGCCGGTGCCGTGAGCGTTGACATGCTCGACCGCGTCGGCAACCGAGTCGACGACGGCAACCGCCATCTTCAGTTCGAGATACTCGTTGTCCCAGTCCTCGTCCCCGGCGACGCCGATCTCGGCGTCGAGCGAGCGAGCGCGCTCGTCGCCGACCAGCTCGACGCCGTTCTCGCGCAGATCGGCGAGGACGACCGGCAGGAACCGCGCGGCGATCGCGGCGTCGACCAGCAGCGTCTCGGCGGCGTTGCAGACGCCGGGCCGCTGCACCTTGGCGTTGACGGCGATCCGCCGCGCCATCTCCGGATCGGCGGCGGCGTGGACGTAGACGTGGCAGTTGCCCGCCGCCGCGTACATCACCGGCACCGTGGCGACAGCCTTTATCGCGGCCTTGAGACCCTCGCCGCCGCGGGGGATCAGCAGGTCCACTAGGCCCTCTTGTGTCGCCAATACAGCAAGCTCCTCGTGGCCGCCGCCGGCCAGCAGCAGCACCCCGTCCTCCGGCAGGCCGGCCTCGGCAAGCGCCTCCCTGACGACAGCCGCCAGCGCCCCGTTCGACCGTTCCGCGTAATGGGACCCCCGCAGCACGATCGCGTTGCCGCTCTTGATCGTCAGCGCCGCACAGTCGATCGTGACATTGGGCCGCGCCTCGTAGACGACTGCGATCACCCCCAGCGGCACGCGGATCTTCTGCAGGTCGAGGCCACTTTCCAGGTCTTTGCGTTCCAGCTCCTCGCCGACCGGATCGTCGAGGGCAGCAACGGCCCGAACGCCGTCGGCCATCCCGGCAATTCGCGCTTGACTCAGCGCCAGCCGATCCCGCAGTGCCTCGGTCAGTCCTTCCGCCCGCTCGTCAGCCAGGTCGGCTGCGTTGGCCTCGAGAATCTCCGCGCTGCGCTCCATCAGCAGCCGCGCGGTCGCCTCCAGTGCCGCGTTCTTCGCCTCGGTCGAGGCAGACGCCAACGTCCGCGCCGCCCGCTTCGCAGCCGCACAAGTCTCGGCAACCGTTGTAGTCGTCACAGCCATCGCCACAGGGTAGCTGGGAGGCGGGTGCCTCCCTCCCACCTCTGTGCTCAGAGCAAGACGAAGCGATCCCGATGGATCACCTCGTCTGCCGCATGAGGCAGCAGCTCCCCCACCTGCTCAGTTTTCATGCCTTTCACCTGATCGAGCTCCTGCGAGGAGTAGTCGCAGATGCCTTTGCCGATCACGGCGCCATCGGCTGCGACATCCACTGCATCGCCTGCGTTGAAGTCGCCTTCGATCGCAATGATCCCGACCGGCAGCAAGCTCGAACCGTGCTCGCGGAGAACCCGGGCGGCACCATCATCGACGAGGACCCGGCCTTTGGCCGGCTTCGCGTACTTGAGCCAGAGCTTGAAGCTCGAGGCCTTGCCCGGCTGAGCTGCAAAACGGGTACCGATCGCGTCGCCAGCTGCTGCGGCCGCGAGCGTTCCAGGTTCGGTGCCATTGCAGATGACCGCCGGAATGCCGGACTCGCTGGCCATCTCGGCGGCCGCCACCTTGCTGCGCATGCCGCCAGAGCCGAAGGCCGAGGTGCGATCGCCAACCTTGAACTCAGCCAAATCCGAAAATCTCTCAACTGCCGAGATCAGGAACGCACCGGAGCCGGCGCTCGGGTCGACGATGCTCGGATCCTGGCTGTACAGACCGTCGACGTTGGTCAGCAGGACCAGCAGCCGGGCATCGAGCAGGATCGCCACCTGGGCGGCGAGGAAGTCGTTGTCGCCGAAGCTGATCTCATCGGTGGCAGTGGTGTCGTTCTCGTTGATCACCGGCACCACGCCCCACTCGACCAGCCGCCGCAGCGTCTGGCGGGCGTTGAGGTAATTGGTGCGGGCGGCGATGTCAGCGGCGGTGAGCAGCACCTGGGCGGCGCGGCTGCCGCCCTTGGCGAGCCGGCTCTCATAGGCGCGGAACAGGTCTCCCTGGCCAACCGCCGAGGCCGCCTGTAGCTCATCCATCGCCCGCGGCCGAACCGGCAGCTCCATCAGCCGCATCCCGCGGGCGATCGCGCCGGAGGTGACCATCACCACCCGCTCGCCCCCGCGCTCGAGAGCACTGACCTGCTCGCAGACCGAGTCGAGCACGTCGACCCGCAACTCACCGTCGTCGGCGGCGACGATCGAGGATCCGAGCTTGACGACCAGGGTCATGACCCCGCCAGTCTAGGCAGGCACCGGGCCTATTCGCTGGAGCCGAGATGATGCTTGGCCACATGCAGCCTGCGAGTGACGGCGCGAAAAATCTCGCGGTCGCTTAGAACGCCAAGCACTGCGGCAGTGAGCAACAGGATCAAATCGACCACGAGACCTTCAATCTGGAGAGGGTCCAGTATCCAGTGCGCCGACACCACACTCGCGCCCCCGATCGACAGCATCAGAAATATGCGGACAAAAGGTTCCTCCATGCCTCCCCCGAGACTACCGAGGAGAGGCGCTGAGAATCAGTGCGATGCAGACAAAAGCTCCCGTCCAGGCAAGCTCCACCCGCCTGACCCATTGAGATGGACGTTCGCCTCCAGCTTGCTCACGAAACTCTCCCCGGTAAGCCGCTAGATGTGCAGCTCGAACTCGTGCTCGCCGACGCGGACGTCGTCGCCAGGCTCGAAACCGGCCTTGGTCAGGGCCGTGATCACGCCGATCTCGCGCAGGCGCTGCTCCAGGTAGGCCAGCGCCTCTTCGTTTTTGAGGTCGTGGCGCTCGAAGAGGAGCTCGACGCCGCGGCCAAGGATGCGAAAGCCCCCGTCGTCCTCCTTCTCAACCCAGTAGCCGCCCTCGCCAGTAGGACGGTAGACCCGGTGCTCGGTCTCGAACTCGGCCGCGGGCGCCGCATCGGCGGTGACTGCAGGCGCTTCCTCCGGCAGCTCGCCGAGGACGCGGTGGCCGAGCTCGTCGAGACCCTCGCCGGTCGCCGAGGAGATCGCGATCACCGCGAGGACGTCGTCCCCGAGCCGGCTCCGCCACTCGGACAGTGCCTCCTCGACCTCCTCGGCCGGCAACAGATCGCGCTTGGACAGCACGACCAGCTCGGGCAACTGCTCGAGCCCGGCCCCGTAGGCGGAGAGCTCGCCGCGGACCAGCTCGTAGTTGCCGGCCGGCTCCCCTTCAAGCGGCGTCAGCTCGACCAGGTGAACCAGCATCGAGCAGCGCTCGACATGGGCGAGGAACTCGTGTCCCAGTCCGGCACCCTCCGCCGCCCCCTCGATCAGACCGGGGATGTCGGCGATCACCGCCTGGCGGTCCTCGTCTTCGATCGTCCCCAGCACCGGCGACAGCGTCGTGAACGGGTAGTCGGCCACCTTCGGCGCCGCCCTGGTCAGTCGCCCCAGCAGCGAAGACTTCCCCGCATTCGGCAGCCCCACCAGCCCGACGTCGGCCAGCAGCTTCAGCCGCAACTCGATCCAGCCCGCTTCCCCCTTCGTCCCCTGCTCCGCAAACCGCGGCGCCTGCCTGACCGAGGTCGCAAACCGCTTGTTCCCATGCCCCCCACGCCCCCCATGCGCCACCACAGCCCGCTGCCCCGCCTCAACCAGGTCAAGCGCGCTCCCATCCACCGTCTCCGCCTGAGTCCCAATCGGCACCAAAATCTCCAGATCCTCCCCCCGAGCCCCGTGCTTATTAGCCCCCAACCCATGCCGCCCCCGCTCGGCCCTGAAGTGCTTGCTCCCCCTCAACGCCCCCAGATCCCGCCGCGACGCATCGCAAACGAGCACCACATCCCCCCCATGCCCGCCATCCCCCCCATCAGGCCCACCCTTAGGCACATGAGCCTCCCGCCGAAAGCTGATGACCCCGTTCCCCCCGGCCCCACCTTCCACCCAAATTTTCGCCTTGTCATCCATGAGAGATCTAGAGGGTAAGGCGCCTTTGTCACCCAGAGGGCAACAAAAGCGCCTGAAGCTAACTACCGAGCGGCCGGACCTGGAGGCGAACCCTCAGAAGGAGGCCGGGTGCCCCTCCCGCGCGCGGCGTCCTGGTTTTCGCACAGCCAACTCAGCGAGAGCGGTTCCCGCGACCGGCGAAAACCCCAGCAAGCGGGAGGGGCACCCGGCCTCCCCCCACGCGTCAGGCTCTAGTCGTCCTGCAGAACGTAAATCGTCCGACCCTTACGAGCCGGCTTGAAGTCCACCGTCCCCGCCCGCTTGGCGAAGATCGTGTGGTCGCGGCCGATCCCGGTGCCCTCGCCGGGCCAGAACCGCGTCCCGCGCTGGCGGACGATGATCTCGCCGCCGCTGACGCGCTCGCCGGCGAAGACCTTGACCCCGAGCATGTTCGGGTTGGATTCACGGCCGTTGCGACTGGAGCCGAGCCCCTTCTTATGCGCCATCAGAGGCCTCCTCTTTCGTAGCGGCGGCTTTCTCGGCGGGCTCTTTTTTAGCTGCCGCTTTGCGAGCGCCCATCTTGATCTCAGTCACCTCGAGTTTGGTCAGCTCGGAACGGTGGCCGGCCCGGCGCCGGTAGCCCTTCTTCGCCTTGTATTTGAAGACTTTGATCTTCTTGCCACGCAGGTGCTCGGCGACGGTCGCCTCGACTTTGACCTTCTCCAGCTCCTTCGGCTCGGCCACGACCTCTTTGTCGCGGAACATCACCGCGCGCAGGGCGACCTTGTCGCCCTCTTTGGCGCTGAGGCGGTCGACGAGCAGGGACGAGCCCTTCTCGACTTTGTACTGCTTGCCACCGGTTTCGACTACTGCGTACATGGTCACTCGTCCTTGCTGCCTTGTTTGGCGCGCGAACGCCCCCGACCACCACGGCGGCCGCGGCTGCGTTTGCTGCGCGAGGCGGCGGATTCTAGCCCGCCGGCCTCCTCCTCGTCTTGCGCGCCGCCGTTTGACGATCCGCCGCCCAGCAGAGAGGCCACCGCGGCGGAGCGCTCGACCTCCTCGATCCGCACCAGACGGCGGTCGCCGACGAAGCGGCCGCCGCCGGTAACGCTGACGATGTAGGAGTCGATCCGGGCCACCGCGTCGTCGGCGTTGTACATATGCGGCTCGTCGATCTTGACCAGCACCTCCTCGCCGACCTTGAAGGGCAGCGCCCGCTCCTCGATCTCCTCGCGGCTGCCCGACTCGACCAGCTTGAAGGTGTCGATCGCCAGCGCGTCCCCACCCTCGAAATGGAACTGCTTGCCTGTTTCCTCCTCTAGCTCGGCGAGGCCGCTGTCGGCGTCGGTTAACTCGGCAGCCACCTTCGGGTTGACCCGGATCAGGAAAGCCTCGACGTCGGCGTGCTCGGCGGCAATGTCGCGCATCTGCCGCATCCCCTCCAGCGCCACCGTCTCGGCCGAGAGGACGACGCCATCGCCGCCGCAGGTCGGGCAGGGCGCGGTGAGGATCTCCCGCACCCCGTCGGTGACGTTCTGCCGGGTCATCTCGACCAGGCCCAGCGGCGAGACCTCGACCACGTAGCTCTTCGACTTGTCGGCGTCGAGCGCTTTGCGCAGCGTCTTCAGGACTTTGTCGCGATTGCTGGCGCGAGCCATGTCGATGAAGTCGATGACGATGATGCCGCCGATGTCGCGCAGCCGCAGCTGTCGGACCGCCTCGTCGGCTGCCTCGGTGTTGACTTTGGTGATCGTCTCCTCGAGCCCACCTTTGCCACGGCCGGTGAAGCTGCCGCTGTTGACATCAATCACGGTCAACGCCTCGGTGTAGTCGATGATCAGGTAGCCGCCCGAGGGCAGGTCGATCCGGCGTCCCAGGGTCGACTCGATCTCCTCGTCGATCTTCCATTTTTCGAACAGCGGCTTCTGCTCCTCGTAGAGCTCGACGCCCTCGACCAGCTCCGGCGCCGTGCGCTGGAAGAAGTTGGTGACCCGCTCGAACTGCTTCGGGGAATCGATGATCGCCTTCTCGAACTCGCTGAGGAAGACGTCGCGCAGGACCCGCACCGGCAGGTCGGCCTCCTGGAAGACGAGGGCCGGACCCTTGACCCCGTCGGTACGCCGCTCCAGCACCTCGTTGAGGCGCTGCAGGTAGGCGATCTCGCGGACGAAGTCGGATTTTTTCGCCCCGTGGGCAGCGGTGCGGACGATCAGCCCCCCAGGGCCCTTGTAGGTGCGGTCGACCATCTTGCGCAGCCGGTCTCGCTCGGAGTCCGAGAGCCGCCGGCTGACCCCGACGCCGCTGCCCTGGGGCGCGTAGACGAGGTAGCGGCCGGCGATCGAAACGTTCATCGAGAGCCGCGCGCCCTTGCTCTTCAGCGGGTCCTTGACGACCTGGACGAGGATCTCCTGCCCGGGTTTGATCAGCTCGTTGATGCGGCGGCCGGAGCCGCGGCCGCGCTTCGGCGCCTGCTCGCCGCCCGGCAGGACGATCTCGTCGACGTGCAGGAAGCCGTTGCGCTCGAGGCCGATGTCGACGAAGGCGGCCTCCATGCCCGGCAGGACGTTGTCGACCTTGCCTTTGTAGATGTTGCCGACGATCGAGCGCCTGCCGCGGCGCTCGATGTAGAGCTCGGCGACGTCGCGCTTGCCGCCTTTCTGCTTGGACTCGAGGACGGCAACGCGGGTCTCGCCACGCTCGGCGGAAACCAGAATCGTTTTCTTCATTTGTTATTCAGCTCAGTTCAGAGTAGGTACGCATGCCGGTGCCCAACGGGTCACCAGGCGAACCTGTCCTTCTGGCTGCGACGCGCTTGGATGTGGATGCTCTCGAGCACCCCGATCGCCAGCAGAGTGGCGACGATGGAGGATCCTCCGTAGCTCATCAACGGTAAGGGGATTCCCGTGATCGGCATGATCCCGAGGTTCATCCCGACGTTGACGAAAACCTGGAACAGCAGCGAGACGGCGATGCCGCCCGCGACCAGCGTTCCGTAGGAGTTCTTCGAGAGCGTCACGATCCGCAGCGCCCGCCAGAACAGCAGGGCGTATAGGGATAGGACGAACGCAGCGCCGACAAATCCGTAGCGCTCACCGATCACCGCGAAGATGAAGTCGGTGTGCCGCTCAGGGACGAAGTCGAGCCGCGTCTGGGTGGCGCGGTCGCCGCGGCCGGTTTGCTCACCGGATCCGATTGCGACCACTGATTGGTTCTGCTGATAGCCCGCGCCTGCGGGGTCCTCGCTGGGGGCCAGGAAAGAGGTGAGTCTCTGCTCCTGGTAGCCCTTCAGAAGTGGCACCCCGGCCGCAGGGGCCAGGACGAGGACGAGCGAGACGAGCGCTATCAAGGCGCCGCCGATGACCGCGAAGTGCGTCCAGCGGACGCCTCCGAAGTACATGACGGCGAGGGTGGCGACCGCGAACACCAATGCGGTGCCGAGGTCGGGCTGCAGGAAGACGAGCGCAGCCGGTGCCAGGCCGAGGCAGAGGTAGCGCACGGTGCGCTGCCTCTCGGAGCCGCGTCTGGCGCCATCGATCACGAACCCGGCGAGCGCAAGCACTAGCAAGAGCTTGCCGAGCTCAGATGGCTGGAAGGAAAAGAAGGGAAAGTCGAAGGCGCGCCGCGAACCCTTCGCGGCGAAGCCGAAGACGAAGACGAGCGAGATGCTGACGCAGAGGAAGGTGTAGATGCCGACCCGCAGCTCGCGGAAGCGCGAGTAGTCGATCCGGCACAGCAGCACCATCCCGACCAGGCCCATCGCCGCGTAGAGGATCTGGCGATCGGCGAAGTAGCGGGGGCTGCCGGGAACATCGTGAACAGTCGCCTCGCCGAGGGTGAAGACGCTGAAGCAGACCAGGGCCAGCGCCGACAGGGCTAGCGGCCAGTCCATGTGGGCGAGGCCGAGTCGCTCCGCGATGCCGGGGCGGATCGCGAACGGCTCTGGGTGGGCGTGTCGGGTGCGAGTGGCGTACATCGTTAGCCGGGACTTCCCCCGTTGGGACCGGCGGCTTCGGTGGCCTGCTTGTCGAAATATGCCTCGAGGATGTCGAGTGCCGCCGGGGCGGCGGTTTCGGCGCCGAACCCTCCTTCCTCGAAAGTCACAGCCGTGACGATACGGGGATTTGGAAACGGGGCCAGCACTATGTACCACGACTGGTCGGCGTGAGGCGGTCGCTGCGCCGTGCCGGTCTTGCCGGCGACCGGCACCGGGAAGCCGCCAAAGACTTCGTAGGAGGTGCCGCCGGAGACCTGTGCGGCCTCGTGCAGACCCTCGAGGATCGCCGTGCGGTAGCCGGGATCGATCTTGACCCGGCGCTGCGGCTTCGGGGCGAATTCCTTCAGCACCCGGCCCGCCGCGTCCTCGACGCCGAGGCCGACGTGCGGAGTGACGATGGTGCCGCCGTTGGCGAGAGCCGCGTAGGCGATCGCCATCTGCAGCGGGTTGGTCTGCAGATCGCCCTGCCCGGTCGCCAGCTGGACGTTGTCGCCGGCCGACCATGGCCGATCGGTTTCGCCTTCTTTGTAGAGCTGGTTGCGCCACTGCTTGCTCGGCACCAGCCCTTCGGCCTGCTCCGGCAGGTCGAGGCCGCTCGGGTGGCCGATGCCGAGCCTGCCCGCCCAGCGCTGCAGCTGGCCGGTGTTCCACATCTCCAGACCCAACGTGTAGAAGTAGATGTCGGAGGAGACGCGCATCGCCGAGACCAGGTCGACCGCGCCGTAGGCTTCGCCGCCGGCGTTCTGGAAGCGCTGGTCGCCGACGTACATGAAGCCGTTGTCGACGATCGTCGACGAGGGCGTGATCACGCCGCCCTCGAGCGCCGCCAGGGCGGTGACGAGCTTGAAGGTCGAGCCGGTCGGGTACAGCCCCTGGGTGGCGCGGTTGGCGAGCGGCGCCGCTTCGTTGCGGTAAACCTCGTTGACCTGGGCCTGCGTCATCGGCTTGGTGAAGATCGTCGGGTCGAAGGTCGGCGAAGAGCCGAGGCCGAGGATCTGGCCGTTGTTGACGTTCATCGTCACGAAGGCGCCGGGGAGGACGCGTTCGGACAGCGCCGCTTCGCCGACGGCCTGCACGTCGGGGTCGATCGTCAGCTTCAGGTTGTCGCCGGGGACCGGCGGCTTTTCGACCAGCTGGCCACCGGGGGTCGGCTGGCCGAGGGCGTTGACCTGGATCCGCTTCAGGCCCGGCTGCCCGCGCAGATAGTGGTCATAAGACTCCTCGACCCCGCCCTGGCCGACCTCGTCGCCGGCCTCGAGCCCGCGGAACTCGGGTTCCTTCAGCTCCTCCTCGCTGACCTCGCCTTCGCTGCCAAGCAGATGGGCAGCGAAAGACCGATGGGGGTAGTGGCGGACGAAGACGCGCTGCACCTCGACTCCCGGGAAGCGATCCTGGTTCTCGTTCAGGTAGTAGACGACGTCGTAGGGCACGTCCTTGCGCAGGGTCACCGGCGCCCCCGCCGCGACTTCTTCCCCCTCGGCGATCGTCCGCCTCACCTTGCGCAACGACATCTCGGACAGGGCGCCGATCCGGGCCAGCTCGGCCCGTTCCTCGGCCGGGTCCGCGGAGAGCTTCTGCGGGTTCAGCTGCAGGGCCAGGGCAGTGCGACTGTCGACCAGCGTCTCGCCGTTGCGGGCGAGGATCTCGCCCCGCGGCGCGACGACGCGGAACTCGCGGGTGCGGTTGTTCTTCGCCTCGGCCAGGTATTCGGACCCGGCGAGGACCTGCAGGTCCCAGAGCCGGAAGAACAGCAGCGCAAAGAGGGTGACGGCGACGCCGCCGACGATGGCAATTCGCAGTGCCATCCGGCGGGTCCGCTGGGGGCGTTCCTCGGGGCGCAGGTACACGACCGATCAGGCTCCCAGGACGGTCGGCGGACGACGACGACGGCGCGGCTCCTCGACAAGAGCCGGGCGCAGGACGCGCTTGAGACCGATGTAAAGCGCCCAGCCGAGGAAGAACGCGAAGGCGCTCTTGACCAGGATGTCGCGGACGACCAGCAGGCTGACCGAGGAGTCGATCCCAAGCATCAGCTGCACGGCGCCGAAGCCGAGCTCGGCCAGCAGGGTGCCAGCCATGCAGAGCAGCGGCGGCACCAGCGGACTGTGGATCTCGAAGCGCTCGCGGAAGAGCCCGGCGCCGTAGCCGACCGCGAGCAGCACCAAGGAGCCACCGCCCAGCGGCTGAACCAGCAGGCAGTCGAGCAGGAAACCAACCCAGAAGCCGGACACCGCTCCGGTCATCGAGCCGCCGAGCAGCCCGAGGCAGACGACCAGCGCCGGCAGCACGTCGGGACTGACGTGGAAGAGCGCCACCCGCGAGAAGAAGGAGAGCTGCAGGACGACGGCGAGGACGACGATCGCGACGAGACGGGCGAGGATGTTGGGGGTAAGGATCACCCGCGCCAGCCCCCCGTCAGGACCTGGATGCGGTCGAGGTTGCGAAGGTCGGCGAAGGGACGCACGTGGACCTGCTGGATCGCCTCCTGGTCGAGGATCGAGGCCTTGGTAATCTCGCCGATCGGCAGGTTGGGCGGGAAGAGCGACGCGATCTCGCTGGAGCGCCAGCCGGCGGTAACGATCGTCTGGCCCTGGCCGACGAGCTTGCTGGAGTCGATGAAGTCGAGGATCAGGTCTTCGGGATCGCCGACGTTGGGGCGCAGGACGCCCTGCACACCCGGCGGCACGACTTTGGCCGAGACAGCGCTCGACTGGTCGGTGATCAGCGTCACCTGGGCGGTGCCCCCGGTCACCGCCGAGACGCGGCCGACGAGGCCGTCGCCGTTGACCACCGGGTCGTCGACCTCCACCCCGTCGTTGCTGCCGGCGTCGATCGTGACGTCGGCGAACCAGAGGCTCGGCGAGCGGGCGATCACCCTCGCGGTGACTTCCTCGTAGCCGGCGGGGATGGCGCCGCTGCGATCGAGCGAGAGCAGCTTGCGCAGGTCGGCGTTTTCGGCGATCGCCGCCTGCCCCTCGACGGCTTCGCGCCGCGTCGCCTCCAGTTCGGAATGCAGTTGGCTATTGCGACCACGGGCATCAAAGGTCTCGTCGAACCAGTTGACCAGGTCGCGGGCCGGCTTCAGCGCCTGGTCGGCAACCGACTGGATCGGGCTGAAGATCGTGCTGACGCCGCGCTGGACCCCGTTGGAGCCCTGCCCGTAGGTAAGCGTCAGCAGCGCGAAGGAGCCGACGATCAACAGCGCCAGAACCGCCCTACGGCGGCGTACTTGCTTTCGATACACGTGGGAGACCTAAGTTTCGGTGCTTTGCATGAGCGTCGGCTAAATCACGGGCCGGGCTCTCGAGTTCTTCTTGCCGGCGCGGTGGATCGCCTCGAACTCCTCGAGCGAGAGACCCGAGCCAACCGCCACGCACGTCAACGGTGACTCTGCCAGTTGGCACGGCATCTGGCACTCATCACGCAGGCGCTGCTCAAGTCCTTGCAAGAGCGCGCCACCACCCGCCAGGGTGATGCCGCGGTCCATGATGTCACCCGCCAGCTCCGGGGGCGTGCGGTCGAGGGTCTCCTTGACGGCGGCGACGATGTGCCCGACCGGCTCCTGCAACGCCTCGCGCACCTCCTCGGAGCCGAGCTCGATCGTCTTCGGCAGGCCGGAGACGAGGTCGCGCCCGCGAATCTCGGCCTTCACCTCCTGCGCCAGCTTCGAGGCCGAACCGGCCTCCAACTTCACCTCCTCCGCCGTCGGCGTGCCAATCGCCAGCTTGTAGACGCGCTTGCAGTGGCCGACGATCGCCTCGTCGAGCTCGTCGCCACCGACCCGGATCGACTGCGAGACGACGATGCCGCCGAGTGAGATCACCGCCACCTCGGTGGTGCCACCGCCGACATCGACGACCATCGACCCGATCGGCTCGGCAACCGGCAGGCCGGCGCCGATTGCCGCCGCCATCGGCTCCTCGATCAGGTACGCCTGGCGAGCGCCGGCGGACAGACACGCCTCCTCGACGGCACGCTTCTCAACCCCGGTGACGCCGGACGGGACACAAACGACGACCCGCGGGTGGGCGAAGCGGTTGGAGTGGACCTCGTGGATGAAGTGGCGCAGCATCTGCTCGGCGACGTCGAAGTCGGCAATGACACCGTCCTTCAGCGGCCGGATCGCCGTGATCGTGCCCGGCGTCCGCCCCAGCATCCGCTTCGCCTCGGCCCCGACCGCATGCACATGACCGTTGCTGGAGTCGATCGCCACCACCGACGGCTCCGAGAGCACAATCCCGCGCCCGCGCACGTAGACGAGCGTGTTGGCCGTGCCAAGATCCACCGCCATGTCGCGGCCACCTAGATGCCGGAGATAGCTGAATACGCCCATACGGAGTGGGGCAATCCACAGAGATCATCCCAAACTGGGCAAACCGGCTTAAGCGGTGGCGAAGAGCTGCGGCGCCAGCTCTGCCAGCAGCCCCACAGGCAAGCCGACCACGTTCGAGACACTGCCCTCGATCCGCTCGACCAGCGTCGAGCCCAGGGTCTGGATCGCGTAGCCGCCGGAGCGGCCCTGCCACTCGCCGAAGTCCACATACCGCTCTTTCTCGGTCTCGGAGAGCGGCTTGAAGAAGACCCTGGTGCTTTCGAGCCCGCTCAGCTCCCGGTCGCCGTCCAGCACGACCAGGCCACCCAGCACCTCGTGCGCCCGCCCCGACATCCGCTCCAGATACGAGCGAGCCTCCGCGGCATCCGCCGGCTTCCCCAGCGCCTTGCCGTCGAGCACGACGTCGGTGTCGCAGGCGATCACGAGGCCTCCCTCGGGTGCCTCGACCGCACGCGCCTTCATCCGCGCGTTCTCGACCACCTCGAGCTCGGGATCGCCACCGGTCAGCTCCTCGACGCCGGGCACGACCACCTCGAACTCCACACCAAGCTTCTGAAGGATCTCCCTGCGCTGGGGGGAGCTGGAAGCCAGGGTGATACGGGGCGCCGTGCCTGGCCTGCCGGACACTCCAGC
>DASYLY010000070.1:0-8624 GCA_036009365.1 Solirubrobacterales bacterium
TCGGTGCTGCCTCCGAAACGTATTAGCGGGAGGAGCGACCACCCAGCGGCGACAGGAGCCCCGTCTCCATCGACGAGGTGCGAGTGAAGGAGGCAGCACCGACGCCCACCTCCACAACCGCCCGTTACTTCAGTTTGTAAGCCCGAATCCGGTCTTTGTGAGCCGCTTCGTCCCTGGCGTAAAGGCCATGCGCAAGTGCCTGCACCAGCGCCATCAGCGCCGTGTTGGACCTCGCGAAGGAAGGGCTGTTGGAGGAAAAGTAGAGCGTCAGCTCAGCGTGCTCGCCGACCTCGGACATCGTCGCGTCGGAGATCGCCAGGGTGCGGGCGCCGCGGTGCAGGGCGAGCTTCATCGCCCGCAGCAGCAGCGGGTGGGCACGGCCGGCGGAGAGGGCGATGACGAGGGTCTCGTCGTCGATCCGCCCCAGCCGCTGTAGCGACTCGCCGCCGGTGCTGGCGACGATCTCGGCACGGATGTCCAGAAGGCTGAGGGTGTGGCGCAGATAGCTGGCGAAGAAGGCCATCTGGTCGACGCCGACGATGACGATCCGCTGCGCGGTGGCGAGGGCGTTGACCGACGTTTCGATCTGCTCGCGGGTCAGTTTGCGCGCGGTTTCCTCGAGGTTGGTGTAATCGGCGCCAAGCGACCCCTCCAGCTCGGAGTGATCGAAGGAGAAGAGAGCCCCGTTGCCGGGAGAGGCGGCAACGGCGATCGTCGTCCGGTACTCCTCGATCGCGGCCTGCTGCAGCTCGGGGTAACCCTCGAAGCCGAGGGCCTGGGAGAAGCGCACCACCGTCGATGACGAGGTGCTCGCTCTCCGGGCCAGCTCCTCGGCGGTGAGGAAGGCTGCCTCGTCGAGGTGATCGACGATGTAGCGGGCGACATCTTTCTGGGAGCGTGAGAACTCGTCAAAGCGCTCCTGGATGTAGTCGGAAAGGCTCTTCAGTTGGGGGGACTTCGTCGCAGTCTTGGTCACGGCGGTTCTTTTCTCCGGGCCTCGTGCTTTCCCTTCCGATCTGGTTGGATTGGCTCGCGATGAAGTTCGAGCAGGCGCTGCGCCTTACAAACCGCGGCATGATCGCTTTCGACCTTGCGCTCGGCGGCGGTGCCCTGCTGGCTCCGGCGGCGACGCTGAAGGTCCTCGGCCACGACGAGCCTTCCCCGGACGCCAAGCATCTCTTCAATCGCGCCGCCCCGATCTGGCTCACCTTCGCCGCCGCCCACCTCGTCGCCGAGCGGCGTGGAGAGCCGCGGGACTGGTGGGCGCTGGCCTGGCTGCGCGGGACCGAGATCGCCACCGACGTGCTCTGGGCACGCTCGCCGGCTGTCAGCCGTCCCGGTGCCAGGGCGGGACTGCGTTTTGCCGGCGTCGCCAACGTTGCGATGGCCGCCGGCTTCGCCTGGATGTCGAGGCGGCGCTGAACATGGGCGAGTTCGACGGCCTGCCCAGCATCAGGTGGAGCCTGCGCGGTCACACCGAAGAGGGCGACGAGGCCTGGCTGATCCGTGGCATCGCCCGCAAGCTCTACCGCTGCCCCGGCTGCCACGGTGACATCGAGGTCGGCGACGAACACACGGTGGTCCAGTACGTACGGCGACTTGGCGGCACGGATCACCATCACTGGCACCGTCAGTGCGCCGAAGAGTTGCTGATCGGCGAGCTGTCCAATCTCAAGCGAGCACCCGCCTCCGAGTCGAGCCAGTCGAAGCTGGAAGCCCGAGGCCGCACCAAGCCCGGGCGTCGCCGTAACTGACTGGAACTGGAACGCCCTGAAGACGATCCCGACCTACCGGCGGATCGCCCGCACCTACTGGCGCTGGGCACCGTCGCTGCTGCAGCTGGCGCTGATCGTCTTCATCCCGCTCGGGCTGCTGGACGCGCTCACCGAGCACGCGGAGATCGGCTCGCTCGACTTCGACAACGACTTCCAGCTGCTCGCAGCCGTCGCCGGCGTCGTCGCCTTGACGATCACCGGCCTGCTCGGCGAGGTCTTCTACAGCGGCGCCGTCGCCATCTCGCTTACTCACCATGAGCACGGCCACGCCCCTCCCCTGCGCGAGATCGCCCGCCGGCTCAACTTCAAGAGGCTGATCGGGGTCGACCTGCTCTTCGGAGCCGTCATCACGGTCGGGCTGCTGTTGCTGGTCGCGCCGGGGGCCGTGGCCTTCGTCTGGTTCGGTCTCGCCGGCCCTCTGGTCGAGATCGAGAACCAAACCGTCCGCGGGGCCTTCGCTCGCAGTTGGCGACTGGTCCGGGGCAAGTTCTGGGTCGTGTTCGCCGTACTGGTCCCGGCCGAGCTCCTCGGCGACGGCATCGCCAAACTCTCCGCCGGCCTGGTCCACGACGTCGTCGGGCACGGCATCGCCGCAACCTGGATCGCCGAGTCGGCCTCCAACGTGATCTTCACGCCGATCTACGCGGTCGCCGCGGTGCTGCTGACCCTCGGGCTGATCGAGGAAAAGGACGGGCGCAGACCGGGTCTAGACTCGGCTGAATCCGCATGACCGTCGCCTCGATCTTCGCCGATTTCTGGAGCAACCTCGTCGAGCACGAAGAGCAGGGACTGTTCCTCGTCCTCGCCGGCTTCATCCTCTCCTTCGCCTTCATCCGCATGAGCACCCGGATCATGCGCAGCCCGAGAATCTCCTGGTGGCCAGGCAGCGTCGTCAGCGACAGCGGTGTCCATCTCCACCACCTGGTCTTCGGGATCGTGACGATGATGATCTCCGGCGCGCTCGGCTTCGGCGCCTTCGGGAACAGTCCCTACACCGAGATCTTCGCCTTTCTGTTCGGCATCGGCGCCGGCCTGACGATCGACGAGTTCGCCCTCTGGGTCTACCTCGACGACGTCTACTGGGCCGAGGAGGGACGCAGCTCGATCGACGCCACCGTGATCGCCGCCGCCGGGATGCTGCTGGCCCTGCTCGGCTTCTCGCCGTTCGACTTCGACACCAGCTCTGCCGGGGAGATCGCGGTCAGCCTCCTCGGCATCCTCCTGGTCTTCGCCCTGGTCGCGATCTGCTTTGCCAAGCAGCGACTGCTGCACGGGACGATCGGCTTCTTCGTCCTGCCGATCGCGATCTACGGGGCCGTACGCCTCGGCAAGCCGGGATCGGGCTGGGCGCGACGGCGCTATGGCGAGCGGCGACCGAAGAAGCAGACTCGCTCCGAGGCGCGCTTCCCGCCCGACCGCCGCACCGAGCGCTTCAAGAACGCCTTCCGCGACATCGTCGGCGGCAAGCCGAGCGAGGGCGTCGCCGCCGCCCGGGACGAGGCAATCGCGGCGACTCGCGAAGCGTCGGCGGAAGTGCGCCACCGGGCCGAACAGGTCGCCCACGCGGCCGACCGCTCACACCGCGACAAAGAGTGAGACGTCGAGTGCTGAGTTGAGCACCGCATAGGGGGCCAAACTCAGCACTCGTTCCGGTGCAGGCGTCGCAGCAGGTTGGCGCGAACCTCGGGCCACTCCTCGTCGATGACGCTGAAGTAGGCGGAATCGCGGAGACCGACGTCGGGGACGATCATGTGGTTGCGCATGACGCCCTCGAACTGGGCCGGCAGCGCCGCCATCGCGGCGCGCGAGCGGTCGTTGCGGGCGTCGGTCTTGAGCTCGACCCGGACGCAGCCGAGCGTCTCGAAGGCATGGCCAAACATCAACAGCTTCGCCTCGACATTGATGCCACTGCGCCAGGCGCTGGGGTTGAGCCAGGTCCAGCCGATCTCGACCACGCGGTCGGCCGGGCGCACGTTGAGGTAGCGGCTGCTTCCGACCAGGACGCCATCGCTCAGCCTGCGAGTGGCGAAAACCCCCTCACGGCGCTCGCGGTCGGCGGCCAGCGCCAGCTCGAACCAGGTGTCGAAGCGCTCGCGGCTCTCGCCAAGGTGCTCCAGCCACTGCCAGATCTCAGCCGCCTGGGCCGCCTGCCAGAGATCCTCGGCGTGCCCCTCCGCGAGCGGCTCGAGGGCGACCAGGTCCCCCTCGAGCCGGATGGCCAGGTTCTCCACCCGGCCATCTTCGACGATCTCAGCCTGCGTCGCCGCCACTCATATTCATCAGGCCCACCACGTGTCCCTCGGGGTCGGAAAAGAGACCGATCTGGCCGCTGGGGATGTCCATCGGTCCCATCACCCGGGCGCCACCCAGGGACTCGGCCTTGGCCAGGCCGGCCTCGACGTCGTCGACCGCCACATAGAAGGTGACGTGGCCATCGTTGCCCTCCGGCGCCTGCCCGATCCCGCCGGGGATTCCCTCGCCGCCGGTCTCTACGCCCGTGTACGGCATCGCCTCCATGTCGGTCAACTTCCAATCAAACAAGCCGGAGTAGAAGCCCTTCATGCCCTCGCGGTCTTTGGCCGCCACTTCGAACCACATCGTTGGATTGCCCATCTCGTTCCTTTCGTCTCTGTGTCAGTTCTCGTACTACTGCCCGAAGCTGTCGGGCCCAGGGTCCTCGCCGATGGCGCTGGTGGCGAGGCGGTCGAGGTAGTGACGCCAGCCGTGACCGTGTTTCTCAGCCGACCCGGCGCTGGGAAGGTCGCTGTGGATCAGCCGCAGGTGAGTGCCGTCGCCATCGGCGGCGAGCAGGACCTCCACGGTGCTGCTGCCCGGTGGAGTCACCGAGTCCTCGCCGTTCCAGCCCCAGGTGAAGACGACCCGGTTGGGCGGTTCCACAGCGACGTACTCGCCGCTGACGATTGCGTCGGCATTCATTTCACTGCGGAAGCCGCCACCCGGCCGCGGGTCCAGCTCGGCGGAGCGACCCATCCACTGGATCATCCGGTTGGGATCGACGAAGAAGTCGAAGACCGTCTCAGGGCTTGCGGCGATCCGAGTCTCGACCTCGACCGCGTCCACCGTCTCTGCGTTTGCCACGTTTGTCCCTCCTCTGCTGCTCCAGCTCGGCGGCCAGCCTCAGCCGCTCGAGACGATCGGTCCAAAACTTGTCCATGAACTCGCGCAGGCCGGTCAGGCCCTCGGGCCGCGCCCGGTAAAGGCGACTGGTCCCCTGCCGCCGCTCGCTCAGCAGCCCGGCCCCGCGCAACACCGTCAAGTGCTGGGAGACGGCCGGGCGCGAGACGTCGAAGTTGGCGGCGATCTCGCCGGCACTGAGCTCACGGTCGCGGACCAGGCTGAGGATCTCGCGCCGGCGCGGCTCGGCGATCGCCCGGGCGACCAGGTCCACTCCGCTCTGCTCAGCCGTCGCACTCGCCATGTGACTATTTAATCACATACTTACGTAAGCAGTAGCTTTCGATTGGAGATCGCCGGGCGATCAGCTCTGCGGGGTACTGCAGACCTTGAAGCCGATTTCGCCCGCCAGACCCTCGCGCAGCACGTCCTCCGAGTCTCGCTGGTCGCGCGCCGCTTCGACCCCAGCCGCATCGCCGTTCCTCGCCGCCGCGAGCGCCTGCTTGTCGGTCGCGTAAACCCTTTTCTGCGCTTCGACGTATTTGTCGTAGGCATCGACAAGACGCGGAGGCGGCATCAGCTCACGCAGCTTGCGCAGCCGCTGCCGGGCGTTCCGGGCAAGTGCTTCCGCGTAGGGGATGTCGGCCGAGTACTCGCTTTCCAGGTCGCGCACCTCCATGTAGCGACGCTGGCCCTCCGCGCAGATCGCATCCGCCTTGGCGATCAGCTGCGCCTTGCCCAGGGTCTCGACCGGAGGCTTGGGGGTGGGCTTCTTGCTCGCCTGCGACACCGTCTTGCCGCCATTGCCGGAGGCCGGATCGTCGCCGTCACCGCCGCCGGCCAGGACAACCGCCACGGCGATCAGGGCGACGAGCGCGAGCAGGCCTCCCACCAGGGCGAGACGGCGGCGGCCCACTGAGGACTCCTTGGGCAGGTGAACCGTCTCCGCGGCCAGGTGGACCGTCTCCGCAGTGCGGGTCGCGGCGGCGCCGGTCGCAACCGTGCGCTCCGGGATCGTCACGCTCTCGCCGCTCAGTGCCGCTTTGGCGGCCCGGCCGAGGTCTCCGGCTGAGGGGTAGCGGTCGTCGGGCTGCTTCGACATCGCCCGGACGACGACGTCGTCGAGCGCCATCGAGACCTCCGGTACGTACAGCGAGGGGGCAGGAGGTGGGTCGTTGAGGTGGGCGTAGAGGCGCGCGGCCTCGCCGTCGCGGGGGAACGGCACCTCGCCGGTCAGCAGCTTGAACAGCAGGCAGCCGAGCGCGTAGACGTCGACGCGGGCATCGACCGCGGCGCCAGAGATCTGCTCCGGGGCGACGTAGTCGAGAGTGCCGACGAAGCGCCCGGTCTGGGTCAGGCCGGAGTTGGTGGCGACGTTGCGGGCGACGCCGAAGTCGGTGATGTAAGCGTGCGGCGCCCCGGCGCCCTCGCTGAGCAGGACGTTGGCGGGCTTGACGTCGCGATGGACGAGGCCGGCGGCGTGGATCGCGTCGAGCCCGTTGCCGACCTGGGCGATTAGGGCAACGGCATCCGCCGGCTCCAGCTTGCCCTCGCGGGCCAGACGTCGGCCGAGATCGGAGCCGGCGACGTAACGCATCGCGATGAAGGGGACGCCGTCCTCCTCGCCGGCAGCGTAGATCGGGACCACGTTCGGGTGCTCGATCGAGGCGGCGATTCGCGACTCCTCGGCGAAGCGCTGAGCGAAGACCTCGTCGGCCGCCGCCTCGGGGGCGATCAGCTTCAGCGCCACCCGCCGCTGCAGCCCGGGCTCCAGCGCCAGGTAGAGAACTCCCATGCCGCCCCGGCCAAGGCGGCGCTCGATCCGGTAGCCGGCGAACTCATCGCCATCCGCGAGCTCGATCCAGCCTTGTCCCTCGCTCATCGCCGTCAACCCTAAACTGGCTGGGAGATGCACAGGGGAACCCTCATTGTCGTCACGGCCGTACTCGGGGCGTTGCTAGCCGCGGCGATCGCCAGCGGCGAGCTGACGCAGAAGGGCAACCTTCGCCTCGCCTTCGGCGGCAGCTTCGCGCCGAAGGATCTGCCCCGCGATCGCCCGGCGCCGATCGCGGTCGAAGTCGAGGGCTCGATCGGCACCACCGACGGCACCACCCCACCCGTCTTACAGAAGGTTGAAATCGGGATCAACCGCGCCGGCCTGATCTCAACCCTTGGCCTGCCGACCTGCACCGCGTCACGACTGCAGTCGACGACCGCCGCGGAGGCGCTCGACCGATGCCGGCCGGCGCTGGTCGGCCACGGCAGCTTCTCGGCGCGGATCGGCGGCACCCAGGGGCCGGTGCCCGCCTCCGGCAAGATCCTCGCCTTCAACGGCCGCGCCGGCGGCAAGCCGGCACTGCTGCTCCAGCTCACCTCCCGGGCCCCGGTCCGGATCGCCTTCGTGGTACCGCTGAAGATCGAACGGCGGCCGAACCAGCGGTTCGGCACCGTCCTCGCCGCCCAGCTACCGACTCTCGCCGCCGGCGCCGCCACCGTTACCGCGATCAAGATCAACATCGCCCGCGACTACACCTACCGCGGGCAGCGCCGCAGCTTCCTCAGCGCCAGCTGCGCCGCTCCGGCCGGGTTCACGGCGGCGATCTTCGCCTTCGCCCGCGGCAGCTTCCACTTCTCCGACGGCAAGACGATCGACATCTCCCTGGTCCGCGACTGCCGCGTCCGCTGAGCCAGCAGGAGACCTAGAGACCCAGGCCACCCACCCCGTGCTCGTCCCAGCCGAGGTGGTGGGCGAGCTCGTGGCGCAGGTGCGCTCGACCTGGCGCGCCAGCAGAGCGCGATCGTGGCCGAAGTCGTGTTCGAGCGTGTCGCGGTAGATCACGATCCGGTCTTCGAAGGTCCCCCTGCCGACCCCGTCGCCGAAGTACTCGCCGTAGGCACGGTGCTCGGTGCCGAGGTCGGAGACGACGACGGCGACCTCCTCCAGCAGTCGCTGGAATTCCTCCGGCAGGGCGTCGATCGCGTCGGCGACGAGTGCCTCGAACGCGTCTGTCGGCCCCTCTGCGGTCACCGACCCCAACTGTAGAGTTCGCGCCGCTGCCGCGTGGCAGCTACCCAGTTCAACCCACGGGAGAGATTCGATGAAAGACGTTCACTCGGCAGGCACGAGCAGGCTTCGCCGGCTCGGCCCGCTCCTGATAGTGGCGCTGGTGGCGCTTGGCGGCGTCGTCTGGTCCGGCTGCGGCAGCAGCGACGACAGCAGCAGCAAGGCCCAGACGGAAATCGAAAAGGGCTTGGAGAAGGCGGAAAAGGGCCTCGAAGAAGGGCGCGAAGAAGTCGAAAAGGGCGTCGACCAGGCTCAGAAGGAACTCGAAGACACCAAGGGCAACGGCAACAAGTCGGTCGAAGAAGCCCGTCGCAAGGCCGAAAAGGGTCTCGAAGAAGGCAAGGCGCAGGCCGAAAAGGGCGTTGAAGAAGCGAAGAAGTACGCCGAAGAATACGAACCGTAAATCGAGCTACTCGGGGTCTGGCTTCTGCTCACCGGGCCAGACCCCGGTAACGCCGGCGAAGCCACGGCGGGCGGCGTGGTCGGCCATCCCTTTTGCCAGGCGGAAAATCGCGCCCTCGATCGCGAGCGCCGCCGCCAATTGCGCCAGCGAGACGTCGCGGTGCTCGGGGTGCGGGGGTTCTTCGTCGTCGAAGGCGTCCCAGGCGGCTTCGAACAGCTTCTTGCCGGCAACACCGGCAACGAGGCCG
>DASYLY010000071.1:0-10920 GCA_036009365.1 Solirubrobacterales bacterium
CACTACGACACCGACGCGCTCGACGCCTCGCTGCTGCTGATCCCGCTCTTCCGCTTCCTCCGTCCCGACGACCCGCGGGTGCGCGACACCGTCGACGCGATAGCCACCGACCTGAGCGAGAACGGGCTGGTCTGTCGCTACAAGGTGGAAGAGACCGACGACGGCCTGCATGGCAAGGAGGGGACCTTCCTGATCTGCTCCTTCTGGCTCGTCTCGGCGCTCTCGGAGATCGGCGAGAAGCGCCGCGCCCGCGAGCTCTGCGAACGGCTGCTGGAGGCGGCCGGCTGGCTCGACCTCTTCGCCGAGGAGCTCGACGCCGAATCGGGCCAGCACCTCGGCAACTTCCCTCAAGCCTTCACTCACCTCGCCCTGATCAACGCGGTCTCCCACGTGATCGCCGACGAGCAGCGCGAGGACGGCGGCTACACCGCGGTCTTCACCGAGATGGGCGGCATCCGCGAGGGCGGGTGACCTCGCTGCCTGGCGCCAGCCTTTTTGTCGTAGACAAAAGACCTACCGACAACAGATTGCCGATTGTCTATAGTGGCGACGGTCATGGCACCAACCGATCACCCGAACGAAGAACAGCTGCTGGTGGCTCTGGGACACCCGCTGCGGCGCCGCATATTGCGGGCGCTGCGGGACAGCAGGCCGGCGAGCCCGCGGGAGCTCTCCGACGCGCTCGCCCAGCCGCTCAGCAACGTCAGCTACCACGTCCGGGTCCTGGTCCAAAGTAAGGCCGTAACGCTTGTGGGAACCAAGCCCGCCCGCGGCTCGATCCAGCACTTCTACCGCAGCAACGTGCAGGCACCGTGGGCGCAGGAGGTTCTCGCCATGGGGGAATGAGAATCGAGGGGGCGCTCGGGAGTGCCTCCGCTTAGCCAGGGGAGAGCAAGATGAACGTTTGCGATTTGAGCAAGACCACTTTGGCCGAAGACGAGACGGTGGAATCGGCGGTGTTAAGTCAGCTGCTCGAGCTGCACCCGACCCGCTTGACGCTGGCCGAGCTGGTGCGGGAGCTGGGCGGCAGCCGTGGCGGGTTTGCTGAGCGCGATGCGGTCGAGCGCGCCGTCCGCGATCTCAGCGCCGTCGGCCTGCTGCACGAGGCAGGGGACTTCGTCGAGCCAACGCGGGCGGCACTTCGGTTCAGCGATCTGCTGAACCGGTGACGATCCAGCGGAAACCGGTCCTCAGCCGCGATCGCAGCTCCTCGGCCGCTGCGGTCGCGGTCTTGCTGTCGGCGCCGTCGACGCTGACCAGGATCACATCGGTGGCGGCAAACCTGCCGAGCTGATCTTCGACGGCCTGAACCACGTCCTCGTCCCCGACCCGGGCCTCCGCCTCAATGCCGGCGGCCGCCAGGGCGGCGATGCTGAGCACCAGCCGGCGCTGCGCGTCCCGGCGGGCCGCCTCCACGTCGGAGGCCCAGCGGTCGAGGAAGCCGATCCGCGCCGGCGCCAGAACCATCACCTGCGAACCCCGACCGGTGACGGCACGGCTGACCTGCTCGACCGCAGCGGGATCCTCGAGCGGGTCGGCGACGACGACCAGCAGCTTTTGCGCGGCGTCGCGGCGCGAGGCCTGGCCGATGGCCCCACGCGGGCTCTGGCTGGCGGCTAAGAAGACGATCCCGACTGCTGCCAGTCCTCCAATCGCAGCCCCGACTCCAGGGCCGCCGATCAGGAATACGGCAATGATTGGGACGGCGATCGCGGCGACAACGAGAGGCAGCTTCCAAGGAGCCATCCCTGAAGCCTCTCAAGCTCGCGACCGCCGCCTCCGGGGAAGCGATCAGCTGCCCTTGAGAATTGCCGCCGCAGTGACGCGACGATTCGTGGTCCCAATGCGCACGTGATCCACCTCCCCTCTCCCCTCGATTCCCAGAATCCAGCCATTTGACAGGCCACTCGAAAGTGGCTGATCAATGTTTACTTTAATTCATTCCAGCAATCAAGGGCGCGGCAGCAAACCTCGTCAATAATCGGAAAACGCGGGAGCGTTGTGAAAATCCTGATTGACAAGAGCTAAAGTCTTGTTATCGGCCATATCCGTACAAAACGAGCCGAGGAACAAGGCCTTGCCTAAGACGAAGAACAAAAAAGAGGGCGTCGAACAGATAGTCGCGAAAGCGTTCGCCCACCCCTTGCGCGTGCAGATCCTGATCATTCTGAATGAGAAGGTCGCGAGCCCAAACATGCTTTCGCAGCAGCTCGACCAGAGCCTCAACCTGGTCGCCTACCACGTCCGGGTGCTGGAGAAATACGACTGCATCGAGCTGGTCGATACGAAGCAGCGACGCGGAGCCACCGAGCACTTCTACCGCGCCACTCGCCGGCAGTTCCTCAGCGATGACCAGTGGTCGCGCATGCCGGCCAACCTCCGCCCGGGGATGGCCAGTGCCGTCATCAAGACCATGTTCGAGGACATCGATAAGGCCTCGCAGGCCGGAACCCTGGACGAGGTCGACGACATGCACATCAGCCGTACGCCGATGGTGCTCGACGCTCAGGGATGGGACGACGTCTCCGACACCCTCAAAGGCGGTCTGGAGCGGATCCTCGAGATCCAGGCGGAAGCGTCGGAACGGCTTGCCAGCAGCGACGAGCCGGGAGTTCTCGCCAAGGTGAACCTCATGCACTTCAAGTCACCCAGCGCTGATGATTCAGCGGCCGAGGACGGCGCGCCAGCTGCCTCCTAGTAGCCCCTGAGCCGGGCCGCGGTGCCGCCCCCCTGCCCGGGCGGCGCCGTCGGCCCGGACGCTTCCGCTCTCGCAAGCGGGCAGGAAGCGGGGATCCCGAACCTCTCTCGCTATCGTTGCCTCGACGGTGGGTAGCTGCCGTCGCGCTGCACAGCTTCGGTCTGACGCTCTCAGGGCGGCGACGTTGGGAAAGTAACGTTGCCTAACCAAACGTCTGCGATGAACGAGGAGAGTAAAGATCAGTTGAGCCCAGGACCCGGCGAGGGTCTCGCCAGCGAGCGTGCCCTTTGGGATCGCTACGCCAAGGATCACGATCCGGCGATCCGCGAGGAGCTGGTCCGCCGCTACCTGCCTTTCGCCAAGAACCTCGCCCTGCGCTATCGCGGGGCCAGCGAGTCCTTCGACGACCTCCTGCAGGTGGCCAGCCTCGGCCTCGTCAACGCGATCGACCGCTTCGACCCCGACCGCGGCGCGCCCTTCACCGCCTTCGCCTCGCCGACCATCCTCGGCGAGCTGAAGCGCCACTTCCGCGACCGAGTCTGGACGGTGCGGGTGCCGCGCGGGCTGCACGACCGCATGGCCGAGGTCGAGAAGGCGATCTCCGAGCTGACGGTCCAGCTGCAGCGCTCGCCCTCGGTCCCCGAGATCGCCGAGCGGCTCGAATGCGACCCGACCGACGTGCTGGAAGTGCTGGAGGCAAACCACAACCGCCGCCCGCTCTCCCTCGACCGCCCGGTCGGCGGCGAGGACTCCGAAGAATCCCCGGCCTCGGAGTGGGTCGGCGACGAGGACTCCGGCTTCGAGCTGGTCGAGGACAAGCTCGCCTTGGAGGGGGCCCTCCCCCACCTCGACGAGCGCGAGCGGCTGGTCCTTCAGCTGCGCTTCGTCGAGGACCTGACCCAATCCCAGATCGCCGAGAAGATCGGCCACTCCCAGATGCACGTCTCCCGGATCCTCCGCCGCACCCTGGAGCGGATCAGGGCCGAGGTCGCCGAGCAGAGCAAAGCGGCGAGCGAGAGCGAGTAGCGCCCGGGTAACTCGGGCGACTAGTTCTTCGAGAACGAGGAGATGCCGACGACGAGGTACTCGCCTTCGTCGCCGTCCTCGACCCGCAGCTCGTCGGTCAGCGCCTCCAGCGAGCCGCCGACCTCGGGCAGCTCGAAGCTTTCGCGCAGGCGCTCGGCGCCGCCGTGGGTCATCGGCCCGACCTTGAGCTCGATTCCCTTCGGCAGCTCGGCGATGCTGAGCGAGACGTGGCCGTCGGTGAAGCCCTGCGGGGCCCGGTCGGAGATCGCGTCGCTGAGCAACATCGTGTCCGAGAGGCGGTCGACGCTGATGTCTTGGCGCGCGGCCAGGGCGGAGAGGGCGCGACTGAGGACCGGCCCGACGATCTCCGGCGGCCCGACCCGGATCCGGGTCTCCTCGTCGGCGGTGACCGCGAAGGTGGATCCGGCGACCGCCGTGTCCTCGCGCGCCTGCAGCGGCAGGTGCATGCGGATCTCCGTGCCCTTGTCGGCGCCGCCCTTGATCTCGAAGCTGCTGGACAGGGCGGCAATCAGGGTCAGACCGATCCGCAGGCTCGGCCGCTCGATGTCGGGCCGCGGGCGGATGCCGGTGCCATGGTCCCGGATCACGACCGTCAGGCCGTCGAGGTCGCTCTCCGCCTCGATCTCCAGCGGCCCGGGCTCGCTGCCCGCGTAGGCGTGGACGACCACGTTCATGCTGGCCTCGGTCACGACCGTCTTCAGGTCTGCCAGCGAGACCTCGTCCATGCCCAGCCGTTCGGCCAGTCCGGCGAGGGCATGGCGGACCACGGCCACGTTCTCGGCCCTGGCGGGAAGGGACATTTGGAGCCCCGAGCGGTCGTTGGTTGAGCTATTCAAAAAGTTCCAGCCTGCCCCCAGGAACTTCGAGGCCTCGAAGGTGAGCGCGAGCATAACCGGCTGCCTCGCATCAAAGGCTGCTTACCCCTGCGTCATGGCGGCAAACCGGTTTGCAGACAGGTCGGCTCGCTGCGGTAGCATCGAGCCGTGAATCCAGCCCCCTTTGAGGTGGAGGTCGGCGACCCTGAACACGGCGTGCAGACGATCTTCGTCCGCGGCGAGCTCGACCTCAGCACCGCCCCCGAGCTCGAGGCTCCGCTCGAGCAGGCGCTGGAGGGTGGTAAAGGCTCGGTACTGATCGATCTCACCCGGTGCGAGTTCATCGATTCGACCGGGATCGCCCTCATCGTCCGCGCCTGGCAACGCCTGCAAAGCGGCGAGAACGGACGTGCGCTGGTCATCTGCACCGAGAACGACCAGGTCCGCCGGGTGCTGGAGATCACCGGTCTGGAGCTGTCGATCCCGGTCCACACCACCCGGGACGAGGCGCTGGCGGCGCTCAGCGGCTGAGTGCGCCGACGAGCGGCGACGGTTCAGTCGTCACATAGCCGTATACGTACCCCGCGGCCGGGGTAACTCATAAACATGCCGTCTGCACCCCGACGTCCCCGCCTTCCTCGAGAGCTGTTCGAGACCCGCAGCCACGCCTGGCACTCCCTCGGACTGGGCGACGAGCTGGCGCCGAAATTCTCCAAGCGCCAGTTCGGCGGCCTGCTGCTGGCGCTGCTGGTGATCGCCGGCACCCTCTTCGTCTACTACCAGCGCAAGGAGATCGCCCCGGGTTACGGGCAGTGGATCCGGATCGGCACCGCGGTGATCCTCGTCACCGTCGGCTCGACCGCCGCCCACTGGCTGGTCCGCGGCCTCTCCCCCCGCCTCTACCGCCGCCTCGACCCGGCCACCGCCGGCACCACCGGATTCGTCGTGCGGCTGCTGGCAACGGCGGCGGTCGTCGTTCTCGCCCTGCGGATCGTCGGAGTCAACTCCAGCACCCTGGCTCTCGGTGGCGCCTTCACCGCGGTTCTTCTCGGTCTCGCCGCGCAGCAGGCGATGAGCGGCATCTTTGCCGGTGTCGTCCTGCAGAGCACGCGCCCGTTTCGAGTCGGCGAACGGGTGCGGCTGGTCGGCGGCGCCCTAGCCGGCTCGCTGGAGGGAACGGTGACCTCGCTCGGCCTCTTCTACACCACCCTCAGCCAGGGAGCCGACCGCTTGCAGGTCCCCAACAACGTCCTCCTCAGCCTCGTCGTGGTGCCGCTGCGCGAGCCCGACAAGGTCGACGTCCGGGTCCGCTTCCCGGCGGAGGCCAACCCGCAGGAGATCGAGGAGCGCCTGCTACGGGCGATCACTGTCCCCACCCGCTACAAACCCAGCGTCTCGCTCGAGGAGCTCGACGGCGACGTGGTCGTCTTCCGCGTCAGCGCCACGCCGCTGCGAGCCGAAGACGGTTCGCAGCTGGCCGAGGAGGTGCTCGACGCGCTGCGGCGCTCGGAACCGGTGACGGCGGAAAACGACCGCCCCTAGGTGGCGAAGATCACGATCGCTGCGTTGATCAGAATCGCCAGCGGCGTGACAATTAGCGAGATCGTGTGGACCAGCCGGGCGAAACGCCCGCGATAGCCGATCGACTCGAAGAGAGTCAGCCCGACGACGTGGGCGAGGTTGAGCAGTGCCACGCCGATCGCGATCAGGATCGCGACCGCCTGCCAGCCCTGCTCGTTCGACTCGCCGGAGGCGGCGACCGCAGCCAGCACGGCGACGATCACCGTGCCGACGATGCCAACGACGATCCCGGCGAAGTCGCTGCGGGTCATCCCGGGGACGTAGGCGCCGGCGGCAATTTCCTTGCCCTCGAGGGGGTTGACCGTGCCCTGCCCGGTCTCCTCGACGTCGACGATGTGATCGTCGCCGCCGGTCTCGTCGCTCGTCTCGACCGCGATGACGCGTAGCGGCGGCTCGATCCCCTCCTGTGCCCGCTCCAGCAACCCCTCCTCGTACCACTTGGACTCCTCGTCGCAGTGCTCGAAGATCAGGACTTCGTCGGCGGGCTGCTTCAGCAACGCGTCCTGAGCCGCCTGGACGGGATCGGGATCCCCAACCTCGCCGCTTACCTGGATGCCGCGCTCCTGCAGCTCTCGCAACGCTCGCTGCAAGCGCTCCTCGGCTTCCTCCCTGGGCTTGTCGATGTCGCCCATAGTGTGTCGCAGGGCGGTCGCCTCGACCGCGGGAACGACCACACGCAACTCGACGCCGTCCTGGTCGGCGTTGGCAAGGATCTGCTCCACAGGCTCGGAGCCGTGGAGGTTGTCGGTGAGGATCGCGATCACCTGGCGGGTCATGGCAGCCTCCTAAGCGTCCTCGTCGATCTCTTGATCGGCTTCGCCGTAAACGGCGCCGCTCGGCTCCTCTGATGGAGGCGCGTCGCTGTCGGGAAAGGGTTTCTGGTCGCCGTGCTCGGCGCGGTCGATCAGCTCCTCCTCCGCCAGCTCGAAGCCCTCTGCCTCGCCCTCTCCGCCCTCCGCCACCGGCCGCTGGGCCGGGTCGTCGACATTGTCGTCGGGGGTCGGCCCGCCGATCCTGGCCGCTTCCGCGGCGGCGGCCTCGGCCTCTTCCTCGGCGATCGGGTCGACTCGCTCTTCCCGCTCCGGACTGCTCTCGCTCATGCCTGCTGCCTTTCTCTCTGTGAGGTCGCGCCGGCGATCCAGCCGGCGACGGCGCCGATGATGCCACCGAGGCCGATCAGGGTCGCTGCGCGCACGGGATTGCGCTTCAACTTCGAGGCGGTTCCCCGGGCGGTGTGCTTGGCGGCTGCCTTTGCAGCCTTGCGGGTAACGGTTTTCTTGATCGCCATGGCCGACCATTACCCGAGAGGACGACGACTATGCCGCTGAACGCGATACTCGACGTCGACGGCACCCTCGTCGACACCAACTACCACCACGCACTCGCCTGGCACCGGGCGCTACACGCCCATGGGCACCGGACCCAGATGTGGAAGATCCACCGTCACATCGGGATGGGCGGCGACCAGATCCTCGACGCGCTGATCGGCGAGCGGGCGGCGGCCGAGCAAGGCGACGCGATTCGCGAGGCCGAGGGCGAGGCCTACGGCGAGCTGATCGGCGAAGTCGAGCCGATGGAGGGGGCCCGGGAGTTGCTCGAGAAGCTACGGGCGGAAGGGGCAACCGTGATCCTCGCCAGCTCCGCCAAGCAGGAGGAGGTCGACCACTACCTCGACCTGCTCGACGCCCGCGAGCTGGTCGACGGCTGGACCACCTCGGCCGACGTTGAGAACACCAAGCCCGAGCCAGACCTCGTCAACACGGCCTTGGAGAAGGCGGGCGGCGATCGCCACTCAGTGATGGTCGGCGACTCGGTCTGGGACGTGAAGGCGGCGAAGGCAGCCGGGCTGCCGACGCTGGCCGTCCTCACTGGCGGCTTCTCAGAGGCCGAGCTGCGCGAGGCCGGCGCCGGGCAGGTCGTGGAATCGATCGACGAGCTCGACTTCGATTCGCTATTTGCGGAGTCGGAGTAGTTCCAGAGGTTGGCTCTGCCCGATCAGTGCGAGAGGTTGCCACGATCGAACCGCGGCTGACCAGGGCGATGGAACACCCGATCCGGATGGGAATCTTGCAGAGCCTTCAGGGTGGCGTCGCCAGTGCGACAGAGCTTTCCGAGCAGCTCGGCACCCGGCAGGGGGTGGTCTCCTACCACGCAAAGGTGCTGGTCCATTACGGCTGCCTACAGCTGGTCCACAGGAGCGCGCGGGGAAGCGCCGTGGACAGCTACTTCCGTCTTCCCGACTAGCTGGCGCCTGCTACGGCCTTCTGCAGTTCGCCCTTGCTCATCTTCGAGCGCCCCTCGATGCCGAGCTTCTTGGCGTCGTTGTAGAGCTGTTCCCGGGTGCGGCCACCGGGACCGCTGCCCGAGCGCTTGCCGCCGCGGCTGCTGGCGGAGGCGCCCCGGGTGGAGCTTCGCGAGGAGCTTTTCGATTCGCCCGAGCGCGCCTTTTCCTTGTTCACGGCGCGCGCGGCGATCTCCTCGGCTCGGTCGCTCGAGCGACCCGCCTTCTTCTCGCTCGCTTTGATGTGTTTGTACTGCCGGTCGCGTTTGCTGCCTTTTTTGACCCCTCGCGGTGGCATTGTGCTCGCCTCCTCTTCCCTGGCTAGTGGACGTTGGCTTTCTGGCCCTCGTGGACGCCCTCGGCGAACTCCTCGACGATCTTCGCGTTGAACGCTTCGAGGTCTTCCGGTTTGCGACTGGTCACCAGGCCCTGGTCGACGTGGACTTCCTCATCGACCCAGTTCGCCCCGGCGTTGCGCAGGTCGGTCTCCAGGCTCGGCCATGAGGTGAGGGTGCGACCCTCGGCCACACCGGCGTTTATCAACGTCCAAGGACCGTGGCATATGACCCCCACCGGCTTGCCCGCCTCGAAGAACGAGCGGACGAATTCAAGCGCCTCCGGTTTGGTCCGCAGCTGGTCGGGATTGGCGACGCCGCCAGGCAGGACGAGCCCGTCGAATTCCCCGGCGTCGGCATCGCCGACCGCGCGATCGGCGTCGAAGGTGTCCCCCTTGTCCAAGTGGTTGAAGGCCTGAACCTCGCCGGCTTCGGGCGCCAGCAGCTCGGCCTCCGCTCCCGCCTCGCGAACCGCCTTCAACGGCTCGGTCAGCTCGATCTGCTCGACCCCCTCGTTGGCGGTCAGAAAGGCGATTTTCTTACCCTGCAGGCGGTCGGACATTCTTACCCCTTCTCACTGGCTTACGTCATCTCTACCGCTTGGCTACCCCTCCTCTCTGAGGGCAAAACGGTGGAAGACCTGGAGGCGGGGCGCTTCCAGCCGAGCTCGAAGGTGAGCGGCACCTGAACCTTGTCCCGGGCCAGGCAGCGGGGGCACGAGACCCACGAGGAGGCCGCCTGCGCCGAATACCCACTGCCGCAGTTTTCGCATCGAAACATGATCTTCTCCCGTTCTCCGTTACGTCTAATCCCGTCGGTTCGACCGGTACCCAGGGGACAACGGGACAAACCCCGACTCGCCGGTATGAGGTAGGCGAAGAGGGGAGCGCTCAAACAGGTAGCTTTGAGCTGGATGCAAAGGCCGCAGGAACTGGAGCTGTGGCGCTATCTGGAGAGTCAGCGCCAACTCGCCGCGCGCCTGATCGAGGGGGAATCGCTCGATCAGGTAGCGCCCCGGTTTCTCGAAATCGTCGCCGAGCTCCTCGACTGGAAGGCAGGGGCGCTATGGGAGGTGATCGACGAGGGCGAGCCGTTGCGGCTGGTGCACGGCCGGGGCACCGAGGAGCTGGACGCCAACCTCGCCGCGGAAGCCCGGCGCAGCGGGGAGATCGCCCTCACCCTCGCCCCCGTCGCTCTGGCGATCCCGATCCCAACCGGCGCGTCAGACAGCGTCCTCGCCGTCGCCGAGTTCAACGCACCCTCCTTCGACCCGCAGTCGAAGGAGCTGATGGGGGTGCTCGGCGGCTTCGCCGACCAGCTCGGCAGCTTCATTGCCCGGCGCCGGGCGGAGACCAGGAGCGCCGAAGCAGAGCGCTTCCGCAACCACCTCGCCGAGGTCGTCCGCGGCACCCAGGACGCGGTGCTGAGCAAGGACCTGGATGCGATCGTCACCAGCTGGAACCCGGCCGCAGCCCGTCTTTACGGCTACAGCGCGGAGGAAGCGATCGGCCGGCACATCTCCTTCCTCGTCCCGCCCGACCACAAAGACGAGGAGATGAAAATCCTCGAGCGAGTGAAGCGGGGCGAATCGCTGGAGACTTACGAGACCGAGCGAATTCGCGCCGACGGCACCCGGATTGCGGTCTCGCTGACGGTCTCGCCGATCCGTAGTCCAGCGCGGGGCCTGGTCGGCGCCTCGGTCGTCGCCCGCGACATCACCGCCGAGGTCCGGCGTCGCCGCGCCCAGGAGTTCCTTGTCGCCGCCAGCCGGTTGCTCGACAGCTCACTCGACCCGGTCGAGACGGCGCGCACGATCGTCTCCACCGCGGTGCCCGAGCTGGCCGACCTCTGCCTGATCGACTTCCGCCGCGCCGACGGCTGGCTCGGCGACACCGTCGTCGCCGGCGCCAACCCGGAGATGGCGGCGCGGCTGGAACGGATTCGGCGCGCGAAGCCGCTCGACCCTGGGGGGGAGCACCCGGTGGCGCAGGTGCTGCGACTGAAACAGCCGATGATCTGGCGCGACCTGAAGGCACCCGAGGTGGTCGACAAGGTCTCCCAGGGGGCAGAGCACCTGCAGCTGATGAACGATGCCGGCTACAACTCGGCCGCGGTGGTGCCGCTTGTCGCCCGTGGTCGCACCCTCGGCGCCCTCTCCTTTCT
>DASYLY010000072.1:0-51023 GCA_036009365.1 Solirubrobacterales bacterium
TTCTCAGGCAGGAGATCGTCCGCCGTGCAATAAACGACGGTGCAGAGAGTGTCGAGGTCGGCGTGCATCGTGGCCTTTCGGTCGACGGTTGCTTCAGCACCGCCGACTTCGGCCTCTCTGCTTAAAACCCCTTGCTGAGAGAGTTTGCCGTGGAATCAGTCATCTAGCGCCGCGTCGCCGCCCGCTTCGGCAGGAGAAATTCGAACGGGCCGACGGTTTGGGCCAGCTTGAAATCGTCGAAGACGTAGTTGACCAGCGGGGTGTCCGGCGGCGGCATCCCTTTCAGGTAAGAGGCCGCGATCGCTTCGTTGCGGATCGCGCAGGGGCGAGGCGAAGCCCGAAATCCCTCGACCGCGCGCCGCTGCTGGGCATTGTCGAGTGCGTACATCCATCCATTTGGCGCCAGCGGCGCGACGGGCTCGAGCCCCGACCAGAGGTAGAGGCTGTTGATCGCCGGAAAGCTGACGAAGGTGGTGCAACCGTTGCGGTGCAGGAGGTCGACCAGCTCCGCGTAGCTTTCGGCCTGTTCCGGCTGCAGGCGCATCAGCCCGGCTCCCGGCAGCAGCAGCTTCTGCTGATCTCGGTAGACGATCGCGCTGCTGCCCGCCGGCAAGATGATCGCGTTGAGGGCAAGGATCGCGACCGCGGCGGTGGTAACCGCTACCTCGGCGAGGCGGAAGCCGGCCACGGCCTCCTCCCCCTTGGCAGCGCTCCAGGCACGCAGCTCGGTCAAGGCATCGGCGAAACAGAGGGCGCCGACGAGGACGAAGCAGACGGAGGCGATTCCGAGCTGGCTGCCGGGGACCGGATAGGCCTGCAGCGTCTCGGCGATCGCGAGCGCCGGCAGCAGCACTCGCACGAAGCGGCGCCAAGGCGCCTCACGCAACCCCGTGGGAGGGATCACCGCCAGCCAGGCCAGCAGCATCGGCAGTATCACCGGATTGGTGGTCGACGGACTGAGCGCGACGGGGACGATGTGGGCCACCGAGAGCCAGATCACAAGCCCGGCGAATACCCGCAGCAGCCCGGACCACAATGAGGGCGGATCGCCGTCGTCGCGACGCAGCCGCGCCACCAGCGCCGCGGCGACGACGGCGATGATCGCCCAGTCCAGTGCCGCACCGGCGGGGAACGGGTAGGGATTGAGCAGGACATCCCGAATCCCGAAGGCCTGCTTGACCATGCCGTCGTAGACGTCGCCCGGGCTCGGTCCGGTAAGCAGGATGATCGCCAGAATCGCCACGAAGGCGACGATGAAGCCGGCGGCGGCGGCCAGGAGCCAGCGCAGCAGCCCACCGTCGTCCTCCCCGCGCGGCGGCCACAGCGGGCGGCTGGCAACGATCAGGGCGGTAGCGGCGAGGACCTCCAGCAGCAGCAGTTCGCGGACCCAGCCCAAGCTCAGGTCACGCTCGAGGACGACGACTGGGAGCAGCAGGAAGCCCGCGATTGCGAGCCGGCGCAACCAGCGCCGGCGGTGGACGGGCTCGAGCGTGAGGGCGGCGGCGAGCACGATCGCGGCGATCGCGTAGACCCCGAGGTTGACCTTGGTCAGGACCAGCGCCGCCAACAGGGCGCCGCCGAGGGCGCCCGTCAGTAGGACCCGCTTGGTCGGGCCGAACACGGCGACCAGCGAGAAAGCCCCGAGCAGCAGCACGCAAAGGCCATGAGGATGCATCGGCTCGTTGGCGAGGACGCCGAGGGCGGCGAAGGCGGCGACCATGGCGCCGGCGCCGAGCAGCAGGCGGCCGGTCAAGCGCTGCGCCGCGATCCCGAAGAGAAGGCTCGTCCCGACCCAGAGGACGATCACGATCGAGCGGCTGGCGTCGGTCGTGACCGGGTGACCCGTCAGCGCGAACAGACCGCCGAACAGCTCGTAGTAGAAGGGCCCGTAGACCGACCAGATATCGCTGTAAAGGGTCTGCCCATCGGCAAATGCCTTCACCCCCACCAACAGGGTGCCCTCGTCGTCGTAGGACGCGAACTGGGTGAAGATGTGGAAATAGGCGGGGATGGTGGCGGCGAGGGCAAGGAGCGCGTAGACGCCGATCGCGGTCGCCTCCGGGTATCTCCGGGAGAGATTCCAGAAGCGCCGGCCACGAGATTGCTGCGTTGAAGCGATATTCCCTGGCCCCACCATCAGCGCGCAAACATATCTGCCGCAGACCCTTAGTCCGCGGCGCCGCCTGGCCCATACCGCGACTTCGATAGCTTTCCGACCCGGTGAAGGCGGTGATTCTCGCAGGGGGCCTGGGCTCGCGACTGAGCGAGGAGACGTCCGTGCGCCCCAAGCCGATGGTGGAGATCGGTGGCAAGCCGATCCTCTGGCACATCATGAAGATCTACGCCACCCATGGCATCGACGAGTTCGTCGTCTGCCTTGGCTACAAGGGCTACCTGATCAAGGAGTACTTCGCCAACTACTACCTGCACAACTGCGACGTCACCTTCAACCTTGCCGGGGGTGATGTCGAGGTACACAGATCCGAGACCGAGCCCTGGCGGGTCACCCTCGTGGATACCGGCGAGAACACGATGACCGGGGGACGCCTGAGGCGTGCGCTCCCTTACATCGGCGACGACGACTTCTGCTTCACCTACGGCGACGGCCTGGCGGACATCGACATCTCCGCGCTGATCGCCTTTCACCACGAGCAGCAATGCATCGCGACCGTAACCGCCGTGCAGCCGCCGGGCCGCTTTGGCGCCCTCGACATCGAGGAAGGACGGGTGCGACGGTTCGAGGAGAAGCCCCGGGGAGACCACGGCGCGACCAATGGTGGCTTTTTCGTGCTCTCGCCCGGCGTCGGCAAGTACCTGAAGGACGACAGCACCGTCTGGGAGCAGGAGCCGCTGCGCGGGCTCGCCGAGGACGGTGAGCTCGCCTGCTACAGGCACAACGGCTTCTGGCGGCCGATGGACACGCTGAGCGACCGCAATACCCTTGAGAGCTTCTGGGACTCAGGCTCGCCCCCGTGGCGAACCTGGAGCTAGCCCACCGGATGAGCGAGAGCGCGGCGCAGCGACGCGGCACCGTAGACCCCGAGTTCTGGCGCGGCCGGCGCGTGCTGGTCACCGGCCACACCGGCTTCAAGGGCTCCTGGCTCTGCCTCTGGCTGCAGTCGCTGGGCGCCGAGGTGACGGGCTTCTCGAGCGGGGTGCCGACGCAGCCCTCGCTTTACGAGCTGGCTCGCGTCGCCGAGGGAATGCAAAGCCTGCGGGGGGACGTGCGCGACGCCGATGCGATCGCCGAGGCGCTTGCCGACAGCGGAGCTGAGGTCGTCATCCACATGGCCGCGCAGCCGTTGGTGCGCCGTTCGTTCGCCGAACCGCGTGCCACCTACGAGACCAACGTGATGGGCACCGTCAATCTGCTCGAGGCGGTCCGCCTCGGCAAGGGCGTCCGCGCCGTCGTCAACGTCACCACCGACAAGTGCTACGAGAACCGCGAGTGGGAGTGGGGCTACCGCGAGGACGAGCCAATGGGCGGCCACGATCCGTACTCCAGCTCGAAGGGCGCAGCCGAGCTCGTCACGAGCGCCTACCGGCGCTCATTCTTCTCCGATCCCGACGGTCCGCGCCTGGCCTCCGCCAGGGCCGGCAACGTGATCGGCGGCGGCGACTGGGGCGAGGATCGCCTCGTGCCCGATGCGATGAGGGCCGCCCTGGCGGGCGAAACGGTGCGGGTCCGCAATCCCAACTCGATCCGCCCCTGGCAGCACGTGGTCAATCCGCTCAGCGGCTACCTGGTGCTGGCCCAGGCAATCTGGGAGTCGCCGGAGCATGCCGCCGGCTGGAACTTCGGGCCCAGCGAGGAGGAGGCGCGTCCGGTCGGCTGGCTGATCGAGCGCCTGGCCGAGCTCTGGCCGGAGCGGGTTCGCTGGACCCTCGACGAGGGGCCGCACCCCCATGAGGCCAACTACCTCAAGCTCGACTCCTCGCGCGCCCGCTCACACCTCGGCTGGCGGCCGCTGGCCCCGCTCGAGACGGCGCTCGTCGAGACCGCCGCCTGGTACCGCGAATTCGAGGCGGAGGCCGAGATGCGGCAGCTGACGCTCGACCAGATCGAGCTGTTCAGCGCCACCGACTAGGCGCCCCCCGCCGAGGCTCAGGTCGACTCCATCGCCCTTGGTTCGACGAAGGGCTCCATCTCGCTGATCGGGTGGCCGAAGGCGATCTTCGGATAAGCGTTGGCGTTGAGGTCGATCGCCACCTCGAGCAGGCACGGGCCCTCGGTCGCCCACATCTCCTCGACTGCGGCGGCGACATCGGAGGGCTCCTCCACCCGCCGGGCGGGGATCCCGTAGGCGTTGGCGACGGCGACGAACGAAGGCGCCGAGTAGCCCCACACGGTCGACTGGTAGCGACCGTCGAAGTACGACTCCTGGAACTGGCGGACCATCCCGTGACAGCCGTTGTCGAGGACCACCATCTTGACCGGCATCTCGTTGCGCGCGACCGTTTGCAGCTCCTGGATGTTGAGCTGGAAGCCGCCGTCGCCGGCGATCATCACGACCGGGGCACTGCTCGCCACGGCGGCCCCGACGGCGAGCGGCAGGGCCGAGCCCATCGCGCCCATGCCGCCGGAGGTGAGGAATCGCTGTTCGCCGCTCAGCTCGAGCGACTGGGCCGCCCACATCTGGTGCTGGCCGACGTCCGCCACGTACGCTGCCGCCGCCTCGTTCGAGATCTGGTGCATCAGCAGGTTGGGATTGATCCCCTCGATCCCCGGCAGCTCGCCCGTGTCAGGCCATTGCAGGGTCAGCTCGGCGATCTCGTTTGACCAGCTCTCGTAGGTCTCGCCGGGAGAGTCCGCCGCCGCTTCGGCCAAAGCCGGGATCGCGACCGAGAGTGGGGCGATCAGCGCCTGGCTGCCGGTGATGCGGTTGTTCACCTCGCCGGGGTCGACGTCGACATGGTGGATGGTGCGCCCGGTCACGAACGCCTCGGTGTCGGCGCCGGTCTGGCGAATATCGAGGCGGCTGCCGAGGACCAGCAGCGCATCGCAGCGCGAGAGCGCGATGTTGGCCCAGCGGTTGCCGTAGGTCCCGATCATCCCGACCCGCAGGGGATGGTCGAAGGGAAGCGCGTCGACCCCCATCAGGGAGTTGACGACCGGCACGCCGAGGCGATCGACCAGCTGGCGGAAGCCCTCGACGGCGCGGCCGGCGCGCAGGCCGCCGCCGGCGAGGATCAGCGGGCGCTCGGCGCGGGCGAAATCCTCGAGAACCCGAGCGATCGCCTCCTCGGACAGCGGCGGATTACCCACAGTGTCGATCGGCGCAGGGCCCTCGGGCGGCGGCTCCTCGATCTCGGCGAGCTGAAGGTCGAGCGGGATGTCGACCAGCACCGGGCCGGGCCGACCGGCGCAGGCAAGCGCGAACGCCTCAGTCAGCATCTTCGGGATAGCCTCGGCCGTCTCGACCCGGATCGCCGCCTTCGCGATCGGCGCCGCCATTGCCACCACGTCGGTCTCCTGGAAGCCGAGCTGGCGGATCGGCCGATCTCGCTTCTGCTCGGAGCGGTTGACCTGGCCGGTGATGAAGACCGCCGGCGTCGAGTCGAAATGGCAGCTACCGAGCGCCGTCAGCAGGTTGATCGCCCCCGGGCCGCTGGTACCCATGGCAACCCCCGGAATCCCGTTCATCCTGGCGTGTCCCTCAGCGGCGAATCCGGCCCCCTGCTCATGGTGGCAGGCGACGATCCGGACCTGGCCGTCGCGGTGCAGGGCGTCGACGAAGTTGGCGATCATTCCCCCCGCCACTTCGTACACCGCCTCCACTCGCTGCGCGGCGAGGAACCTGGCGATCCAGTCCGAGGTGCGCAACTAGTCGCGCTCCGCAAGGGCGGTGGTCTTGGCGCTGCCGTTCAGCGAGCCGCCGTTGCGCGACGACGGCGCCAGCACGTCGTGGAAGCTCTCGATCATGAAGTCCAGCTGGGCGCCGGTGAGGCCAGGGTAGACGCCGACCCAGAAGACGTTGTTCATGACGAAATCGGCGCTGGAGAGGTCGCCCACCCGGCGATGCTCGGCATTCAGATATGCGGGCTGGCGCACCAGGTTGCCGGCGAACAGCAGGCGAGTGGCGATCTTGCGCTCGTTCATGAAGCGCAGGATCCGATCGCGGTCGACCGGGCAGCCCTCCCGCAGAGCGACCGGGAAACCGAACCAGCTCGGGTCACTGTTGGGGGTCGGCTCGGGAAGGATCAGGAACTCCTGCAGGTCGGATAGGCCCTCGTAGAGACGGCGGAAGTTCGCCCGCCGCGCGGCGGTGAAGGACTCAAGCTTGTCGAGCTGGGCGAGGCCGACCGCGGCTTGCATGTCGGTGAGCTTGAGGTTGTAGCCGACGTCGGAGTAGATGTACTTGTGGTCGTAGCCGCGTGGCAGGTCACCGAGCTGGTGGTCGAAGCGCTTACCGCAGGTGTCCTCTTTGCCGGGCTCACACCAGCAGTCCCGTCCCCAGTCGCGGAAGGACTCGGCCAGGACCTTGATCTTGCCCTTGTCGATCAGCACACAGCCGCCCTCACCCATCGTGATGTGGTGGGCGGGATAGAAGCTGACCGAGGCGAGGTCGCCGAAGGACCCCACCGGCTTGCCTTCGTAGGTCGAGCCGAGCGCGTCGCAGCAGTCCTCGATCAGCCAGAGGTCGTGCTCGTCGGCGAACGCCTTGATCGCGCCGAGGTCGAATGGGTTGCCGAGGGTGTGGGCGACCATGATCGCTCTGGTGCGCTCCGAGAGAGCCTCCTCGAGCATTGACACGTCGAGGTTGTAGGTCGGCACCGAGACGTCGGCGAAGACCGGGACGAGACCGTTCTGGATGATCGGATTGACGGTCGTCGGGAAGCCCGTCGCGCAGGTGATCACCTCATCACCGGGGCGCAGCCGGCGCTCGGCCAGTTTGGTCGAGGTGAGGCAGGAGAGCGCGACCAGGTTCGCCGAGGAGCCCGAGTTGACCAGCAGAGCGTGGCGGACGCCGTTGAGGCGAGCGAAGCGCTTCTCGAACTTCTGCGCCCAGGGCCCGGTGGTAAGCCAGAATTCGAGCGAGGAGTCGACGAGGTTGACGATCTCGTTCTCGTCGAACACGCGTCCCGCGAAGCGGATCGGCGTCTCTCCGGGGCGGAACTCGTCCGGCGCGAACGCGACGTCGTGGTACTCGCGGACCAAATCGAGGATCTGGTCGCGTAGCTCGGCGGCGCGGTCGGAATCGGGGCTCATGGCAGGTCTCCTCGGGTCTGCGATGGAAAGCGGGGGGACCACAGATACGCGTACGCGTCTACCGCGCAGTAGTGCCTGGCCACGTTAGCAAGGGGTCTCGTCTCCGTCCCCCGACGCCATCGCCCGCACCTCCGCACGGTCGAGATCGGAGCCGTCCGGATCGGATGGGTCGCGCGGCCGCGGCGGATTCAGGACCTGATCCACGATGTAGGACGGACGGGCCTTGATCTCCTCGTACATGTGGGCGAGGTAGGAGCCGATCACACTGAAGCAGATCATCTGCACCCCGCCGATGAAGAGGATCACCACGAGCAGAGTGGTATAGCCCTCGGGCGCCGCGTCCGGAAAAGCGATCTTCAACACGATCTCGGCGATCCCCGCCAGCACGGCGGCCGTGGTGGTGAAGAAGGCGAGCCAGCCGATCAGATCGAGCGGCGCGTAGGAGAACGAGACGATCGCCCGCCGCGCCCAGCCCATATTGGCCAGGAAGTTGTTCGAGGAGCGCCCGAACAGGCGCTCGGGCCGCTCGTAGGGGACACCGATCTGGCGGAAGCCGACGAAGGCACGCAGTCCGCGCACAAAGCGATGCGTCTCCGGCAACGCGTTGATCGCGTCGACCGCACGGCGGTCCAGAAGCGAGAAGTCGCCGGCATCGACCGGCATCGAAACGTAGGAGAGGCGCTGAAAGACGCGGTAGAAGGCCTTGCGCGCCGCATTCATCGGCGCCGGCCCCTCGCGGGCGACACGCTCGCCGTAGACGACCTCGTATCCCTCCCGCCAGCGCTCGACGAGCTGGGGGATCAGCTCGGGAGGGTCCTGGAGGTCGCCGTCGAGAAGGATCACGGCGTCGCCGGTGGCCAGGCGCATACCGTTGGAGTAGGCGCTCTGCGAGCCGAATTCGCGGGTGTGACGCACGACCGTGACCCGGCGATCGCGCGAGGCGAGCTCGGCCAGAACCTCCGGCGTATGATCCGGGCTGCCCGAGTCGACGAAGATGATCTCCCAGTCGACGCCCAGCTCGGTGAAGACCTTAGTCAGGCGTTCATGCATGACCGGGATCGACTGCGCCTCCCGGTAGCAGGGAACGACGGCGCTCAACCTGATTTGACTTGCCGAGGTCACGATGGAAAGACCCAATCTAGCGACAGGCTCCCAAGCACGGTCGACTCGTCAGGTCGATTCCGAGGCCCTGCCAACCTTGAGCCGAGTCGGGCTGGGAGCATGGGCTTTCGGTGGCGTCGGCTGGGGCCCACAGGACGACGAGGACTCGATTGCCACCATCGGCCATGCGGTGGCCCAGGGCGTGAATTGGATCGACACGGCCGCTGTGTACGGCAACGGCCACGCCGAGCGGATCGTCAGCAAAGCGCTCGCCGCGCTTCCGCCGAGCGAGCGACCGCTCGTATTCACCAAGGCCGGCATGCGAATCGACCCGAGTTCCGGGTCGACCTATCGCGACCTCAGCCCGGCCTCCCTGCGCGCCGAGTGCGAGGAGTCGTTGGAGCGGTTGCGGGTCGAGTGCATCGACCTCTACCAGCTGCACTGGCCGGTGGAAGACGAGGCGATCGTCGAACAGGCATGGGAGACGTTGGGAGATCTGCGTCGCGAGGGCAAGATCCGCTGGGCGGGCGTGAGCAACTTCGACACCGCTCTACTCGAGAGCTGCGCGCGGATTCGCCTGCCCAACTCGGCCCAACTGCCGCTATCGCTGCTTGAGCATCGAGCAGCCAGGAGCGAGCTGCCCTGGCTACTCGACCAGCGCGTTCCGACGCTCCTCTACAGCCCGCTGGAGTCCGGATTGCTCTCCGGCAGGTTCTCGCTTGCCCGCCTTGCGGCCCTGCCAGACGACGACTGGAGACGCTCGCGCCCTCGCTTTCAGAGCCCCCAGGTGGAGCGGGCCCTGGCCCTGGTGGAGCTCCTGCGGCCAATCGCCGACGGGATCGGAGCGACCCTGGCCGAGCTGGCAATCGCCTGGGCACTGCATTTCCCCGGCGCCTCCGCCGCCATCGTCGGCGCCCGCACCGCAGCGCAGGTCGATGGCTGGATCGGCGCCGCGAAACTCGAGCTCGACGGGGCTACTCTCGAGGCGATCGCGACCGCCATGACCGCGGCCGGACTGGAGGCCCCAGGCGCCCCTGACAGCTCAGGGGCGCGCCCGGCCGCCGGTTAGCGCCACGAAGGCGTGCCAGGAAGGCTTCGCCCGGAACTGCGGACCGGAGCGAAAGAAGCCGACCGAGTCGCAGAAGCTGCAGGAGTCCGGCAGGTCCTTCCAGGAGTACCAGTAGACCTGCTTGAGGTTGAGCCGGCGCTGGTTTTCCAGCAGGTAGCTGTAGGAGGCGCGCAGCTGCTTGACCTGGCCGCGGATGCCCTGCTCAAAGGCGACGATTTTGAAGTCGTTCTGGGAGCCCCAGCCCATCTCGGTGACGTAGAAGGGCGGGCGGTCGTGGTTTTCGACCATCACTTCGTGAATCCCCTCGACCAGTTCTTCGAGCGTTTCGGCGTCGACCGCGTAGGGATGGAGGGCGACACCGTCGAAGCGGCCCTTGATCCCCGGCGTGCGGTAGAGGATTTCGAGGAATTTGGCCGCCGGCATGCCGCGCTTGGCGCCCGCGGTCGGTTCGCCGAAGAGGCCCGAGAGGATCACTTTGGAGCCCGGGTCGACGCTTTTGATCGCCGGACTGGAGAGGTTCAGCAGTCGCGCGTAGCGTTGCGGCGAAACCGGAAAGGCGAAGTAGAAGAAGTTGGCCTCGTTCCAGACCTGCCAGCTGCGGATCGGGACCGCCCGTGCGATTGACGGCCCGTACTGGACCACGCCGGGGGCGTTTTCGGTCCAGAAGTCGCCGCCGGGGCCGTAGCGTTGCACCGCCGCCTTAAGGAAGGCGACCCAGGCCGCCCGTGCCCTGCCGTTGTTGATCGGCATCGTCGTTTCCTTGCCAGCGAGCCATTTCGGCGTGCCGAAGGCGACCGGCAGCACGCCCATCCCGTGGCGGGCGGCAACCGAGACGACCGGGTCGAAGACCGCCCAGTTGTAGCCGCCGTCGCGGGTCGGTTGGATCTGCGGCCACAACAGCGGCCAGCGGATGCTTTCGATCCCCCCGGCCTTCATGTACTCGACGTCGCGGTCGGTCAGCGCGGTCTGCGGGGCAATCCCGAAGAACCCCTTCGGCGGTCGCGGCTTCGGCGTCGCCGAGCCGGCTTGAGTTCCGGCGAAGAGAGCGGCGGCGAGGCAGACGGCGAGCAGGGCGACGGCGAGGCGTTTTCTCATGGCGAAGTCCGTGGGGTCGTGTTGGCGGATGACGGCCTGTCGATCTCCAACACGGCCGGCGGACAGTTGTAGCGAACTCTGCGGGCGACCTCCTCCGCGGAGGGAGGCGTGGCGGCTCGCTCTCAGTACGTCCCGCCCAGCTTGCGGTGGTCCCAGGTGGCCGTGCGCAGGGGCTTGAAGTGGATCGCGACCCGCTTTGGGGCCTGCGCTTCCAGCGCCGCTTTGGCGTCCCCGTCGATCGAGGAGATCCCGGCGGCGTAGCGCAGCGTCAGCTCTTCGGCGAAGGCGACCACGGTCTCGAGGTCGCGGTGGATCTGCGCCTCGGCCTCGATCGAGGCGCCGCGCAGCTCCGAGTACTCGTGGCCGGTCTCGACCAGGACCGTCGCCCGCGGGTCGCGTTCGAGGTTGCGCACCTTCTGAGACTTCGCGTAGGTCCAGATCCAGATCTCGCCCTGGCGGGGCACAAACCACATCGGCATCGAGTGCGGCCAGCCGCGCGGGCCGAGACTGGAGACGATCGCTACCCGCTCCTCGCCGAGCAGGGCGAGCAGCTCCTCCTCACTGAGCTTGATCTGGTCGCGGCGGCTCATGCGGGGGACTTTAGGCGAGAAGTGGTTTCGGAATTGGCACGATCCGCGCGCAACGGGACACACGGCGTCGTTTAGCGTCGGCCCATGTCCTCGACTGCCGCAACCACCCTCTCTCCTGCTAGCGTACGTACTGTTGAAGAAGGTTACGTACGTTCACTAGGAGACATCATGGCCATCAGCGCCACGCAGCTGCGCACCAACGTCTACCGGCTGCTCGACGAGGTGCTCGAGACCGGGCACCCTCTCGAGATCGAGCGCAACGGGAAGACCCTCGTGATAGCCCCCAAGCAGGAGCTATCGATCTGGGATCGGCTGCCTCGCCGCGAGGGCTTCATCGTCGGTGACCCGGACGAGCTGATTCACATCGACTGGTCCTCGGAGTGGAACCCTGATCCTTCTTGACACCCACGTGCTCGGCTGGCTCTACGAGGGCGCCGACAGCCGCATCCCGGCCGCAGCGCAGAAACTGCTCGGCTCCGAACAACTGCGGACCTCGCCGATTGTCGAGCTGGAGTTGACCTACCTCTACGAAGTCGGGCGGGTCAGCGAGCCGGCCGCGGCTCCGCTGGCCGGCCTCCGACGCAGCATCGGCCTCGAGGTCGCAGACGTCTCGCTAGCCAAGCTGGTCGCTGCCGCTGCCGACCTCTCCTGGACCCGCGACCCCTTCGACCGTCTGATCGCCGCCCACGCGATCGTCACCGGCGCGCCGCTGCTCACCGCCGACCGGACGATCCTGGAGAACCTGCCACTCGCGACCTGGGACTGAACGCCCGCCGGTAGGCGGTGGGCGTGGTCGAGGTAGCGCGGCGGAAGTGCTCGCGCAGGGAGGCGGCGCTACCGAAGCCGGCTTTCCAGGCGATCTGCTCGACCGGTAGCGCCGACTCCTCCAGCAGGCGCCGCGCCTCGAGCACGCGGCGGGCGAGCAGCCACTGGTGCGGGGTGATGCCGGTCTCCTCGCGAAAGCGGCGGGCGAACGTGCGGGGGCTGACACGGGCATGGCACGACATCGCGGCGACGTCGAGTGGCTCGGCCAGGCGCTCCGCCGCCCAGCGGCGGGTCCGCTCCAGCGAGCCGGAGTCGCTCGTGGCCGGCGGGCGCTCGACGAACTGGGCCTGGCCGCCCTCGCGGTGGGGCGCGGCGACCATGTGGCGGGCAACGCGCTCGCCAGCGGCCGCACCGAAGTCCTCGCGGACGACGTGGAGGCAGAGGTCAATGCCGGCGCTGAGCCCGGCCGAGGTCATCACCTCGCCCTCGTCGACGTAGAGAACGGCGGGGTCGACGGCGATTGCCGGGAAGCGCTCCGCCAGGTCCGCCGCCCAGCGCCAGTGGGTGGTGGCGCGGCGACCGTCGAGCAAGCCGGCGTGGGCGAGGGCGAAGGCGCCGGTGCAGACCGAGAGCACGCGGGTACCGCGGGCGGCTGCTGCTTCGAGAGCGAGCAGCACCTCACCGGGCGGCCGCGAGTAGACCGCGAAGTAGCCGGGGACGACGACCGTCTCGGCGAGGGCCAGGGCCTCGAGACCTGCCTGCGGGCTGAGCCCGAAGCCGGTCGTCGTCCCCACCTCCTCCCCACCCGCCGTGCAGGCCGAGAACTCGTACAGCGGCCTCCCGTCCGCGTCCAGGGCGCTGGTGAATACCTGCGCCGGCGCCGCGAGGTCGAAGGCGACGACGCCGTCCAGACAGAGTGCGACAACCCGGTGCATGGCAGGAATCTAGCGAACATTGTCATTCCTGCCTCTGGAAACCATGCGCCGCGCAGGGGAGGATGCCGCCATGCAAATCGCAATCCTCATCTTCGACAAGCTCACCGCCCTCGACGCGATCGGCCCCTACGAGGTGCTGCGCTCCGTGCCCGGCTGGGAGGTTCGCTTCGTCGCCAAATCCAAGGGCGAGGTCCGCACCGACAGCGGCTTCCTCGGGCTCAACGCCGACTACTCGCTCGAGGAGGTGACCGAGCCCGGCATCGTCGTCGTCCCCGGCGGCCCCGGCAGCCGCATCGCCGGCGGCAGCGGCAACCCGGCTCTGATCGAGGACGAGGAAGTGCTGGAGTGGCTGCGCCAGGTCGACCGCGGCACCAAGTGGACCACCTCGGTCTGCACTGGCTCGCTCGTCCTTGCCGCCGCCGGCCTGCTCAATGGCAAGCGCGCGACCTCGAACTGGCTCTACCTCGAGCGACTGCGCGAGCTCGGCGCCGACGCGGTCGGCGGCCGCTACGTCGAGGACGGCAAGACGATCACCGCCGCCGGCGTCACCGCCGGGCTCGACATGTCCCTGCACCTGGTCTCCCGCGAGGTCGGCCCGGAGGTGGCGCAGGCGATCCAGCTGGGGATCGAGTACGACCCCGACCCGCCCTTCGACACCGGCTCGCCCGGCAAGGCACCGCCGGAGATAGTCGAGCTGGTCACCAATTTCGAGCGCAGCACCTGAGCGGCGCCGCGCCCGTCAGGGCCGCAGGGCGATCGTGCGGGTGACTTTGCCGCCGGGGATGGCGACGGCGAGCTGTGCCCGCAGCTTGATGCGATCGCCGGCGAGCTGACGCCCGCGGGGGGTCAGGGCGACGCGAAAGCTGTGGAACTGGCCGCCAGTGAGCGTGAAGGAGCGGCGGGCGACGGCGGCGCGGATCAGCCTCGACCGCCGGCCATGCCCAACCCTGACCTTGGCCCGCATCAGGATCTGACCCGGGCACTGGGTTTCCACCGGCCACTCGCAGCGCAGCGTCAGTTGCACACCACCACGGAAGTGCGTCAGGCGGAGGATGGTCATCGGCACCGCAATGCCCACCGTGCGACAGCCGAGCAGCTTGCTCGTTTCGGAGCCGGGGCCGACGGCGTAGGCGCAGACCCGCTGCCGCCGCGAGGCGACGACCGGGAAGCTGACGTCGAAGCCGTGGTTGCCGCCGGCGGTGCGGTGGATCGCGGCGATGTCGGGGCGCGGGTTGACGGCGATCTGACCCAGTTCGTAGAGCTTCGAGCCCGGCTTGCCGGCGGTGCCCCCAACGTAGGCGCGGATCGCCGCCGGCGCGGTCGGCAGGCTCGGGTCGTAGGCCCAACCCGTCAGCCTCACCTGACCCGGCAGCGGCGAGCTGGCCGAGTCGAGCCGCCCCCTCGGTTCGGCGGAGGCGCTGGAGATCGCTCCCACCGTCGCGCCTTCGACGTAGTTGTTGTCAATGTTGATCGTCACCCCGCCGTAGCTCTCGTCGTGGCCGCCGCGGTACTGGTGGATGCGCTGGTGATTGCTCCAGGCGTTGTCCGGCACGTAGGGATCGTCGGTGTTCTTGAGGCCGTTCCAGTTGGCGATCCAGAGGTTGTCCGGGGCCGCGTAGGAGGTCCCGACCTTGGCTGCCAGGTCGGCGATGCCGGAGGCGCTGCTGCTGTAGACGCCGGACTCGTAGCCGGCGGCGTGCAGCGCGGTCGTCCAGGCGGCAAGGAAGGTCAGGGTCGCGTTGCTGGCGCTGGAGCTGCGCGAGTAGCTCTCCATGTCGAAGTAGATCGGGCTGCCGGGGCCGATCCCGATCGCCCGCGCCTGCTCGACCGCGTCTTCGGCCTCCGCCGTGCCCTGCACGGTGGCCGAGCCGGTGCTCAGGGTGGCGCAGGAACTGCAGCTGCTTGTCGGCGCCTGCAGGCCGACGTAGGTCGGGATCAGGTGCCAGCCGGAAGCGACCCTTTCGCGCACCCAGGCGGCGGTCAGGTTGGGTTGCGAACAGCCGCGGTTGAGACCGCCGATGTAGACGCCGATCGCCCGGTAGGGAGAGTCCTCCCAGGCCGACATCGCCCGTGCCGAAGGGGCCGTGCAGGCGTCGAAGCCGAGGCCAGTGAAGTCGCCCGAGGAGGCCAGTTTCAGCAGCGGCCGGGCGCTGGTCCTCGCTTCCGGTCGCCTGGCGGCGGGATCGATCAGGATCGCCCGTCGCCGCCCGATCGCTTCGGAGGGGCAGCGCTGTTCGGCCCCGGGGGAGCCCAGGTACACGGCCCTGCGGTCGAGCCGCACGCACAACCGCGGTCGCTCCGCCAGCCGGTAGACCGGCCAGGAGGTGGGAACCCGCACCGCCTCCCCGCGGAAATGGACGGTCCGCTGCGTCTGCGCTTGCACCGCCGGCGCCGGCACCCCGAGCACCAGCGCCGTCAGCGCTGCGACCAATCCGATTCGAGCACGCATACCCATCTCCAACCCATTCGCGTCCACAGGGTCGCGGTCCTCCACGAGTCTGCCCTAACCCGTCCTATACACGGGTAACTGCAGACTCGTGCCCGGTCAGGCGGGAATCAGCTCCAGCTCCTGCCAGGGGCCCTCGCCGCACATCGGCTGGGTGCGGCCCTCGAGCCAATCGGCCTGGAGGTCGTCGTAATGGGGGCTGGCGGGATGGCCGGACTGGCCAGTGAACATCTGCCAGCGCGAGCGGTCGGGGTCGGCCGGGTCGGCAACCATGCGCCAGCTCGGTGCCCAGACGGCTTTGTAGGGGTCGTTGGGGTCGTAGGCAATCTGGCTTACCGTCTCCTGAGCGCCGCCGGCGCGGAGGCGGCGGTTGAGCAGCCGGCGCAGCAGCGGGTTGGCATCGCCGAGCGGGTGGGGGAACTCCATCTCGTGCACCCTCCCCCAGCGCCAGCCGTCGGGATCGGGGCCGAAGCGCTCGGCGAGGTCGTCGAGGGCGCCACTAAGCGCCTCCAGCACCAGTCCGTCCCAGGGGCGACCGATCAGCTCTTCATCGCCCTCCTCCCAGAGCTTCATCAGGTGGGAGTGCCAGCGCCAGGGCGAGGTGGTGTGGGCGGTGAAGCCATTGTCGGCGCGGTCGAGCCAGCGCTCGCAGAGGTCGCGGTCGCCGATCGCGGCGCGCGCCACTTCGCGCCCCAGGCGCAGTAGGAAGGCCTGGTAGATCGTGCCGGCGATCGTCTCCGGGTCGAGCCGGCCGTCCCAGCTGCGCAGGCGCTCCAGGGCGCTGACCTCGCGCTGGCCACGGGGCGAGAGCCGGCCCAGCCGCCGCGCCGCCTCTAGGCCGGGCAGCGAAAGGACGTCAGTCTGCATCGCCGCGAAACCCTCGAGGTCATGCTCGTCGCTCCCTGTAAGCAACTGCTCGATCCGCTTGGCGCGGAAGCCATCGAGCCACTCGCTGGTGATGTGGTGTGGGTACTCGTCGCCGACGATGCGGTTGTTGGCAGTGACGAGGAAGCCACTGGCGGGGTCGACGACCTCCGGTAGCTCCTCGTAAGGCACCGTCCCCTCCCACTCGTACTCGCCCGTCCAGCCTGGCTTCGGCAAGTCCGGACAGCCGCCGCGGCGGCGCGGCAGGCGGCCGATCAGCTTGTAGCCGATCGAGTCGCGGTCGGCCCAGACCAGGTTCGAGGCCGGCGAGGTGTGGCCCTCGAGCTTGGCGACAAGCTCCGCGCCGGAGCCGATCTCCAGCAGCTCGAACATGCCGGCGAAGGAGGTCGGCTCGTCGAGCGTCGCCCAGCGCAGCGCCAGCGGCTCGGCCTCGTCGGCGCCCAGCGCCTCGTTGACGATCGGCCCGTGGTGGGTGTGACGAACGTCGATCGCCACCGGCTCCTCGTGGCCCTTGACCGTGATCTCCTCGCGGACGACCTGCAGCGGCTGCCACTCCCCTTCGAACAGGTAGCTATCACCCTCGATCCGCTCGATGAAGAGGTCCTGGACGTCCGCCATGACGTTGGTGAAGGTCCAGCAGACGTCGTTGTTCTGACCCATGTAGACGCCGGGCATCCCCGGCATCGAGGCGCCGCGGACGAAACGGTCGCGGTGGCGCAGGCTGACCTGGTACCAGATACCCGGCATGCTCGGGGGAAGGTGCGGGTCACCGGCTATCAGCGGGCCGCCGGTGGCGCTGCGGGCGCCGCTGATGGCCCAGTTGTTGGAGCCGCTTGCCTCCACGGCGAGGCCGAGCGAGCGGCGCACGGCGTCGATCTGCTCGACGATCGCCAGCCCGTCGCCCGACCAGGCTTCCTCGGTGACCACGGGGTTGTCGGCCGGGTAACCAGGGTCGAGCTTCGCGGTCAGCTCCGGGCCCAGCGTCCGCACCATGTCGGCCCGCAGTAGCTCCCGCTCCCAGTTGGTCGAAAGGCCGAAGGCGAGCAGCTTGCCGAGGCTGAGGATGTCGGCTGGGCGCCAGGGTGCGAAATCGAGTTTCAGCAGCTGCATCTCGAACGGCAGCGCCGTGGCGGCGCCAACGGACGCGTTGACGCCCTCGCAGAAGCGCTCGAGCCGGGCGTGCAGAGGCGGCTCGAGCGCTGCTGCCTCGCGCTCGGCGGCGCGGCGGATTCCCAGCGTCCGCAGCAGGCGATCGATCGCCAGGCCGTCGTCGCCGGCCATCTCCGCGACCCGGCCCTCGACCACGCGCCGATAGAAGTCCATCTGCCAGAGCCGGTCCTGTCCGTGACAGAAGCCCTGGGCGAAATGCAGGTCGTCGTAGTCGTCTACATCAATGTGGGGGACCCCCCAGCGGTCGCGCCGCACCCGCACCCGGCCGCCCAGCCCCTCCAGCTCGATCATCCCCCGCTGCTGCGGCAGTGGTCGCCGCGCCAGCCAGTGCCAAGCCGCGGCCGAGGCCGCCGTCGTCAGCCCGGTCCCGACGGCGGCGGCCAGGAATCCGGCACGGACCGTCCGGCAGTCGGTCAGGAGATTCATCGCAATGGTCTATCAGGTGGTCAGCCCAGCGGGCAAGCGTTCCTCTTCCTCAAGCTTTTCAAGGTGGGCCTCCATCGCCATCGCCGCCATCGGCAGCAACTCGATCGGGATGTCGTTCCAGGCCTCGGCGACGAGGGCGGCGCGGGAGCGCTCGCCACGGTCGAGGGCGGCGAGCAGGCGACGCTCGCGCATCTCGCGATGCTCGACGTATTCGGCGAGCTTGGCGACCGGGTCCTCGACCCAGGGGCCGTGGCCGGGGGCGATCAGCTCGATCGGCTCGGCCTGCAGCAGCCGCAGCGAGCGCATGTAGGCGGCGAGCGAACCGCCGCCCGGCGGGACGATCGTGGAACCAAGGCCGAGCACGAGGTCGCCGCTGAAGCAGACGCCGTTTTCGCTGAGGAAGCAGACGTGGTCGGCGGCGTGGCCTGGAGTGGCGATGGCGCGCAAGCCGGCATGGGTCTCACCGTCACCCGGCAGCACCACGGGTGGGCGGGCGCCGTCCTCACCGGCGCGTGTCGCCAACCGCTCCGCCCCGTCGGCGTGATCGCCATGTGAGTGGGTCAGCAGGACGACGCCAATCCCGCCCCGCCGCTCGGCGGCGGTGCGGATCGCCTCGAGGTGGCCGGCGTGGTCGGGCCCGGGATCGATTATCGCGCAGGGCCACGAGCCGAAGAGATAGGTGTTCGTCCCTTCCAGCGTCATCGGCCCCGGGTTGGGGGCGATGAGCCGAAGAACCTCGGGATGGCCGGGCGCAACCACCTCCCCCATCAGGACGAGCCCTCCTTTTTCCATCTATCGCATGGCAAAAGGGGGCCTCGTCTCCAGCGATCTCAGCCCGCGACCTCTTTGACGATCGCCTCGCGGGCGTCGTCGGGCTCGAGCACAACCAGGTCGCCAGCGCCGCGAAGGATCTCTCGCACCAGCCAGGAGGTGCCCGCGTAGGGCAGCTCGACGACGACGGCGCCGTCGGCCAGCTCCTCGACCACGGTCCGCTCCTCGCGCAGCCAGCGGGCTCGCTCGGGCGAGACCCAGACGCGAGCGACATGGGCGGTCGGCACCTCGCCGTGGGTCATCCAGCCCTCGACCCCGGCCAGCTCCTCGACCTCAGAGCGGGGCTCGAAGCGCTCGTCGGACAGCTTCGCCTCTTTGACCCGGTCGAGCTTGAAGTGGCGGACTCCCTCTTTGGTCAGGTCGTAGCACTCGACGTACCAGCCCTCGCGCCCGTTCTCCAGCCGGTACGGCTCGACCGAGCGGTTGGTGAACTGGTCCTCGTTCTCCTTGTAATAGCTCAGCTCCAGGACCCGGCTCTGGGCGATCGCCTCGTTGACGGTCCGCGCTACCTCGGCGTCGCCACCACCGGACGGGGCGATCTCCAGCCCCTCCTCGGAGGGGTCGTGGCCGAGCGCGTCGACGATTTTCCGGCGGGCGCTCTGCAGGTCGCTCTGCGGCAGGTGCTCACCGAAGAGGTCGATCGCGGCGACCAGGGCCTTGGCCTCGAGTGGCAGGAGCCGCGCCGGGCGGGCGAAGTTGTCGCCGTAGGGCTGCGAGTCGACCTCGATTTCGTCGCCCTGGTATTCGGCGTAGAGGACGTAGGTGCCACCGCCGAAGTTGACGACGTTGAGCAGCTCGATGTCCTCGCGCAGCTCCTCGTCGGTCAGTTCCAGCCGCTGGCGCAGCTCGATGACCTGGAGCTTCTCGCCCTTTTTCGCCGCTTCGATCAGCATCCCGGCGAGGGTGACGAGGCGGGCGAAGCGCTCGGGACGGATCGCCGCCTCGCCGCGGCCGTTGGAGCGCGAGCGGCGCGGCGCCTCGCGCAGCGGCCGGTCGACGATCTCGGCCGGCTCGAAGCCGTTCTGGTGGCGATCGCGGAGCAGTCCGACGCGGCCGTCGACCTCCGCCCGCAGCTCCTCCGGGGCCAGCACCTGGGCGTTCTGGCGCCAGCGCAGCACCCAGGCGATCAGCTCGCGGTCGGAGGCGTAGGAGGTCTCGAAAACCATGCCTTTGCCGGGGGCACCATCGGACTTCTTCGCCGCGCGCAGCTCGCCGTAGCTGCCGAAATCCCGCTCGATCAGCCAGGAGATGCGGTCGCGGACGAAGATCTTCGCCGTCCCCTTCGTCTCGCCCAGTTGCCAGTCGGCGCGGCTGCCGTAGTCGCGGCGGTCGAAGTCCTCGGGGGGCGAGAAGTCGTGCTCGGCCTTGGAGGCGTATCCGACCTTGCCCTGGATCCGCGAGAGCCGGAAGACGCGCACCGCCTCGCGCTCGTGCGCGAGGCCGATCAAGTAGAACTGGCCGCCGCGGAAGACCAGGTGGTAGGGGTCGACCTTGCGCTTCTCGATCTCGCCCCGCTCCATCGTGTAATAGGTGAACTCGATCGTCTTGCGGCGGCTGATCGCCGTCTCGATCTTGGAGAGGCGCTGGGAGAGGTCGCGGCCGCCGGCAGAGGCGGTCATCGCCATCTCGATCGGCGCCCGCTCGCCCTCGCTGAGCGGGTTCGGGTGGCCCCAGGCGACCTGCTGCAGGGCCAGGCGCAGCGGCTCGGCGTAGGCGAAGCCGCCGTCGGTCAGCAGCAGCAGCGCCGTGCTCAGCGCCGCCAGCTCGTCGGCGGCGAAGGAGATCGCGTCGAGGTAGAAGTTCTCCGGCGGCAGCGAGTACAGCTCCGCCTCGAAGAAGCCCTCGCCCGGCTTCTCGACCCCGAGCTGGATGCCGAGGCTTTCCAGCTCCGCGCGGTCGGCGTAGAAACGACGCGCGAACGCGTCGTCGTTCATGTCGCTGTAACCCTCCACCTCGCGCTTGATCTCAAGGGCCGAAACCGGCCTCCCCTGTGCCATCAGGAACGAGATCAGCGAGAGCTGGCGAATCAGCTTCTCGGTGTCCTTCGCCACGGGTCGCAGGATAGTGTGCGATCGACGCCATGGAAATCTTGCGCAACATCTTCGGGACTCTGACTTCGGGCGTAGTGCGGCTTCTCGTCTCGGTTGCCGTTCTCGCCGCCGCCTACTTCTTCATCGTCAAGCCGGTCCTGAGCACCACCGACCACGCGATCGACAGCGCCAACAAGAGCTTCGAAAAGTCATTCGGGCCCGGCGCCGACATCACCGACATCAGCGGCACGATCGAAGACGTCAACAGGAAAGTCCAGCGCGAGATCCGCAAGTCCTTCCACACGGCGGAGAAGAACGGTGACCCGAAAAAACTCGTTCGCTGCATCCAAAGGGCCCACGGCGACGTGCACCGAATACAAAGGTGCACCGTCAAGTTTTGAGAGCTGAGCTCTAAGCGGCTTTGGCGGCGTCTTCGGCGAGGCCGTCGCGGCGGCCGAAGTAAGCGGAGCCGGAGAGCGCGCGGTCGAAGCCCGACCAGGACTCGCCGGCGGGCAGGTTGCGCTCGATGCGGTCGAAGCTGCCGAGACGGCCGCCGAGGTTGTCGATCATGTGGACGAGGACGGCCTCGCGGGTGGCGGGAACGACAGGTGAGCCGTGTTCGAGCGAGCCGTGGTGGCTGAGGATGATGTGGAGGACAGCCTGGGCCAGCTCGGGATCGAAGCCGGGGATCTCCTCGATCTGGCGGCGCACCAGGTAGTAGCCGAGCGGGATCTCGCCCTGCAGGCGGCCAGCGTCGGTGAGGTCGATCGCCAGCAGGTCGTCGTTGTAGGCCTCTGTCTTGCCGATGTCGTGCAGGAGGGCGCCGGTGACGGCGACCTCGCGATCGATCCCCGGGAAGAAGTTGGCGGCGGCACTGACCGCCTGGGCGACCGAGAGCGAGTGCTCGAGCAGCCCGTGGCGGTAGGCCTGGTGGTAGACCTTCGCCGCCGGCGCCTCGCGGAAGCGCGCCCAGGCCTCTGAGTCGGAGTCGAAGAAGAGGTCGAGCAGGTGGCGTAGCTGTCGGTCTTGAACGGTGTCGAGCAGCTGCCGCAAATTCGCTTCCAGCATCCGCAGCGAGACGTCTGACTCCGCCGCCAGGTCGGCCGAGTCGTACTCGCTGGCCTCCGCCGCGCGCAGGCCGGTCATCTTCACCTTCGCCCCCCAACGGTCGCTGACCTCGAAGCTGCCGCTTATGTGGACCGGCGTGCCGGGAGCGGCCAGCGCGTAGAAGTCCTCGGCCGACTCCCAGGAGACCGCCTCGGCGCTGCCGGTAGCGTCGCCGATGCTGAGCCGCAGCCAGGGCTCGCCGTTGCGCTTGCGGCGCAGCTCACGCTCGCGGATGGCGTAGACGCCGGCGACCCGCTGACCGTCCTCCAGCTCCCGCAGCGGCACTCGCGCCGGAACCAGGGCGTCGATCTGAGTCTGCTCAGTCATCGCCATCTCAAAGTAGAGACGAGGGCGGACGGTTCAGCGACGCCTTCTGAGCTGACGAGGGGACCTCAGAGGGCGGTGCCGAGCCAGTGACCGAAGGCCACCGCGGCGAAGCCGGCGACCAGCGAGACGCCGATGTTGAGCCAGGCGAACCGGCCGTAACCATCCTCCCCAAGCCGGTGGGAATCGAGGATCCAGGTCGAGAAGGTGGTGAAGGAGCCGATCCCGCCGCCGGCGACGATGACCAGCGTCTGGCCGTGCAGAGCAGCTCCGGCGACGAGGCCAAGGGCCAGGGCGCCGCTGAGGTTGACGGCCAGGATCCCGAGTGGAAAGCGGCTCTCGGCGCGAGCGGCGATCTCGGCATCGACGGCGAAGCGCGCCGCGGCGGCAGCGCCGCCGAGCAGGCCGACGGCGATCCAGCCCGGCGCCGTCATCGCGCCACCTTCGGCCGCCGCGCCTCGAGCCCGATCCCGAGCCGGACGCAGGCGAAGCCGGCGGCGACGGTGACAGCAGTGTAGGCGGCCGCGAGGCCCAGATAGCCCCCGTCGATCATCTCGAACAGCTCCAGCTGCATGGTCGAGAAGGTGGTCAGGGTGCCGCAGATGCCGGTGCCGAGGAACGGGTGGGCGAGGCTCTCCTGCGGATGGTCGCGCAGCAGCGCGAAGAAGTACCCGAGCAGCAGCGCCCCGACCAAGTTGACGGCAAAGGTCGCCCACGGCCACTGTCCCGGGCTGATCGCGGCCGCCTCGGCCAACCCCACCCGAATCAGCGCCCCCGCCACGCCGCCGGCGTAGATCGCCGCCAGCTTGCGGGGGTCATGCGGCAGCGATCGCATCGGCGGGGATCTTGCCGAGTTATAAGTTGCCTAGGGGGTCTCAGCAGACCCGGATCTTCGACAAGGGGGTAAGGCAGTGTTGATGCGAACCGTCGGAAAGCAGCTCACCTACGCCAACGTGGTCGCGTCCCTGGCCCTGTTCCTGGCACTGAGCGGCGGCGTCGTTTGGGCGGCATCGGGAAAGATCGGCGCCAACAAGCTGAAGGCGAACTCGGTCACCACCGGCAAGATCAAACGCAATGCGGTCACCGTCGGCAAGATCAAGGACAACGCGGTGGCGACTGCCAAGATCAAGGCCGGGGCGGTCGACTTCACCAAACTTGCCGCCGGCACCAACCTGGTCGCGACGGCGAATGGCGGCCCGGTTCAGGCCAACGCCGCCACGCCGCTCACGGTCGCCCTCTCCGGCCCGACCAACTTCACGACGCAGGCCGGTGTCGTCAACTTCCTCAGCATCGAAGCCAAGGGCAACCTCTCGCGGACCGGCGAAGAACCCTGCGACGTGACGGTGCAGCCGTTCGTCAACGGCAGCGAGTGGACCACGGCCAAAGGGGCTCTCACGCTCAGCGCCTTCAAACCGACCGCCGACCAGCCGACCGGCCTGATCCCGCTCGCCAGCGTTACCGGCCCGATCGGACTCGCCAGCCCCAGCGTCTCCCAGACCGTCTCGGTCAAAGTCGTCGGCGACACCGACTGCGCTTCCACCGCGACGGTCTCGGTGGCGATCGCGGTAACGCAGGCAAAGTGATGGAGATGATCGAAGGCGGCATGGTGGCGCAGGCCACCCACATGCTCGGCACCGACGTCGTCGCGGCGGGCGAGCTGCGCCAGGGCAAGACGCCCTCGCCGGATGCGGTGGCGAGCTTCTCGACCCTGTTCGAGGTCCTGCGACCGCGTCGCTCGAAGTCACTGCCGCGACGCTTCGTGCTGGCGGTGACGGCCGATCGCGTCGCCGCCTTCAAGGCGATCGCGACCGGCGAACAGGACAGCCACGAACACAACGTCTACCTGCGCGGCGCCGAGTACGGCTCGTGGCCGCGCAGCGACGTATGGATCGCCGACGCGCCGGAGGGAGCCAAGGCGAGGGGCGGCACCCTCTACCTCGGCGGCGAGCAGGTCCCGGTCTTCCGGCCGCTGCTCAGCGGCGATCCGGAAACCGACGAGCTGTTCCGGTTGCTGGCGAAAGCCTGACCTGGCGGGCGGTTCAGTCGCCGAGGAACGAGATCAGTAGCTCGGCGATCCTCTGTGGCTCCTGCGCCATGAAGGCGTGGCCGCCGCCGGCGAACAACTCGACCTCGGCACCGGGCCAGTGGTCGGCCAGCACCGCGGCGTTGGCCACGGGGATGACGACGTCCTCGCTGCCGTGGGCGATCAGGACCGAGAGCGCCCCGGCGCCCTCCGGCGCGCCCGCTGGGCCACTGCCGTCCTCGGCGTGCCAAGAGTCCATCGCCGCCTCCTGCGCAGCAAGCGCCTGCAGCGATAGCTCTGCCCTCGCGGCCGCCACGACCTCGCCGAACTGACGGTCGATCTCCGCCGCCACCGGCGGCGGGAAGAGCAGGGAGATCAGTCGGCTCGCCTGCTCCCGAGAGGTCCCCGAGTGATCGGTCAGCCGCCCCCAGTCCTCGGGTGCGGCGAGCACCGCCCCGGGACCACCGGCATCGGTCGACAGCAACGCTAGGCGCTCCACCCTCTTCGGGGCCCGCTGCACCAGGCGCTGCGCGACAAAGCCACCCATCGACCAGCCGACCACCGGCACCCGCTCGAGGCCGAGCGTGTCGAGCAATCCTTCGAGGTCAGCCGCCATCCCGTCGATCGTCAGCGGCTCCCCACCGAGCTCCGAGTCGCCGACGCCGCGGTTGTCCGGACAGATCAGCTCGAACGAGCGCGCCAACCCGGCGAGCATCGTCGGGTCCCAGTCCGCGGCGGTCGCCGCGTAGCCATTGATCAGCAGCAGCTGCGGTCCGGCACCAACGGCGTGGTGGGCGAAGTGTCGCCCCTCGATCTCGATCGCCTTTGCCTCCACGGGGCGAACCTACCTATAGTCGAGACATGGCGGGACGGGCGGCAGCGGCACTGATGGCATGCGCCGCAGCGCTCGTGCTCGCGGCCCCGGCCGGAGCCGCAGAGGCCCCTGACCCGAACGATCCTTCCAACCCGTTCACCTTCGGCAACCCCGAGTTCTGCACCCCGGACGGCCCCGTCAACGACTTCGGCATCTCCCACCTGCCGCCACTGCTTGAAGCGCCCGATTCGGGCGACCTGCCCTTCGGGCCGAAGACGGTCAGCATCGATTTCGCCGCAGGGCCGATCTTGACCCCCGGCATGAGCGCCGGGTTCTGGCTGCACAGCGAAAACTACTCCGGGCACACGCCACTGCACTGGGCTCTCCGCAACCGGATCCGGGCAGTCGACGCCGCCGGCAGCCCCGGGAAGGTGCTTTCCCGGGGCAAGCAACGGGTCCGCCTGATCAACGCCGCCCGCGAAGTGAAACTGTTCCTCGAACCTCCACGCGCCCCCGGCTTCTATCGCTACGAAGTCGAAATCGCCGACTTCGACGGCAAGCACCTCGCCACCTACAGCAGCTACCTGAGGGTCGAACGGAAGCTCTGGGACCCGCGGCTGGGCCTCAGCGGCAACCAGTTTCACCCCGGCGACCAAGTGCTGAGCCGGGTCGAGAACTTCGGCACGGAACCGATCGTCTCCGGGGAAGAGTTCCGCCTCCAACGCTACGTCGGAGGCGCCTGGTTTCACCGGCGGATACCCGACCGGGACGGCTGGCTGCTCTGGCTGGGCTACACCTCGGCCGGAGGGTCAGGGCGATGCACTCCGCTCAGCCTGCCTCTGAGCTTCCCACCCGGTCAGTACCGGATCGTCAAGGAAGTCGGATGGGGATCCTGGCCCGACGGAGGCCCACCCCAGTTCCTGGCCGCCCCCTTCGAAGTCACCCCTTAGACGGCGCTCGGCCGCAGTCCCGGGCGCGAAGAGGCCCCTGGTAGAGCCAGGGGGACGATGGTGATGGCGAGGGCGGGATTCGAACCCGCGACACCACGATTTTCAGTCGTGTATCCGGGCCGACTAAGCCAGCCCGGATATCTCGCAAGAACCGCATAACCATGCGGAATTCGGGGCTTCCTCGGTTTGCATTGTATTAGGCAGCTGAGCGCTGGTTACCTGTGGTTCCGGCCGGATTCCGGTGGGTTTGGGACACGGAGGGGGTCGTCGTGTCCCAAACGGCCGGGGCGCTATCCAGCGTCGAATTTCTGAGGTCAGATGAGATCGTTACGGACTCCCAGTTCAATCAAGCGGTAACGCCGCTTGTCCTGTCGGTTGTTCTCCTCGTCCTGCTGACCGCCGTCGCTAGGTTCTCAAGCCTTCCAGGAGGAATCAGCATGCATTTCCCAACCGTGGGAGCGACCGTGTTCGTGGCCGCCGCGGCAGGGATCTACATCTCGGTTGTCCCTCAGCAGCCCGAGACCATCGCCCCGGCGAGTGGGGCGATCCTCATCGTGGGGGCAGTCTTGGCGTGGTTCTTTCGGCGGATGGAGAGCTGGAGCGTGAGAGGTAGGGAGGCGTCTGTGCGACGACGCATCGTGTCGCTCTCCGCCGAGGGATATCGACCAGTTGAGGTAAGCATTCTCGCGGGAGTGCCCGTATCTCCGGGAGGCCCCGAACACCTCAGATGTACCTGCTGGTCAAAGAAGGGGCGGCTCTTCATTGACGACGCGGGTTGTCGGAGCCTCCAAGAGGATGTGCGCAATCGGTGGAAGGACCTCCTTCTTACGGGGAGAGCCCAGACTCCTCTGGCCAATCGCCTTTTGACCAGGCTGGTGTTGAGATCCCGGATTCTTACCAGTCGCCGCGGCTCGAACTCGTCCTTGAGATCTACGAGCAGGGGCAATCTGAGCCAAAAACACAAACCCTCCGAGCCGACGAGCGCGGTCTGTTCGACCTTACGGAGCTTGGAATCGTGCATCGGGTCCCGGCCAAAGTCGCTTAAGACCGCTCTCGTAGACGCCATAGATATAAGGACCCGGTCTTCGGGCCTGGCGAAGGATGCGATGGCGGTTTTGGACGAATCGCTCGATCTGCTCAGCGCCGCGCAGCTGTGCGGTGGTAAGACAAAAGGCCCTGACCGCCGCATCCGTCAGCGCGTCGCGCTCTGCTGGCCGGCGGCGAATAGCGTCGTCCTTCGTCAACACGATCCAGCCATTTTTGCCGGCATCTCGAAGCCAAACCTCATCGGCAAGCCGCTGGGCCCGTTCCTCTCCGTAGACATCCGCCATTGAATGGACGGTCAAGCCAGTGGCGCGAAGTGCTTCGACGATGCTTTTGCCGAGGCTGCGGTCGACGAAGAACTCGGGCGGCTGTTCGGTTCGTCGGGCCATCGTCGCCGACTATCGGACGCGACCCTCCTTTGGAAGGTCTTCAGGCCGCCGCTCGGGTAGCGACTCGGATTACGTCCTCGACCTCAGCAGGCTGCACACTGAAGTCAGCGGCAATCTCGCTAACGGAGTCGCCCGCCTGAAAACGATCGACGAGATCCTCGACACGAGCGCCTCCGCGAACGACGAGCGGCAGACCAAAGGCAACGCGTGGATCCACAACCACCTCGGCGTGCTCATAGGTTGGCAGTCGCACGGAGTTAGCCCAGCCGTCTCCACCGTAGTGAATACGTTTCAGGTAGTCCTTGACGACCCCGGTGAACTGACGCTGCTGGGTGCGCACGACCGTCAGCTCCATAACCTCGCGCTCACCGCTTTTGTTCGCGTAATCGAAGAGAACCTCTGCCCCGTCGGTGTATAGCTGCTTGGAGGCCAACGCGTGCTCTACTCCGATCTCCTTCTCCAGCACCTCGACGGCGGGGCGTATCCGCTGTAGGGGCACGCCAGCGCGGCGGAAGCTCGAAAGGACAAAAGCCTCGGCGAAACCAATGAACGGGACGGTTGCCTGTCGGCCGCGGGATGGAAAGCAGGTGATCAAGGGGTGCTTCGCGCCCTGCGAACGGGCCCACCAATGGACCGTCGACTTGGGGACATCGAGATAGGCAGCGATCTCCCGCAGCGTGAAAATTGCATGGGCAAGCCGCGGGTCATCCCCGCCGATCCGCATCTTCTTTTTCGTTGACTTGCTGATGAGTTGCCTTCTCGTGATGAGTCGCCTTCTCGGCTTTGCGCTGGCTCAATCACCGATCGTAGCGACGGTCGCGGCCACAGCGATTCCCAGAGTCGGGTGGTCGTAGAGCACCACAAGCCACAGGCCCGGCACTGCAAGCGCTCTCAAGGAGGCTCGGTAGATCGAACCGAGGACACCACGAATCCCCTTCGTGGAACGGAAGTTCGAGACACAAGCCATCCCATTAGAGCCCGCCTATAAAGCCAAACGACATGACGAGACGCGGGCTCGCCGTCCTTCGACGGCAGCAAAAACGCCCTGATTGGGACACGTTTGGGACACCGTGTCCCAAACGTGTCCTATTGCTCGGGTTCCTCTAATGCATCGATTGCAGGGAGAACGTTAATGGCGAGGGCGGGATTCGAACCCGCGACACCACGATTTTCAGTCGTGTGCTCTACCAACTGAGCTACCTCGCCTGGAAGCGCCGCGGCGGCAGCGCAGAGGGGAAGGCTAGCGGCCGGGGGCGAGTCGGGGCTGATTGCATTGGAGCGTGGTCTGGCTTCGTGCAGGGCTGGTGTTGATCGTCGCGGCGGCGGTGGCGATGGTGCTCGTCTCGGGGGGCTCCTCTTCCGATCCGCGGACGCCGAGTGGACTGCCGGGAATGCCGCCGCCATTCCTCGGGATCGCGGTGGTGGGTAGCGGCGAGCTGACGGCGGCGATCGATGCCTACGGGGGCGTGGTCGACCTGCGCCCAGCGGCCGCCGGGCCGGCGCTGATCGAGATCCCTGCCGAGCAGCAGGCCGTCGGCACCGTGCCCGCCGATGCCGGGATCGTGCCGCGGGTACGGCTCGGGGACGGCGGGACGCTGCCTCTATGGCGGGCCGATTCGGTGCGTCAGCGCTACCGGCCCGGCACGAGCGTCCTGGCTACGACGGCGCGGTTCAGCACGACGCAGGTGGAGATCGAATACGCCGCCGCCGGGGACTCGCTCGCCTGTCTCACCAGACCCGCCCAGGTCGTGGTGCCTGTAACGAGCCCGGCGCTGCGCTGTAACGACGACACGGCGCGGCGGATCTTCCGGACGGCCATCAGCACCGACCGCCGTTGGCTGGCGCGGGCTCAGCCGTTGGGCAGCGGCGCACCGGCTTGGGCGCGGCGGCTGTACGAACGCTCGCTGCTGGTGCTGCGGGCCCTGACCTCTGCTCGCAGCGGTGCCGTCGCCGCCGGCGCCCGCGACGGCTGGGCCTACGTCTGGCCGCGTGACGCCGGCACCGCCGTCCTCGCCCTCGCCGCCTCCGGCTACCGAGCCGAGGCGCGGCAGGCGGCAGGCTTCCTGCTCGGCCTCGACCTCGATGCCGCCGCCCGCTTCGACGGCAGCGGCACTCCGGTCGAGGGACGCGACGCCCAGGGCGACGCCGCCGCCTGGGTCGCGATTGCCGCCGACGCCGCCGGCCTGCCCATCCCCGCCAACCCCTCTACCTGGCGCGACCTCGCCGATTATCAGGAGAAATCCCCCGGCGACTACCTCGCCAACGCGATCGCCTCGTCAGCCGCCAGCGACGGGCCGAAAGCCCACGCATACGGAGGGAAATCGGCCCACCGGCGGGGGGATGAGATAGCTGCCGAGTTCGAGGATGCGGGGATGCTCTCGCGGCGTGCCGAAGACCCGGGCTCGGGGATCGACTCGGCGGCGGCTTGGGCGGTGCAGCCATTCCCACAGCCAGCGCTCTACCCGGCGGCGCGGCGATCGCTGCGGCAACTACTTGCCGACGGTGGGCGCTACGGGATCGCTCCCTCCGCGGACTGGCCCGAGCGCGACCCCTGGACGGCACCGACCGCTTGGAGCGCCTGGGCCTTCGCCGCGCTCGCCGGCGGCGATCTTCGCAACGGCCGCCTCGCCCTCGCGCATCTGGATCGCCGCCATGCCCTGCTCCTGCTCGCCGCTCTGCGCCGCGCCGCCACGCTGACCGGCGACCTACCCGAGCGGGTCGACGCGCGCACCGGCCTCCCACGCTCGACCACCCCGCTCGTCTGGTCCCACGCCTTCGCGATCCTCGCCATGCGCGAGCTCTGGCCGGCCGATCGCTGAGCTCCGGTCGTCGCTTGTACGGCATAGGCCTACAAACGACGACCGGAGAGAACTCAGAGCGCCGACACCGCGGCGGCGACCGCCTCTTCGGCGGTCTCGGCGGGGACGACGCCGGGGGCGCCCTCCATCCCCTCGCGCCCGCTCAGCGTGCAGCTGCGCAGCGCCACGGTGCGGCCGATCGCCCGTGCGTGGCCAATCTCCGAGAGCGTCCCCACTCCGCCGCCGGCCACGATCACGACCTCGCCGGAAGAGACAACCGAGAGGTTGCGGGCGCCTGGGGCGCGCAACCGCCGGCGCCAATCACGGCGATCTGCCGAGCGCGCTTCGAAGGGCGAGGGTGGGCCTCACCGGAACCTCCATGCCGTTCGTGATGGCGAGGCCCACCCTCGCCCTTCACACCCCCGCCCCCCGCATCGTCCGCATCAGCTCCAGCGCGCCCTGCTTATGCAGCGGTTCGTTGAGATTGCCGCACTTGGGACTCTGCACGCAGGAGGGGCAGCCGGACTCGCAGGGGCACTCGGCGATCAGGCGCTCGGCGTCGCCGATCAGGCGCTCGAACTGCTCGTAGCCGCGCTGCGAGATCCCCACCCCGCCGGGATGACCGTCGTAGATGAAGATCGTCGCCTTGCCGGTCTGGAAGTGGACATTGGTCGAGAGGCCGCCGATGTCCCAGCGGTCGCACATCGCGATCAGCGGCAGCACTGCGATCTGTCCGTGCTCGGTCGCGTGCAGGGAGCCGAGCAGCGCCTCCGTCGGCAGCGCCCCGCTGAGCCGCTCCGGCAGCACGTACCAGAGCGCCTGCGTGGCGAAGTTCTGCTCCGGCAGCTCCAGGGCGACGATGTCGATCGGCTCCTGCTCGGAGATCGAGACGCGCTGGAAGGCGATCACCTGCTCGGTCACCGAGACCTCGCCGAAGTTCAGCTCGACCCCGGCTACCGTGCGCTGCTCGCGCAGCCGTTCGATGTAGATCTCGGTCTCCTTTTTCGGCCGCGTGTACCAGTCGCCGTCGAAGCTGGAGACGATCGCCCGCCGCTCCTCGACGTCGAGTCGCTCAACCTCGTAGGAGCGGCCGAGGTGCAGGTAGACCGCCCCTGGATGGATCGTCGTGAAGGCGCGCTCGGCCTCGACCAGCCCCAGCATCTCCCCCGACTCGCGCTCGATAACCGCCACCGAGTCCGCCGAGGCCGAGCGCAGCGAGATCCCACCGGCGACGAACTCGCTGCGGCGCGGCAGCAGCTTGCCACCAACCCCGCGCAACTCGCCCGCGCCCAGCAGCCGCTCCGCCCGCGGCCGCCACTCCGGCCCGAAGAACTCGTCGTCGGCGTCGGTAAGCGGCAGCTCGTAGGCGGCGGCGATCAGGTGCCGGGAGGCGATCTGCTCGTTGCCGTGGTCGAGGATCGCCGCCTCGACCGGGCGCTCGAGGAACTCGTCGGGGTGGCGGCAGAAGAACTGGTCAAGCGCGTCCTGGCCGGCGACGTAGACGGCCAGCCCGCGCTGCCGGCGCCCGGCCCGTCCCCACATCTGCCGCAGGCTGGCGACGGTGCCGGGGAAGGTGACGCAGATCGCCGCGTCGAGCTCGCCGACGTCGATTCCCAGCTCCAGGGCGTCGGTGGCGACTACCGCCAGCAGCTCGCCCGCACTCAGCCGCGCCTCGATCTCGCGCCGCTGCTGCGGCGTGTAGCCGCCGCGGTAGGGAGCGATCCGCGCCGCCAGCTCCGGCTTTCCCCGCCGCTCCAGGTTTTCGCGGGTGAAGCGCTGGATCAGCTCGATCCCGCGGCGGCTTTTGAGGAAGCAGATCGTCCGCACGCCCTGGGAAACCAGCTCGGCGAGCAGGTCCGCCGCCTCGGATAGCGCCGAGCGCCGCACCCCCGTCGCCTTGTCGAGCAGCGGCGGGTTCCACATCGCCACCTCGCGCCCGGCCCGCGGCGCGCCGTCGTCGTCGATTAGCTCGAACGAGGTCCCGACCAGCCGCTCGGCCAGCTCGACTGGGTTGGCGATCGTCGCCGAGGCAAGCAGGAAGCGCGGCTCGGCCCCGTAGGCGCGCGCCACCCGCCGCAGCCGCCGCAACACGTTGGCGACGTGGGAGCCGAAAACGCCGCGGTAGGTGTGGGCCTCGTCGACGACGACCCACTCGAGATTGGCGAGGAAGTCCCCCCAGGCCTTGTGGTTGGGCAGCAGGCCGACGTGGAGCATGTCGGGGTTGGTGAGGACGAGGTTGTTGCGGCGGCGGATCGCCGGGCGCTCCTCGCGCGGCGTGTCGCCGTCGTAGATCGCCTCGCGCAGGTTCGGCGGCCTCAGCAGGGCGAGCTTGCGGGCCTGATCCTGGGCCAGCGCCTTGGTCGGGTACAGGTAGAGCGCCCGCCGCTTCGAGTCGCGGGCGATGCCGTCTAGCACGGGCAGGTTGAAGGCGAGGCTCTTGCCGGAGGCGGTGCCACTGGTGATCACCAGGTCCGAGTCCGCCGCAGCCTTCAGCGCCGCGGCCTGGTGGGTGTAGAGGCGCTCGACACCGGAGGTCCGCAGCGAATCGGCGAAACCGGGATCGAGTGAGGGCGGCAATGCCAGCCGTTTCGCCCCCCGCTCCTCCTCCGTCGCCTCGGCGACGACCCGCCCGTCGCGCCTGGCCGGGTCGATAGCAACAGACCATCTGGCGAATCCGGACGCCGCCAGACTGTGTCCTCGGTCGACTGCCTGCGGGTCACGCACCTGGGTGCGCACCCCTTGTCAGTCTCCCTGCGTCCTTGTCTGCCGACCTCCGGATTTCGCCAGCGACCCTTACTGCTTGCAGTGAGGAACGATCGTGGATGCGGAGAACGTCGGCACCCTCGCGGACGGCCAATGCCACCGCCGCCACCGTCCCCCACTCGCGTTCGCCCGGTGGCAGGCGCTCCTCCCAGGAGCGGGCGAGGACGGCGCCGATGAAGTCCTTGCGGGAGAGTGAGACGTAGAGCGGCAGGCCGAGCGAGCGCAGCTCGCCGAGCCGCCGCAGGATCTCCAGGTCCTGGGCGGGACTTAAGTCGAAGTCGAGTCCGGGGTCGATCGCGATCTGCTCCTCCGATACGCCAAGCTCCCGAGCGGCCTCGACTCTCCCCTCGAACCACGACTTCAGGTGGTCGACGACGTCGCCGTACTCACGCCAGGGCCGGTCGATCCGCGGCGGCCCCTCGATGTGCATCAGCACGTAGCCGCAGCCACTCTCGGCGACCAACCCGAACATCTCCTCACAACCGCCGGAGATGTCGTTGACCACCACCGCCCCCGCCGCCAGCGCCTGCCGAGCCACCTCGACCGAGAAGGTGTCCGCCGAGATCGGCACCCCGGCCACAACCATCCCTTCGATCGCCGGAACCAACGCCGCCGCCTCGTCCTCGGCAGAGACCGGCGGCCCGCTCCGCGCCGCCACCGCCCCGACGTCGAGCATGTCGAACCCCGCCTCGACCAACGCCAGCCCATCGGCCACAGCCTGTTCCGGCGTCCCACTCCGAGCCCCCTCAAACATGGAGTCGACGGTCACGTTGACGATCCCGGCACCGACTGGCTGTTCGAGCCCCAGCACCCGATCGCTCAGCCGCCAGGTCACTGTGCCGCTCCTCGCGCGGGTGGCGCGGGGGAGGGGCCGAGAACGGACACGCTTGCCCGCCCGCAGGCCCCTCCCCCGTGACAGGACCCGCACGTCGAGCGTCTAAAGCCTTGGCAGTTCACCGACGGCTACCGTAGTCGACCCAATCCATGGCACTGCGCTGCGTCTATACCGACCTCGACGGGACCCTGCTCGGCCAGGGCGCCTCACTGTTCCGCGACGCCGAGGGCCGCTTCTCGCTGGCCCAGGCGCGCGGCCTCGAGGCCTGCGCGCGAGCCGGGGTCGAGGTGGTGATCATGTCCGGCCGCCGCGAGCCGCAGGTCCACGAGGCGGCGCGGCTGATGGGCCAGACCTCCTACATCTACGAGGCCGGCTGCGCCTTCGCGATCGACGGCGAGACGACGCTGATGACGGGCGACATGGCTCCCGACGAGAGCGGCACGATCTACGAGCAGATCGAGGCTCGCGGCCTGCCGGCGATGCTGTTCGAGCACTTCGACGGGCGCCTGGAGTACCACTCACCCTGGCACCACGGCCGCGTCCTCTCCCACCTCTTCCGCGGTAAGGTCGACGTCGGCGAGGCCAACGAGCTGCTCGGCGAGCACGGCGCCGGCGACCTGCGCCTGCTCGACAACGGCGCGATCGGCCGCGAGATGGCGGCGATCGAAGGCCCCACCCACGCCTACCACCTGGTCCCGAAGCTGGTCAGCAAGGCCGGCGCCGTCAGCGCTCACGCCCGCGCCCGCGGCTACGACCCGGCCGAGTGCATCGCCGTCGGCGACTCGGTCGAGGATCTCGAGGTCGCCGCCGCGGTCGGTCGCTTCTTCGTCGTCGCCAACGGGCCCGAGCGCGACCCCGGCCTGCGCTCGATGCTCGGTGCCTGGGACAACGCCACGGTGACTGCGGGCAGCATGGGCGACGGCTTCTACGAGGCCATCGTCTCGACCCTGGTCGAGCGGCGCTGAGCAGCCACTAGTATCGGCTCCGACCTTTAAACGAGAGCAGAAGGAGCATCGTTTGTCGTCGGAGAGCGCGACCGTCGCGGAGCAGGAGTACCTGGAGATCATGTTCTGGCTGGAGGAGGCCGGGCTGCCGATGACCGGGGCCAACATCGCCCGCGCGATGCAGCTCTCGCCGCCCACCGTGCACGAGATGGTCGGCCGCCTCGTCAACGACGGCTACATCGCCCGCAAGCCCGACAAATCGCTCGAATTCACCGAGTCCGGCCGTGCGCACGCGACCCACATCGTCCAGCGCCACCGGATGATCGAGCGCTTCCTCACCGACGTCCTCGGCATCCCCTGGGACGAGGTCCACGAGGAGGCGGAGCGGATCGAGCACGCGATGTCGCCGGTGCTGGAGGAGCGGATGCGGGCCGCGATCGGAGACGCGACGACCTGTCCCCACGGCCACCCGATCGTCGAGGGGATCCGCGAGCAGGGCTCGCTGCTGGCCGACGTTGAGGTCGGTGCCGACGTCACCATCTTGCGCTTCGAGAACGAGGCCGAGGAGCTGCTGCACTACCTGAAGGCGGCGGGGCTCGATCCTGGGCTGGAGGGCAAGATCGAGAGCTCCGACGAGGAGGGCGTCACAATTGCCTCCGCCGACGGTAAGCACGAGGTCAGCCGCAGCGTCGCCGAGACCGTCTCCGTGCGCGCCGACCCGGCACCGCCGCCGCGGGCGGCGATTCCGGAGCAGCTGGTCTTGTCTAGCGACCGCTACGGGCGCTAGCCGGGGACGGACAGGGTCACGATCGGCGAGGAAGTGGGCGCCTCGCTGCCGCCTTTCGGCTCCGAGGTGACCATCACCACTTCGACGTCGGTCATGTCGGGAAGCTGCGTGCTGGCGCGGCCTTCGCGGTCGGGCACGAACAGCGCTCGCACCGGTTCCACCTCGCCGTCGCGCTGAACCCAGGCCTCGAGGACTCTGTCGTCGGGCAACTGGGGAACGTTGGCGAGCTGCAGCGTGCCCGAGTCGCCTTCGCCGACCATCTTCACGGCGATCCCGTTTTCCCGGGAGACGATCGTGCTGCCGCCGCCGCTCTCATCGGAGCCGCCGGTGCCGATCGCGTAGCCGGCCACCACGGCGACGAGAGCGATCGCGGCGAGTCCCGCCAGCGGCCGCAGCCCGATCGGTCGTGACCCCGAGCCACCGAGCAGATCGCCGAGCCGCCGACGCCGGCCGCCGGCCTCGGCCCCAGGGATGGTGCCGGCGGCACGAGCGTGCTCGGCGGCATCCCTTCGCACCTCGCCGAGGATGCTTGCCCGCAGCGCGGCGGACGGCTTCGCCGGCTCGGCGGCCTCGGGCAGTGCGTTGACGGCCGGCATCAGCCAGCGGATCCCCGCCTGGCAGCGCTCGCAGCCCTCCAGGTGGCGCTCGAACTCGGCGGTCTCGCCGGGGTCCAGAGCGCCGAGCGCGTAGGCGGCGGCCTCGTCCCGCCAACGCTCGTGGTCGCGATCGTGATCTCTGTCGTTCATGCCAGTCCCTCCGCCAGCTCGCCGCGAATCTTCTCCAAACCCAGTCTCATGCGTCCCTTCACCGTGCCGAGCGGCACCCCCAGCATCGCGGCGATCTCCGAGTGGCTGAAGCCGCCGAAGTAGGCCAGCTCGATCACCTTCGACTGCTCGCCGGGCAGTTCGCCAAGGGCGCCGCGAACCTCACTCGCCGTCTCATGGCGCATCGCCTCGTCCTCGGTCAGCTCCTCGGCCGGACGCTGCTCGAGCGCCGCGTCGTCGTCGAAGTCGAGCTTCGGCGCTTTCCCGGCGCGGCTGCGCAGAGCGTCGATGGCGCGGTTGCGGACGATCCTGAGCATCCACGAACGCACACTGCCACGGCCGCGGTCGTAGCGAGCGCCGCTGCGCCAGATCGAGATGAACGCCTCCTGGGTGACGTCCTCGGCCGCCGCCCTCTCGCCGACGATCCGGTACGCCAGCGAGTAGGCGACGCCGCCGTGGCGGTCGTAGAAGACGCCGAATGCCTCGGGGTCCTTGTCGCCGATCAGCGGCATCAGCTCCTCGTCGGCCAGCCGCTCGGCTTTCTCTCGTCTAACCGCCATCGTCGTCCGTCTCGTCTATCCAGACTCTCAGCTCAGGCGATCAGCGGTTTCACAGCCTTCAGCACCTGGGCTTCGCTGAGGGTGGGATCGAAAGCCTCCGGCGACGGTTCTTCGCCGTTCTGCAACCGGATCGCCGCCGCGTGCCGCGCCTCGACCTGGACGATCGAGCCGGCCGCGCCAAGCACTTCCTTGGACTTGATCGCCGGGCCGGCGCCGTTGTAGGCGCTGACCCCGGTGTCCTCGAGGGTCTGCGCCAGCTTCAGGAAGCCGGCCGTGTCGCCGTAGGGGAAGTCGAACTTCGGCTCCGCCACCGGCTTGCCGCCGAGCTGCTCGATCGTCGCCGTCAGCGCTTCGACGTGCTGCTTCTCGTCGTCGGCCAGCAGCGCGATCAGGCTCTTCAGCTCGCCGCTCGCCTTGACCCGCGTCTTCGCTTCGTCGTAGAAGCTCGCCTCGAGGTACTCCAGGGTGAGGGCGAAGTTGAGGATGTCGACGTCGCTGCCGCCGGACATCGCCAGCGCCCGCCGCACGAACGGTCCGACCATGACGGCGCCGTAGACCGCGCCCGCGGCCAGGGCACCCTTGAGGATCACCTCGCTGCGGGTCAGGTCCTCGCTGTCGGCCTCGGCGACGTGGACGCCGGCGAGCTCCGGGTGGATCAGTTCCTCGTTGCGCATCTCGATTCTCCTTTCGCTCCGCTCGCCGCTCAGCCGACGATGAAGGGTTCGACCGACTTCAGGACCGTCTTCGCGCTCGCCGGCTTGGCAAAGGCCCCGTCCGGCGTGATCGACTTGCCCAGCAGGGTGTTGAGGGCGGCGGCGTGCCGGCCCTCGACGCTGTGGATCGCCAGGGCCGAAGCGAGCACTTCCGGGCTCTCGATGTTCGCCGCCTGGCCCAGGTAGGCGGCGGCGCCGAGGTTCTCGACCGTGCCCGCCAGTTCCAGCACCGACTTGGCGCTCTTCAGCGGGAACTCGGTTTTCGGCTGCGGCGCCGGCTTGCCGCCGAGCTGCTTGACGGCGGCGGTCAGGGCAGCGACGTGCTCCGCCTCCTCGCTGCCGAACTTGCGGATCGTCTCCAGGTCGGCGCCCTTGAAGAGGCCGCTCTTGACGACGTCGGCGTAGAAGGCCGTCTCCAGGTACTCGAGCGTGAGCGCGTAGTTGAGGATGCCGATGTCCCCCTTGCCGAACTGCTCAGTTTCGCTCGTGCCGCTGGGCTTCGCCGCGGTCGTGGTCGTGGTGCCGCTGTCGTCGCCGCAGGCGGCGAGGAAGGCGGCGGCGGCCGCCGAGCCCCCGGTCAGCGCCATGAACTTGCGCCTCGAGACGGGATCGCCGACGGCGCGGGCGATCGCGTTGCCTGCGGGCTTCCCCTCTCTACTCTGCTCATGTTCCTTGCTGCCGGGCATCTCGTCCCTCCTCGCTGGTTTGCGCTTCTGTTGGTCCCCTACGGGCGCCTCGATGCCGGTGGATCAATCGCTTCGGACATTGATCCGAACCCGCCGCGGGGCCGTATCAAAGGCATGGGGACTGCCCGGCTGTTGCCTCTTTTCGCCTGCCTGTTGCTCGTCGCGATGGCCGGTCTCACCGGCTGTGGGAGCGATGGCGACGACACCAAGTCGGTCTCGATCGAAGACTTCACCTACGAGCCGGCGAGCATCACTGTGCCGCAGGGGACGAAGCTCGCCTTCACCAACCACGACTCCTCGCCCCACACCGCCACCTCGACCGAGTCCGGTGCCTTCGAATCCGGCACGATCAAAGAGGACCAGACCGGCAGCATCACCCTCGAGGAGCCGGGCACCTTCTCCTACTACTGCGCCTTTCACCCCTTCATGAAGGGGACGATCGTCGTCGAGTAACCGGGGCGCTCGCTGAGCGGCCGGCGGTGACCGACCGGTCGGTCAGGCGGGCGAGCCGGCGCGGATCCGGTCGAGCGCACGGGCGATACGCGCCACGCCCTCCGGGACCTGCTCCGGCGTGACCGGTGCGAAGGAGAGCCGCAGGCTGTTGGTGCCGCTGTCGATCATGAAGTCGGGACCGGCGACGAAGGTGACACCCTCGCCCTTGGCCTCGGCCAGCAGAGCCAAGGTGTCGGTCCCCTCGGCGAGGTCGAGCCAGAGGAAGTAGCCGCCGCCGGGAACAACGAACTCGGCCTCCGGGATCTGCTCGTTGAGGGCGGCGACCAGGGCATCGCGGCGGTCGCGCAGCGCCGCCTTCGCCACCTCGATGTTGCGGTCGAGACCGCCGGAGCGGCAGAGCTCGAGGACGATCGACTCGGCCAGCATGTTGGGCGAGATGTAGGTCTCGTTGGCGCGCTTGGCGAGCTTGCCGATCTCCCCCGCCGGGCCGGCGAGGTAGCCGACGCGGACGCCGGGGCTGACCGTCTTCGAGAAAGACGAGGCGTGAATGACCCGGTCGGCCTTGTCGAGCGAGAGCATCGTCGCCAGCGCCTCGCCCTCGAAGGGCAGCTCCCGGTAGGGGTCGTCCTCGAAGATCCAGAAGCCGTGCTCGGCCGCCAGCTCGACCAGCCGCACCCGCTTCTCGGCGGAGAGCGTGCAGCCGGCGGGGTTGTGGAAGTTGGGGATGATGTGGGCGAGCTTGATCGGCCCCTCTGCCAGGGCGGCCTCGAAGGCAGCCAGGTCGACTCCGTCGTCCTCCAGCGGCACCGGCACCAGCTCGACCCCGAGCCGCTGCAGCATCAGCAGCGTGCGGTCGTAGGTCGGCTGCTCGACGACAACCCGGTCGCCGGGCTGCAGCAAGTGCTCGAACAGCATCGCCCCCGCCTCGAGCGAGCCATTGGCGACCATCACCTGCCCGGCATCAAGGTCCCCGTGCCGCTCGGCCAGCCACTGGCAGAGTCCCGGATGCCCAATCCCGGTCCCGTAGGAGAGCGCCTTTTCCCAATCGCTGGCCAGCGCCGCCGCAGCCGCATCCCTCACCGCCTCGTGCGGCAGGATGTCGGCGCTAGGCGCCCCGCGAGCAAAGGAAATCGTCTCGTTAGCCATCGCCCTCGACCCTAGCAACGCCCACCTTGCGGCGAACTCTCGCCACGCACGGGGAGAACCCCCGGCGTGTCCGAGCTTAGGGGTCCATATGGCACCCAAAACTCGGACACGCCGGCGGGGGGAGGCGAGGGGACAGGCGGTGACTCGGCTGGCTAATGGGCAGCACGGAGCTGTGGGGCGATGGCAGCTCTTGGAGCTGGGACTGGGGGCAGGGGAGATAAAGCGGTGGGTGCGGTCGGGGCGGCTGACGCCACTTCATCGGGAGGCGTTCGCTTGCGGTCACACGGCGTTTGGCCGCAGCGGACGCTGGCATGCGGCCGTGCTCGCCTGCGGAGAGGAAGCGGTACTGAGTCACCGCAGTGCGGCAGTGCTCTGGGGACTGACAGGAGACTCGCGTGGAGGTATAGACGTGACGGCTCCTGGCGGTCGTCAGTTCCGCCCGGGCCGACTTGGGATCCGCCTTCATCGCTGCCGCTTTCACGAGCCCAGGGAACGCACTCGTCACATCGGAATTCCCGTCACCTCAGTCGCCCGTACGCTTTTCGACCTTGCCGAAGTAGTCGATTTCGAGCGCCTCGAGAAGACCTGGGAGGAAGCCGACCGGCTGAAGCGACTCCGCCTTGGCGAGGTCGAGCGCGTCTGCGAACTGGGATACGGGCGCCGGGCCCTGCGACCGATCCGCCGACTCCTGGCCGAGGCCCGAGCGGCTGAAACCACGCGCTCGCCTCTCGAGGATCGCTTCCTCGCCTTCTGCCGTCACTACGGCATCCCGACGCCTGCCACCAACGCCCAAGTGCTCGGGCACGAGGTCGATGTCCTCTGGCCAGCAGCGCGCCTGGTGGCGGAGCTGGACAGCTGGGAATTCCACGGCCACCGTTCCGCTTTCGAGCGCGACCGCGCCCGCGACCCCAAGTTCCTACTCGCCGGCTACCGGCCGATCCGCGTAACCCACCGCCGCCTCGACCGCGAAGCGGACCAGCTCGCAGAGGAGATCCGAGGCCTGCTGCGACTCGGAGGCGTCTAGGAGCCGCGCAGCGTCTCGACCGCGATAGCCGCGGTCTCGGTCGGGCTTTCGCCGACCCGCACGCCCTTGGCCTCGAGCGCTTCCTTCTTCGCCTGCGCCGTCCCCGAGGAGCCGGAGATGATCGCGCCAGCGTGACCCATTTGCTTGCCGGGAGGGGCCGTGAAGCCGGCGATATAGGCGACGACGGGCTTGGAGACCTCGGCGGCGATGTACTCAGCGGCCCGCTCCTCGGCGTCGCCGCCGATCTCGCCGACCATCACGATCAGCTCGGTCTCGGGATCGGCCTCGTACAGCGCCAGGATGTCGATGAAGTCGGAGCCGATGATCGGGTCGCCGCCGATGCCGACGATCGAGGAGTTGCCGGTGCCGGCCTGCTTCAGCTCGTTGCCGATCTGGTAGGTCAGCGTCCCCGACTTGGAGACGACCCCGATTGGGCCCGGGTCGAAGAACTGGGCGGGGATGATGCCGACGTTGGCCTTGCCGGGCGAGAGCGCGCCGGGACAGTTGGGGCCGAGCAGCCGCACCCCGGCCGCCTTCGCCTTCCAGTAGAGGCCGAGCATGTCGATGACCGGGATCCCCTCGGTGATCGCGATCACCGTCTCGACGCCGGACTCGATCGCCTCGTCGATCGCCGGGGCAGCGAAGCGCGCCGGCACGAAGATCATCGAGGTGTTGGCGCCGGCCTTCTCGACCGATTCGGCGATCGTGTCGAAGACCGGCACCCCGTCGACGTCCTGGCCACCCTTGCCGGGGGTGACGCCGGCGACCAGGTCCGTCCCGTAGTCACGGTTGCGCAGTCCGTGGAAGGAGCCCTCGCGGCCGGTCAGGCCGGAGACGACAAGCTTGGTGCTCTCGCCGACGATGATGCTCATCTCAGCCCGCCAGCTCGACGACGCGGCGGGCCGCGTCGAGCATCGTCGTCTCCTGGTGCATGTTCGGCAGATTCGCCTCGGCGAGGATCTTCAAGCCCTCCTCGGAGTTGGTGCCGTCGAGCCGGACCACAAGCGGCACCTGCAGGTTGAGCTGCTGGGAGGCGGTGACGATGCCCTTGGCGATCTCGTCGCAGCGGGTGATGCCGCCGAAGATGTTGAAGAGGATCGCGCTGACCTTCTCGTCGGAGGTGATCACCGTCAAAGCGTCGACGATCGCCTCGGCCTTGGAGCCGCCGCCGGCGTCGAGGAAGTTGGCGGGGGCGCCACCGGCCTGGGCGACGACGTCGAGCGTCGACATGCAGAGGCCGGCGCCGTTGGCAAGGATGCCGACGTTGCCGTCGAGCTTCACGTAGGTGAGGCCCTTCTCGCGCGCCATCGCCTCCTGCGGATCCTCGTCCTCGATGAACTCCTCGTCGGCGAGGTCCTGGTGGCGAAAGGTGGCGTTGCCGTCGATCGTCACCTTGGCGTCGAGCGCGACGACCTCTCGAGCGGCGGTGACGATCAGCGGGTTGACCTCGATCAGGGTCGCGTCCTCGGAGCTCGCCACCTCGGCCAGCTTCGCCAGCACCTCGGCGGCCTCGTCGAGCACATCCTCGGCAAGGCCGGCGTCGGCGACGATCGGGCGGGCCGCGGCGGCGTCGAACGGCGCCGCCGGGTCGATGTGGCGCTTGACCAGAGCCTCGGGGCTCTCCGCCGCGACCGCCTCGATGTCCATCCCTCCCTGGCTGGAAACCATCGCCAAAAGCTTCTTCTCGGAGCGGTCGAGGATGACCGAGGCGTAGTACTCCGAGGCAATGTCGGAGCCGCCCTCGACCCAGACGCGGTGGACCTTGAACGGGCCCTCCCCGTGCGGGCCGACGATGTCCATGCCGATGATCGCCTCGGCGTAGGTGCGGGCCTCCTCGGCGTCAGCAGCGATCTTGATCCCGCCCGCCTTGCCGCGGCCGCCGATCAGCACCTGGGCCTTGATCGCGCAGGGGTAGCCGATCCGCTCGGCCGCCGCGACCGCCTCCTCGACGGTAGAAGCGACCTCGCCACTGGGCACGGAGATTCCGTGCTTGGCGAACAGCTGCTTGCCCTGATACTCGAGGAGGTCCATAAAAAGAGAGGCGCCCGGAGACGCGGCCGGGCACCCTATCCGAGACGGGGGGTGACGCGCCGAGACGGTGGCGATGGCATAATGCCGCGGCTCGCATGGCCCTTCCCAGTCTCAAAAACATTAAGTGGGTGACCACCGACTGCTACGGCACCCTGATCGATTGGGAAAAGGGGATCGTCGAGGCCTGCAAGAAAGAGGCGGCCAAAGACGGATTCAGCTTCGAAGAAGGCCCCTTCCTCGCCCGCTTCATGGAGGTTCAGGCCGAAATCATGGCCGGCTCCTACGAGCTCTACGCCGAGGTCCTGCGCCGCACGATCGTCAAAGTCGCCGGCGAGCTGGGCTGGGAGGTGGAGCCCTCGCGGGCCCAGTTCCTGCCCAATAGCGTCGCCTACTGGCTGCCCTTCCGCGAGTCCAATGCGGCGATGGACCGGCTCGGCAAGAAGTACGAGATCGGGATCATCACCAATACCGACGACAAACTGCTGGGGATCTCGCGCCGACACCTGCGGACCGAACTCGATCTCGTCGTCACCGCCCAGCAGGTGCGCAGCTACAAGCCGGACCCCGTCCACTTCAAAGAGTGCGCGCGGCGGATCGGCGGCAAGAAAGGCTGGCTGCACATCGGCTGCGACTACACGACCGACATCGCTCCGGTGCTGAAAATGAACGTGCCGGTCATCTGGGTCAACCGCCATGGCGAGAAACTGGAAGGGCGCAAAGCCCCCAGCGCCACGGTCAAAACCTTCCGCGAAGCAGCGAAAAAGCTCGGCGCGTCCTGAGCGTTTTCTAGCTTTCAGGCGCAACTCCGGCGAGCCCCGCCGGTTTCGGCCCTAGCGCCCGATGAATAGCTTCACGCCACCCCAGACCCATCTGCGTGCCCTGCGCGCCGCTCAGCTCGCCTTCGCGGCGAGCCTGCTGGCGCTGGCCGCAGCGATTGCCTTCGCGATCGGCCCCGCGAGCGCCGGGGCGGCGCCTGGCGAAACGGAAACGGCGCCGCGGCCGAACATCGTCGTCATCCAGACCGACGACCAGACCCTCGACCAGCTCTACGCGACCTACACGCCGCTCGGCGGCGTGCCGGCGGCGGTGATGCCGAACACGCTCGAAATGATCGCCGGCAAAGGGGTCACCTTCAACCGCTATTACGTCCCCTACCCGCTCTGCTGCCCGTCCCGGGTGAGCCTGATGACCGGGCGCTACAACCACAACAACAACGTCCGCGGCAACGTCCAGCCCAACGGCGGCTTCACCGGCTTCATGGCGCGCGGCGCCGCCAGCCACAACCTGCCGGTCTGGCTGCAAAACGCGGGCTACCGGACGATCCACATCGGCAAGTTCCTCAACGGCTACGGCGACGAGCCGTACGACCGTGGTGAAGTCGAGCCGCCCGGCTGGAACGCCTGGCACACGGTGCTGAACGCCGACACCTTCCACTACTTCTACGGCTACCAGTTCAACAACAACGGCACCGTCGAGGGCCCCTACGGCGATTCCGGCAGCTGGGACACGCGGCTGTACGGCGAGAAGGACGACCCCGGTTGCCCATTTGCCCCGCTGAACGGCAAACCGTGCTTCTACGAGACCGATGTCCTGACCCGGGTCGCCAGTGAAGAGATGATCGGCACGCCGCCGGAAACGCCCTTCTACGTGCAGCTCGACTACACCGCGCCGCACGGCGACTTCCGTCGCCCGGCCGGCCCAGAGCCGGCGTCGCGCCACTACGACAGCTTGCCCGGCGCCGCTTACCCGCACAGCCGCGAACAGGGCTTCAACGAGGGCAACGTCAACGACAAGCCGCGCTTCATCCGCGAAGCGCCCTACCTCTCGCCCACCGACATCCACACCTACCGCGTCTACTACCAGAAGGCGCTGGAGTCGCTGCGGGCGATCGACGACGGGGTCAAACAGGTGGTCGACACGCTCGGCTACTTGGGCGAGCTGCGCAACACCTACATCGTCTTCACCTCTGACAACGGCTTCTTCTACGGCGAGCACCGCCTCACCGGCGGCAAGTTCCTCGCCTATGAGCCCTCGACCCACCTGCCGCTGCTGATCCGCGGGCCGGGGATCAAGCCGGCGACCGCGACGGGCGAGCTGGCGGCGAACATCGACATCGCTCCGACGCTGCTGGAGCTGACCGGGGCCGAAGCGACCAAGAGCATCGATGGTCGCTCGCTGGTGCCGTACATGAAGGACACGACCCTGCGCACGCGGCGACCGATCCTCTTCGAGTCCTTCGTCGAGACCAACGACGTCGAGGCTAACGGCGCCGAACCCTCGAGCACCGTCCGCGCCTCAGGTGCCCGCGCGAGGTCGAGCAGCGGCGCCACCGCCTCGATCGTCGCCCCGCCCAAGGACTACGAGGGAATCCGTCTCGGCCCCTACAAGTACATCGAGTGGCCGGACGGGCAGAAAGAGCTCTACGACATCACCAAGGACCCCTACGAGCTCAACAACATGGTCCGCAACGGCAACTTCTTCCCGATCCGCGCCTTCCTCCACAACGAGCTGCGCCGGCTCGAGGACTGCATCGGCAAAAAATGCCAGGAACCGACCGAAAAACTGCCACTGACGCGGGAGCAGCAGCGCAAGGTCGACAAGGAACAGCGGGAAGAGGAACGGCAGGAAGAGAAGGAACAGCGGGAAAAAGAACGGGAACAGAAAAAACAGCAGGGGAAATAGTCCTTGCTGTGAGGTTTCCGCAGGCGGGGGCGGTGGGTGGCACCGCTTTCGCCTAGCACCTCCGCTTCGCTCCGGTGCAACAGAGACGGCGCCTACGGCGCCGGATCAATCACTCCGCGGTGCCGGTTGAGGCTCAGCGGCACCACCCCAGCCCCCGCCACGACACGCTCCGCAGCACGAGCTATTTCCGCGAGGCGTCCCGAGCTGAATACTCCCGCCGCGTCATCTTTGGCTTGAAGCGACCCCGCGCGATCGTCCCGAGCAAGCTGGAGCGCCTAGCGAGTCGGGCGGGCCAGCCCGGCATCAACGTCACCGAGGGCGCCCCGGAAGCTTCCTCACCCTCGGCGCCATCGAGTATTTCCGCGGATTGCTGGGCCGCGGGGACTGCCTCGTGGGTGCCTCAACCGGCACCGCGGAGAGATTCTTCGGCGCCGCAGGCGCCGTCTGTGTTGCACCGAAGCGAAGCGAAGGTGCTAGGCACCAACGAGGCAGTCCCCGCGGCCCCTAACCCAGCGCGCTCTACTCGATGGTGGCGAGGGTGTCGCCGCTACCAACCGCGGCGCCCTCGGTGACACTGAGACTCGTTACCTTGCCCGCCCGATGAGCCGTGATCTCGTTCTCCATCTTCATCGCCTCGATCACGCAGATCAAGTCGCCCTCGGCGACCTCGGCTCCCTCGGCGACGGCAACTTTGAAGACGGTGCCCTGCAGCGGCGAGGGCAGCGCTGCACTGGAGGAATTGGCGCCGCCGCCGGACTTGCGCTCGCGCTTAGGCGGCTTCTTGCCGACGGCCGCAGGGCCTGTGCCGGCGGCGAGGGCCTCGCCGATCACCTTGACGTCGAAGAGCTTGCCGGAGACCTCGACCTTGTAGTCGCGGGCGACGAGCTCGGCGCCGTCATCGGAAACCGCCTCGGGCGCGGTCTCGGGCGCGGTCGACTTCAGCCAGTCGCGGTCCTCCATCAGGTCGCGGCAGGTCTCCCCGCGCGCCCACTGCTCGGTCTCCAGGATCGCCTTGTGGAAGGGGATCAGGGTGGTGAGGCCGCCGATCTCGTACTCGCCCAGCGCCCGCAACATCCGTCGCGTCGCGTGCTCGCGGTCGACGTCCCAGACGATCAGCTTGGCCACCATCGGGTCGTACATCGGCGTTACCTCGGAGCCGGCTTCGACGCCCGAGTCGACCCGCACGCCGGGGCCAGAGGGCTCGCGGTAGGTGGTAATCGCTCCCGGTGCCGGGGCGAACTTCTTGTGCGCAGCCTCGGCGTTGATCCGGCACTCGATCGCCCAGCCGCGCAGCTCGACGTCCTCTTGGGAGATCGAGAGCGGCTCGCCCGCCGCGACCAGGACCTGCTCGCGGACGATGTCGATGCCGCTGACCATCTCGGTCACGCAGTGCTCGACCTGGACCCGGGTGTTCATCTCGAGGAAGAAGTACTCGTCGCCGACCTGCATCCCCTCGACCGTGCCGGCGCCGCGGTAGCCGACCGCGGCAGCCGCGTCGGTGGCGATCTTGCCGATCCGCTCGCGCATCTCGGCGTCGACCTGGGGGCCGGGAGCCTCCTCGATCACCTTCTGGTGGCGGCGCTGGATCGAGCAGTCGCGCTCGCCGAGGTGGATCACGTTGCCCTGCGAGTCGGCCAGCACCTGAACCTCGACGTGGCGCGGATCCTCCAGATAGCGCTCGACGTAGACGCGGTCGTCGGAGAAGAACTTCTCGCCTTCGCGGCCAGCGCCCTCGAAGGCCTCCTGCAGGTCGTCGGGCGTCAGCGCCACGCGGAAGCCCTTGCCCCCACCGCCGCCCGCCGCCTTGCAGGCAACCGGGTAGCCGGCTTCGTCGGCCTGCTGTTTGGCCGCATCGAAATCCACCGCCGGCTCCGTCGCCCCAGGCACGATCGGCACTCCCGCGGCGGCCATGATCTCGCGGGCCCGCGTCTTCGACCCCATCTCTTCGATCGCCTCGGCGGGCGGGCCGATGAAGACGATCTCCGCCTCGGCGCAGGCACGAGCGAAGTCGGCGTTCTCAGCGAGGAATCCGTAGCCAGGATGGATCGCTTCAGCTCCAGCCTCTTTGGCGGTCGCGATGATCTTGCCGATGTCGAGATAGCTTTCCGCCGGCACCGCGGGCCCGATCAGGAATGCCTCGTCGGCCTCCCGCACGTGCGGGGCCTCGCGGTCGATCTCGGAGTAGACGGCGACCGAGGTGATCCCCATCTCCTTCAGGGTTCGCGCGACCCGGATGGCGATCTCGCCGCGGTTGGCTATCAGCACCTTCTGGAACACGGCGGCGCAGTCTATTTGGGTCGGCGGGGGAAGGGAGGGCCGGCATTCCTCCCCCGAAAACCGTCCGCCCCACACATAGCTGGAGCGCGTCGTCGTTGTCGCTCCCAAAGTTTCCGGGGGAGGAATGCCGGCCCTCCTGAGTCACTCAGCGCCAATAGGCTGCGCCCCGATGTTTATCGAGCTTCAGAGTCACTCGACCGTTTCCGACGGCCAGCTTCCGGCCGGCGAGGTCGTCGAGAAGGCTGCCGAGGCCGGGGTGACGACGCTGGCGCTGACGGATCACGACGCGATCGCGGGAGTGACCGAGGCAGCGGCTGCCGCCGAGCGACTGGGGATCGAGCTGGTGCCCGCGATCGAGATGTCGTGCGTGCACGAGTACGCCGAAGACCTGCACATCTGCGGCTACTGGATCGACCTGGGAAAGATCGCCGCGGCCTGCGAGCGGGCGCAGCACGAGCGGGTCACCCGGGCCGGGGAGATCATCGAGAAGCTGCGCGAGCACGGCTTCGACCTGCACCTGGAGGACGCGGTGCGCGAGTCCGGCGACGCACTCTCGATCGGGCGGCCGCACATCGCGCGGGCGGCGGGGGCGACCGGCGATCTGGGGCCGTTCTTCGAGGAGTACCTGGTGCCCGGCGCCAAGGCCTTCGTGCCGCGCCGCTGGCCGACCGCCGAGCAGGCGATCAAGCTGATCCGCGACGCCGGCGGCGTCGCCGTGATCGCCCACCCCTACTGGGACATCTCCGCGCCAGACGAGGTCGAGGACCTGATCCGTTCACTCGGGGCCGACGGAGTCGAGACCTTCTACCCGGCCCACTCCAAGGAGCAGACGGCGCACCTGCTGGAGCTCTGCGAGGAGCTCGGGCTCCTCACCACCGGCTCCTCCGACTACCACGGGCCGACCCATAAGACCTTCGCCAAGTTCGGGGCCTACGAGACCTATGGCCTCGGCGAGCCCCAGGTTCCTCCTCGGCCTTAGTTCGGCTACCCTAACTTAGGTCAGCCTAATTAGGGCGTCCTAAGTCTTTGCTAGCCGGACGCCCTCCCGAGAGGAGCGAAACCCGTTGGTCACCGTGATGAATGTCGTGCATGTGCCGGAGGAGAACCGCGAGGCGTTCGAGCAGCAGTTCCTCCAGCGGGAGAGCCACGTGTACAAGGCGGAGGGCTTTGCCGGATTTGAGCTGCTGCGCCGCGATCGGGACGGCGAGTACGTCGTGCTCAGCAAGTGGGAGAACGACGCTGCCTTTAAAGCCTGGGTCAACGGCGACCTCTTCAAGATGAGCCACCGGCCCGCGGACGGGCAGCTCGCCGACACGAGTGAGGTCCGCCACTACGAGGTGATCGACACACGGGTCCCGGCGTAGGCATGGGGTCTCGGATTTGCTCGTTGATGAGTTGCCGGGGGCATAGGCTCAACTCTTCAACCTTGCTCGGGGGGACGGCCGCGCTGGCGCTCCTGCTCGTCTTCCTGGCGCTGCCGGCCTCGAGCCAGGCAGTGCCCCCAAAGCGGATCGTCGCGCTTACCCCCTTCACCGCCAACACCCTGGCCAAACTCGGCGTTACCCCGGTCGGGATCGGCCAGACGCTCGGCGGCGCCGAACGCTTCTCACCGAAGCTGAAGAACGTCGAGGTGCTGCCGCTCTCGCACCCGAACGGACCCAACCTCGAGCAACTGGCCTCGCTCGACCCCGACATCGTCTTCTCCTCACAGACTTGGGCAAAAGGAAACCAGTCGATGGAGGAGCTTGGTATCGACGTTGTCATCCGCGAGCCGCGCTCGCTCGACGGCGCCTACGCGGACACCTTCAAGATCGGCACCATGGTCGGGCGCAAGCACTACGCCCGCGACCTCCTGCAGTCGATGCGCAAGCAGGTGGAAAACGCCCGCAAGGGGATCGTGCAGCACCCCAAGGTGATGCTGATCCTCGGCGTCGGCCGCACCCCCTTCACCTTCCTCGCCAACAGCTGGGGCGGCGACATCGTCGCCAAGGCCGGCGGTGAGCTGCTGACCGGTGGCGTCAGCTCCGGCTCCGGCTTCGAGCGGATCTCCGACGAAATCGTCGTCGCCGAAAACCCGGACGTGATCATCGCCGTCCCCCACGCCAACGAGGACGACATCCCCTCGCTGACCGAGTACCTACGGACGAACCCCGCCTGGGCGAGCACCTCGGCGGCCCGCAACGGGCGGATCTACGTCTCGGTCGACAACTCGCTGCTGCAGGCCGGCACCGACATCGCCCGCACGATCCGCAAGGTCCGCAGCGCCTACCTGAAGAACTGAGCAGCTTGGCGCGCCGGACCCTGGTCTTTGTGGCGCTGCTGCTGGCGCTGGTCGCCGCGACTGTCGCCTCGCTGGCGCTGGGAGCGGTGAAGCTGCCGCTCGCCGACACGCTCGACATCCTCTTCGGCAAGGGCGGCAACGCCATCGACACGCAGATCGTCGAGACGCTGCGGCTGCCGCGCACGGTCGAGGCGCTGGTCGTCGGCGCCGCGCTCGGCGTCGCCGGGGCGATCCTGCAGGGGGCGCTCGGCAACCCGCTCGCCTCCCCCGACGTGATCGGCGTCACCGGCGGCGCCGGCTTCGGGGCGATCCTGGTCATCATCGCCTTCCCAGGGTCGATCGCCCTGCTGCCAGCCTCGGCGCTGGCCTTCGGCCTGCTGGCGGCGGCGCTGGTCTTCGGCTTCGCCTGGACCGGCCGCAACCGCGGCAGCACCGGCAAGGTGATCCTCGCCGGGATCGCGATGCTCTCGCTCTTCACCGCCGGCACCACCGGCCTGCTCGCCGCCTTCCCGGAACGGGCGCCCTCGGCGATCTTCTTCATCGCCGGCGGCCTCACCTCCAACGGCTGGCAGGACATGGAGACGGTCTGGCCCTACTTCGCAGTCGGCTTCGCCGTCGCCCTGTTCCTGATCCGCCCACTCGACCGCCTCGCCCTCGGTGACGACGTCGCCGCCTCGCTCGGCTCGCGGCCGCAGATGATCCGCCTCGGCGCCGGTGTCGCCGCCGCCCTGCTGGCAGCCGCCGCGGCGGCGATCGCCGGTCTGCTCGGCTTCCTCGGCCTGGTCGTCCCCCACGTCGTGCGGATGGCCGGCGGCACCTCCAGCCACACCTACGTCGTCCCCGCCTCAGCGATCGGCGGCGCCGCCCTGCTCGCCGCCGGCGACACCCTGGCCAGGACCCTGCGTGCCCCGATCGAGATGCCGGTCGGCCCCTTCATGGTGATCCTCGGCGTCCCTCTTTTCCTCTGGCTGCTGCGCAAGGCGGTCTGATGACGCACGGCGGCGAGCAGGGCAGGGTCGGTGGGTATCCCCGGCGGACGCACAGCCCTATGGGCGTTGCTGAATGTCCGCCGGGG